>CAZEDU010000074.1:0-5607 GCA_964511185.1 uncultured Myxococcaceae bacterium | reverse complement strand
GCGGCCGAGGTGCCGATCGTGGTGGCCATCAACAAGATGGACACGCCGGGCGCCAACCCGGACCGCGTGAAGAAAGAGCTGGCCGACAAGAACCTGCTCGCCGAGGACTGGGGCGGCGACACCATCATGGTGCCCGTCTCGGCCAAGACGAAGGCGGGCATCGACCTGCTGCTCGAGAACGTGGCCCTGCAGGCCGAGGTGCTCGAGCTCACCGCCAACCCGAGCCGCCCCGCGGTCGGCGCCATCATCGAGGCCAAGCTCGAGAAGGGGCGCGGCCCGGTGGCCACCGTGCTGGTGCAGGAGGGCACGCTCCGCCAGGGCGACGCCATCGTCACCGGCACCTTCTACGGCCGCGTGCGCGCGATGACGAACGATCGCGGCGAGCAGGTCAAGGAGCTGCTCCCGGGCTACTGCGCCGAGGTGATCGGCCTGTCGGGCGTCCCGACGGCCGGCGACGCGCTCAACGCGGTGGAAGACGAGCGCGGCGCGAAGGAGATCGCCGATCACCGCGCGATGAAGGGACGGCAGCAGGAGCTGGGCAAGACCTCGAAGGACTCGCTCGAGCAGCTGCTGCAGCGCATGAAGACCGGCGAGGCCAAGGACCTCAAGCTCGTGCTCAAGGCCGACGTGCAGGGCTCGGTCGAGGCGGTGGCGCAGGCGGTCGATAAGCTCTCGACGCCGAAGGTCAAGGTCTCGATCGTCCACAAGGCGGTCGGGGCGATGACCGAGTCCGACGTGATGCTCGCCGCGGCCTCCAAGGGCATCGTGGTCGGCTTCAACGTGCGGCCGGAGTCGGGCGCCGAGGCCACCGCGAAGGCGGAGGGCGTCACCTTGCACATGTACTCCATCATCTACGAGCTGCTCGAGGGCGTTCGTGGCGCGATGGAGGGCCTGCTCGAGCCGATCCGCACCGAGCGCCGGCTGGGCCGCGCCGAGGTGCGCAACCTGTTCAACGTGCCCAAGCTCGGCACCATCGCCGGCGCCGCGGTCATCGACGGGACCATCAAGCGGACCGCGCTGGTGCGCCTCTTGCGCGACAACAAGCAGGTCTACGCGGGCAAGATGGCGTCGCTCAAGCGCTTCAAGGACGACGTGCGCGAGGTCGAGAAGGGCTTCGAGTGCGGTATCGGCATCGAGAACTACAACGACCTGAAGCCGGGCGACATCATCGAGGCGTACGAGATCGAGGAGACGCGGCCGAGCTTGAGCTGACCCCTGCACATCAAGACGCGAGCGGTGGCCTGGGTCGTCGCTCGCTCGGTTGTCGGTGGTTCCTTGAAGCGCAGTAGGGGTTCGTCATGTTCGTCTGTGTCGCGCGTCTCACCCTGGAAATCCCCGCCTCGGGCTCGCTGAAGGCCAAGCGTCAGGTCCTTCGCCGGGTCACCGATCGCGTGAAGGCCCGGTTCAACGTCTCGGTGGCCGAGGTCGAGGACAACGAGCTGTGGCAGCGCGCGACCATCGCGCTCGCGGTGGTCGGCAACGACCGGCGGCACGTCAACGAGCAGATGGACAAGATCATCGCGTTCGTCGACGACCTGTACGTCGCGCCGCTGGTGAGCCGGGAGATGGAGATCCTCGCGTTCGGAGATCACCTCTTCAACGGCGACGCCGACGGCTTGCCCTTCTCGCGCGGGGACCGCTCGCTCGCCGAAGCCGAGGGCATGGGCAGCTGGGAGCAGCGCCGGCTCGAGCCGCGCGAAGTGCGGGAGCCCCGCGAGCCCAAGCCGCCGCGCCGCACCACCACCGGGAGCGGCCTCAAGGCGGCCAGCAAGTCGTTGAGCCTGGACGAGGCGCGCGCGAAGGCGCGGCAGCTGCGCAACCCGCGCGAGTGGGAGAAGAAATGACCACCCACGCGCGCCCCGAGCGCGTCGGCCAGGAGATTCAGGCGGCGGTCGCCGACATCCTCTCCCGCGGCGAGCTGCGCGACCCGCGCATCGGCTTCATCACCATCACCGGGGTGAAGGTGTCCCCCGACCTGCGGGTGGCGCGCGTCTTCTACTCGATGATCGGCACCGAGGCGGAGCGCAAGGACACCCAGGCCGGCCTCGACGCGGCGAAGGGCTTCGTGCGCCGCGAGGTGACCTCGCGGGTGCAGCTGCGCGTCTCGCCGGAGATCTTCTTCACCTTCGACGAGTCGCTGGAAGAGGGCGACAAGATCGACCGGCTCTTGCGCGAGGTGAAGGACAAGGAAGGCTGGTAGGCCTGACCCGTGCACGGCGTGCTCGTCGTCGACAAGCCGAGCGGCCCGACATCGTTCGACGTGGTCGCGCGCGTCCGCTCGCTGCTCGGCATCAAGAAGGTCGGCCACACCGGCACGCTCGACCCCATGGCCACCGGCGTGCTGCCGATCTGCCTGGGCGACGCGACCAAGATCGCCGGCTTCATCACCGAGAACGAGAAGTCCTACGACGCGGTGTTGAAGCTGGGGCTGGAGACCGACACGTTGGACGCGCAAGGGACCGTCGTCGCGCGCGCGCCCGTGCCGGCGCTCACCCGCGAGCAGGTCGAGGAGGCGCTCGCGCGCTTCCGCGGCACGTACCTCCAGACGCCGCCGATGTACTCGGCGGTGAAGGTGGGCGGGAAGAAGCTGTACGAGCTGGCGCGCGAAGGCAAAGAGGTCGAGCGCGCGCCGCGCGAGGTGACGGTACGCGCGCTCGCGCTCAAGGCGCTCTCCGCCGATGAAGTGGCCGTCTCGGTGACCAGCTCGAAAGGCTTCTTCGTGCGCGTGTTGGCGCAGGAGCTCGGGCGCGCGCTGGGCACCTGTGCGCACCTGATCGCGCTGCGGCGCACGCGCAGCGGCCCGTTCGAGCTGGCGCAGGCGATGACGCTCGAGCAGGTCGAGCGCGCGGTCGCGGACGGCACGTTGCCCCAGCACCTGGTGTCGATGGTGGACGCGCTGCGCGAGCTGCCCGCGGTCGTGGTGCACGAGGCCGAGGTCGAGAAGGTCAAACACGGCGTCGCCCTGGGCGCGGGGCCGGCGCGGGGCAGGGTGCGCGTCATGGCGCCGGGCGGACAGCTGCTGGCGATTGCCGAGGCGGCGCAGGGGCGCTTGAAGTACATGCGGGTGCTCGCATGAACGTGACGGTCATGGTCCCTCCCGCGCTGCACCAGGCCGTCGGCGGCCGGGCGCAGCTCGAGCTCGGCGTGCCCGCCACCGCCGACGTGGGCGACGTCTTGAGCACGCTCATCACCCTCTACCCGAAGCTCGCCGCCGCGCTGCCGAGCGATCGCAAAGCCGGGCACGGCCACTTGGGCGTTGTGGTGCAAGAGCACCTGGGCCGCGACGTCATCGGCACCCGGCCCATGGAGGACGGCCAGCGCGTCTTCCTCTTCGGCGCCCCAGGCTAAAGCCTACCCAAGGCGCGTAAACCCGCGGGCCGGCCGGGCGAAGAAATACCCCTGCAGCAGCTCCAAGCCGCACTCCAGCAGCGCGTCGCGCTCCTCGGCGGTCTCCACCCCTTCGGCCACCACGCTGAGGCTCATCTCGCGGAACACCGCGGTCATCGACTGAATCAGCTGCTTGCGCTTGGGCGAGAGGTGAAGGTCGCGCACCATCGACATGTCGAACTTCACCACCTCGGGCTCGAGCTGGGTGAAGCTGGTGAGCCCCGCGTAGCCGGCGCCCAGGTCGTCGATCGCGATGCGGTAGCCCAGCTTGCGGAGCGAGGAGATCTTGTCGGCCACCCCGGTGACGTGCTCGAGGGCGGCGCGCTCGGTGATCTCCAGCACCACGTGGCGGGCGTGGCGCGACAGCGGCGCGCGGGGGTCGTAGAGCGCCGGGTCGAGCAGGTCGCGCGGGTGCAGGTTGACGAACACCTGCGCGGGCGCGCCGTCCATCTGGTCTGCGATCAGCGCGCGAATCGCCGCGCCCAGCTCGTGTTGCCGGCCGAGCCGGTCGGCCGCCTCGAGCAGCGCGGCCGGGTTCGGGAGCGAGAGCGAGTCGGACCGCACGAGCGCCTCGAACGCGAACAGCTCTCCCCGGGGCGCCGAGACGATCGGCTGGTACGCCATCCACAGGGCGCCCAGCGCCTGGGTGAAGCCCTGCTCGAGCGCGGCGCGGTCGCTGAGCAGCCGCTCCCGCTCCCCGAGCAGCCCCAGCGCCTCGCGCTTGAGCTTGGTGAGCTTGTTGAGCTGGACCGCCTGCTGCACCACCCGGCCCAGCGCCTCGCCGTCGAACGGCTTCACCAGGTAGCGCAACGCGCCGTACTCCATGGCCTCGATGGCGGTCTCCACCTCGGGGCGGCCGGTCATCAGGATCACCGGCAGGTCGGCGTCCTGCTGGCGGACGGTGCGCAGCAGCTCGACGCCGGTCATGCCCGGCATGGCGATGTCGCTCACCACCACGTCGAAGGTCTTGGTCCGGAGCAGCTCGAGCGCCTCGAGCCCGTTGCTCGCGCACTCCACCTGGAGCCCGTCGACGCGCAGCCACCTCGAGAAGACGTTGAGCAGCGACGGCTCGTCGTCGATGAGAAGCACGGCACCGGAGGAAGGCTCGACGGGCGGCGGCATGAGGCGATCCGGAGGGATCCGGACCGCAGGCCATCGTAAGCGAAGCAGGTCGGCGTTTAAATCCTACCCTGGTGACAGAACAGCGCGGCGTTTCGAGGTGCAGGCGGCCGTCCGGGCGGTCCGGCGCCGGGGTGATTTGACCCTTCCTCGGCCACCTGCCTATAAGCGCACGGCTTTTTGTCGTGGCGACCCCGTCTGTACCCCTCCGCGGACGGCGGCGCCGATGAAGTCTCTCGGAGCGGGCGTTAAGGAAGCGCATCATGTCGTTGCACCCGGAGCGCAAGTCGGCGCTCGTCACGCAGTTTCGGACCCACGAGAAGGACACGGGTTCTCCCGAAGTGCAGGTGGCGTTGCTCTCGGAGCGCATCAACCAGCTCACCGAGCACTTCAAGACGCACAAGAAGGATCACCACTCCCGCCGCGGCCTGCTCAAGCTGGTCGGCCAGCGTCGGCGGCTCCTCGACTACCTGAAGGGGAAGGACCCCAACCGGTACAAGAAGCTGATCGAGGGCTTGGGCATTCGTAAGTAAGCATTGCCCGACGGGCGCCCTGGAATGGTCTGGGGCGCTCGATTCACATAGGGGAGGCAAAGGCTCCCGCTCGAGAGGCGCCTGGGGTTTTTGGTTTTCTGTTCGATGGGGCCGAGCAAGTCGTCGAAGCAGCTCGGCAGCGGCGATCAGGGATCAAAAGTTCCAGACCTCGGAACGGTCCTTCGAAGTCTCCCCGAGACACATCACCCGCTTGCCGCCTCTCGCCACGCGAAAGGCCGGCAGCGATCCACTGAAAGGCATCCATGTACCTCAAGAAATCGGTCACCGTCGGCGACAAGGAGCTCACCATCGAGACGGGCCGCATGGCCAAGCAGGCCGACGGCTCGGTCGTCCTGCGCTACGGCGACACCATGCTGCTCGCCACGGCGGTCTCGGCGCGCGAGAAGAAGGACATCGACTTCCTCCCGCTCACCGTCGAGTACAAAGAGAACCTGTACGCCGCCGGCCGAATCCCCGGCAGCTACTTCAAGCGCGAAGGCCGCCTCACCGAGAAAGAGACGCTGACCTCGCGCCTGGTCGACCGCTCGCACCGCCCGCTCTTCCCGGA
>CAZEDU010000073.1:0-25633 GCA_964511185.1 uncultured Myxococcaceae bacterium | reverse complement strand
GCGTCTCGAAGAGCCCGCCGTTCGCGTCGAAGCACGACGAGTAGAGGATGGTGTCTTCAGTGCCCAGGAACGACGAGAGCCGCTTCTCGAGCGCCTTGTGCAGGTCCTGGGTGCCGCAGATGAAGCGCACCGAGGACATGCCGAAGCCGTGGCTCTCGAGCGCGCCTTGGGCCGCCTTGATCAGCGACGGGTGATCCGCCAGGCCCAGGTAGTTGTTGGCGCAGAAGTTCAGGACCTCGCGGCCGCCCTCCACGCGAATGGCCGCGCGCTGTGGCGAGGTGATGATCCGCTCGTTCTTGAACAGCCCGCTCTCGCGGAGCCCCGCGAGCTGCCCGTCCAAATGCTCGAGAAATGCCTTGTTCACGGCGGTGGCGATTAGCACGGGACAACGCGTGCTTCCACCGGGGCTCGAACGGGGTTATGGGACCGCCCTACCAAGGCTTCGGGGAGGTCGCATGCAGGTGGGCATCGACTGGGTGTCGCTCGGCATTTTCCTGGTGGCGTACGTCATTTCGCAGATTCGCACCGTGCCGCTGCGCGTGCGCTACGCCGTGCTCTCGGTGGCGCTCGGCATCATCGCGGTCTACCGGCTGCGGCTGAGCGCGGTCGGCATCAACCTGGTCTTCTCCGGGATCGCCGCGGCGCTGTGCCTGTTCTACGCCTACCGAGCGGTCAAGGCGGGACCGGCACAGCGCTGAGCCTAAGCCGCTTAGGCCTCGGTGCGCACGTACTCGAAGTCGAGCGGCTTGGCGTTGATGCCGCGCGGGAGCGGGGCGATCCAGTTCGCCATCTTGCCGGGCTCGGTGACCGGCCGCGCCTGCAGGCTCTTCACGAACGCGAGGTCGGCCTTCGACGGCAGCCACCCGTCTTTGCGCTTGAGCCACTCGTCCTGCGACAAGAGCTTGCCGTCGATGTCGAACGGCATGCCGGTGAAGATGCCCTGGTTGCGGTGGAAGCGGCGCGAGGGGAGCCGGAAGCGGAACTCGATGCCGGCGTCGGCGAGCACCTTGTTCCAGCGGTCGACGCCGCGCTGGCAGTCTTCCACGTAGCCGTCGCGCAGGACCTCGTTCATCGCCGAGCGCAGCGGCACGTCTTCGTGCTTGAGCTGACCGGTGGCCGAATCCGGCACTTCCATGCCGTACACGCCTTCGAGCGCGACGTGGTCCTGGAACTTCTCTTCCTTCGCGCGGCCTTTGAGACCGGCGGCGAAGAACGACGCGGCGTTGGTGGAGATCTCGGACCCGAAGAGGTCGAGCGAGAGCGAGTACCAGAGGTTCAGGTACTTCTGGATCGTCGGCAGGTCGACGCCGCGCAGGCCGCGCACGTCGTCGGTCTTGTTCTGCTTCATCAGCTCGGCGGTGCGCTGCACCACGCGCTGCACGCCGGTCTCGCCGACGAACATGTGGTGCGCTTCCTCGGTGAGCATGAACCGCGTGGTGCGCGAGAGCGGATCGAAGCCCGACTCGGAGAGCGCGAGCAGCTGATACTTGCCGTCGCGGTCGGTGAACATGGTGAACATGAAGAACGACAGCCAGTCGGCGATCGGCTCGTTGAAGGCGCCCAGGATGCGCGGGCGGTCTTCGTTGCCGCTGCGCCGCGCGAGCAGCTCCTCGGCCTCTTCGCGTCCGTCGCGCCCGAAGTAGCGGTGGAGCAGGTACACCATCGCCCAGAGGTGGCGGCCCTCTTCCACGTTCACCTGGAAGAGGTTGCGCAGGTCGTACATCGACGGGCAGCTGTGGCCGAGCATGCGCTGCTGCTCGACCGACGCGGGCTCGGTGTCACCTTGCGTCACGATGAGCCGACGCAGCGTGTTGCGGTGCTCGCCCGGCACGTCCTGCCACACCGGCTGGCCCATCATGTCGCCGAAGCCGATCTTCCGGTCCTTCACCGGCTCGGAGAGGAAAATGCCCCAGCGGTAGTCGGGCATCTTCACGTGGTCGAAGTGCGCCCACCCGTCGGTCTCCACGCTGATCGCGGTGCGCAGGTACACCTGGTGCGCCTGAAAGCCTTCGGGGCCCATGTCCATCCACCACTGGAGGAAGTTGGGCTGCCACTGCTCCAGGGCGCGTTGCAGCTTCTTGTCCTCGGAGAGGTTGACGTTGTTCGGGATCTTCTCGTCGCTGATGTGGCTCATGTTCTTTCGCCTCTCCTAGGTACGGCGCATGTCGAAGGTGGGGCGCACGCCGGCTTGGCCGTAGAGCGTGAGCGCGCCGCGTTCACCCACCGCGTTCGGGCGCTGGAAGATCCAGTTCTGCCAGGCGGTGAGGCGACCGAAAATCTTGGTCTCCATCGTCTCGGGGCCGGCGAAGCGCAGGTTCGCCTCCATGCCGGTGAGCGCGTCGGGCGACATGGCCGCGCGCTCTTCGATCGCCACGCGCACTTCGTCGTCCCAGTCGAGGTCATCGGGCGTGAAGGTGACCAGGCCCGCCGCGAGCGCGCTCTCGGCGTCGAACGGACCCTGCTGCGACAGGATCTCCTTCACGCGGCCGGGCTCGGCGAGCATGCGCGTCTCGAGCCGCGACAGCCCGTTCGACATCGGGAGCGGGCCGGCGTTGAGCGGGCCGAGCTCGATCTGCGTCGGCCGCTTCGCGTCGTCGAGCATGTAGCTGCGGTCGGACGCGAGCGCGAGCTCGGCGAGAATGCCCGAGAAGCACGCGCCCGGCTCGACCAACGCGAACAGCGTCTTCGCGGACAGGTCGAGGCGCTTGAGCACGCGCTTCTGGAAGTGCAACGTCTCGCGCACCAGCCAGTGCGACTTGTTCTTGGCGATGAACTCGTCCCACGCGAGGACTTTCTTTCCGTCGCCTTCGGTCTTGAGGACGATCGCGCCGATGTCGAGGTGGTTGATCCGCAGGCGGAGCAGCGCGTCGTCGAGCTCGCGGAACGCGCGCAGCGCCCACGCCTCGGCGCCCAGCGCGTGGAACGCGTCGACGCTGCTCGGCGCCGCGTCGGTCGGACCGCGCACGACGATCTCCGCGGTGCGGGTCGCCGGCTGCAGCTTGAGCGCGACGAACTTGTAGTCGACGCCCTCGCCGTGGACCTTGGGGTTGAGGGCGGTGAGCGCGATGCCCTTGGCGTTCGCCGGCCGGTCGCTCTGCGCGGCGAGCGCCTTGGCGCGGTCGGCGACGACCTGGTTGAACTTGCTCTTCGGCACGACCTGGTCGACCAGGCGCCACTCCACCGCGCGCTTGCCTTTGATGCCTTCGGCCACCGTCGAGAAGAAGTCGGCCTGGTCGCGGCGGACCTTTCGCTTGTCGACCACGCGGGTGAGCCCGCCGGTGCCAGGGAGCACGCCGAGCAGCGGGACCTCAGGCAGCGAGACCGCCGAGTTGCCGTCGTCGATGAGCAGAATCTCGTCGCAGGCGAGCGCGAGCTCGTAGCCGCCGCCCGACGCGGTGCCGTTCAGCGCGGCGATGAACTTGATGCCGCTGTTCGCCGAGGCGTCCTCGAGGCCGAGCCGCGTCTCGTTGGTGTACTTGCAGAAGTTCACCTTGAACGGGTGCGACGCGGTGCCGAGCATGAAGATGTTGGCGCCGGCGCAGAAGATGCGGTCCTTCAAAGACGTGACGACCGCGACGCGCACCTCGGGGTGCTCGAAGCGCAGCCGCTGAACCGCGTCCGCCAGCTCGATGTCCACGCCCAAGTCGTAGCTGTTCAGCTTGAGCGTGTAGTCGGCGCGCATGCCGTCGTCTTCCTGCACGTCCATCGACAGCTTCGCGACCTCGCCGTCGAACTGCAGCTTCCAGTGCTTGTACTGGTTGGGGTGCGTCTCGAAGGACGACACGACCTCATTCACGTTTTTGTCCGCCATGCCTTGGAGATGTACGCAATCAGGCCAGCGGAAGCAAGCAGGATACTGCATTGCAGCAGTTTAAGTTAATGCACTATACTGCAAGAGCATGGGCCATCCGCTTCTCACAGAAATCGGGCTGCGCGTTCGCGTCCGGCGCCTCGAAAGGGGGTTGACCCTCAAGGGGTTGGCCCAGGTGAGCGGGCTGTCCGAGCGGTTCGTGTCAGACCTCGAGGCGGGCAAGGCCAACATCTCGGTCTTGAACCTGGCCGAGGTCGCGGCCGGCCTTCAGGTCTCGCTCCCGTCGCTCGTCGCCGAGCCGACCACGCCGACCCGGCGGGCTGGGGTGCTCGCGCTGCTCGGCCTGCGCGGGGCGGGGAAGAGCACGGTCGGCAAGGCGCTGTCCGACCGGCTCGGCGTGCCGTTCTTCGAGCTCGATCGGCTGGTCGAAGCCGAAGCGGGGATGAGCTTGTCCGAGCTGTTTGCGATTCACGGCGAGGGCTATTTCCGCCAGGTCGAGCTGCAGGCGTTAAAGAAGTTCCTCCTCGCGCACCCGCAGGCGGTGCTCGCCACGGGAGGCGGGCTGGTGACGTCGCCCGACGCCTTCAAGCTGCTCCTCGAGCGGACCTTCACCATCTGGCTCAAGGCGTCGCCCGAAGAGCACTGGCATCGGGTCGTCAAGCAGGGCGACCTGCGGCCGATGGAGAACCGGCCAAGCGCGATGGCTGAGCTGAAGCGGCGCCTGCGCGAGCGCGAGCCGCTCTACGCGCGCGCGGCGCTGGTCTGCGTGACTTCGGGAAAGACCGCGAACGCGGTCGTGAACGAGCTGGTGCGCGAGCTCAAGCCGATGCGCGCGGCGCAGGGCTAAGCGTTGTCGCGGTCTTCTTGCTCGACGAGCAGCGTGCGCATTTCGCCGTCGGTCAGCTCGACGTAGTCGTCGCCCTGGAAGTCGATCGGCTGCGAGCTGATCAGCGTGCCCCAGAAGTTCACCGCGACTTTCTCCTCGAGCGTCGCGTTGCTCGCCCAGCCGTCATCGCCCGCGCGAATCTCGTAGTAGTAGCGAGACACGTCTCTCTCTCGCACCCGCGCCTGAATGACTTCGACCGGAATGCCTCTGAACACAGCCGCTCGGCCCATGCGCGACTCCGTTGCTGATGTTGGTGGGGAGCCTTTTTTTACTAAAGGCTGTTGGCCGATCAACTTGGCAGATCGCGCGCGCGCCGATGAATCGGCGTGAAATGAAGAGCGATGTCGGCCTAGGTGCGTCGAACACGCAGCCTCGCCGCGGCGGCGAGCGCGACGACGAGCCCGAGCCACGCGAGCGCGGCGCCACCGGTGACGCTCGCGCCGCAGCCGCCGACGATGGCGCCGTCCTCGAGCCCCTCGCCTCCGCCGACTTCTTCACCGGCGCTGGTCGCGCTCGCGGCGGGGGGCGGCTCGTTGGGCGTGGTGTGGCTGGCGTGATCCTCCGGCGCCGAAACCCCTGCATCGGCGATCGGCTCCGGCTGTGGCTCGCTGGGGCCGGCGTCGGGGCGCACGCCGGCATCGGCCCCGTTGCCCGGCCCGCCGTCGCTCGCGATGAGCCGGACGTCGGCGCACGAGTAGTAGAACGTGTCCGGGTTGGTCTCGGTCATCACCTGAATCAGCTGAATCGTGCAGCTGTCGCAGGTGAGGTTCGGCAGCACCACCTCTGCCGAGTGCGCTTGTGTTTGCATCGGCGCGGGGCCGGGCGGGTTGGCGATGTTCGTGGCCGCCCCGCCGGCCTTGAGCTGCAGCGGCTGAAACGCGGCGTCGCTGTTCTGCGAGAAAGACAGCCTGAAGTGGCCGGGATGGGCGATGGTCTCGAGCCACTCGATCCGCACGGTCTGGCCGGCCTTGAGCTCGGTGGGCTTGTTGCCTTTCGCCGCGCCGCACGGACCGACCTTGATGTTCTCGCCCGCCCGAGGCGTTGGGGACGTGAGGTGGGCGTGCCCGAGCGCGGCGGAGGCGCTCAAGAGCATCGCGGCGCCGAGGAGGTAGGAGAGGCCAACGGGCTTCACATCTTCTGTTTCTCGCAAGGCGCGGGCCCGCGACCAGGTCAGTGAATCAGCCCACTTGCGAAGCTCCTAGGGCGTCTGGGCGACGCCTGTGCACTCCAGGGCGCATGAAACGAAGACACTCGGCCGGCTCCTGCTAGAAACCCGACCCCATGGACGCGACCGTCAGCGAGTGGGTGAACCTGTTGGTGCGGTGGGTTCATGTCATCGCCGGCATCAGCTGGATCGGCCAGACCTACCTGTTCAATTGGATGGAGAAGACGATGCGGGCCGAAGCGGGTCCGGATCTTCGCCCCAACACGGTCGGCCAGCTGTGGATGGTGCACGGCGGCGGTTTTTATCTGGTGGAGAAGCAGAAGAAGCCGGAGCTGATGCCGCGCACGCTGCATTGGTTCAAGTGGGAGTCGGCGCTGACCTGGGCGAGCGGCTTCATTCTGCTCATCCTCGTCTATTACATGGGCGGTTTGCTCATCGACGACACGATCTCGCCGTTGGGGTTTCGCGCCGCGGCGGCCGTCGGTCTGGGGCTCCTGGTGGTGGCGTGGTTCGTCTACGACACGCTCTGGCGAACGCCGCTGGCGAAGGACGAACGGGTGGGCGCGGCGATCTCGTTCGTGCTCCTGGTGGGCGTCATCTACGGCGTGACGCAGATCTTCACCGGGCGCGCCGCGTACATTCACGTGGGCGCCATGTTCGGCACCTTGATGGTGCTCAACGTCTGGGTGCGGATTCTGCCCGGGCAGCGGAAGATGCTCGCCGCCGCGAGAGAGAACCGCCCGGTCGATTTGAGCTACGGCGTCATCGGCGCCCGGCGCTCCAAGCACAACACGTACATGTCCGTCTCGGTCGTGTTCATCATGCTGAGCAATCACTTCCCGACCGCGACTTACGGCAACCAGCTCAACTGGTTGATCCTCATCGGGGCGGTGGTGGTGGGCGGCGTGGTCGCGAAGATCCTACGAGGCTGAATGAAGCTCGACTGGGTGCTCCAGAGCCGGCGCGTGCTGCTCGAGTCAGGCCTCCAGCCGGCCTCGGTCGGGATCCAAGGCGAACGCATCGCCGGCATTTTCGAGAAAGGGGACTGTCCCCCTGGGGACTGTCCCCGGATGATCGACGTGGGCGACGCGGTCGTCTTCCCCGGGCTCGTCGACAGCCACGCGCACATCAACGAGCCCGGCCGCACCGAATGGGAAGGCTTCGCCACCGCCACCAAGGCCGCGGCGGCCGGCGGCATCACCACCGTCGTCGACATGCCGCTCAACAGCATCCCGGTGACCACGACGCTCGAGGCGCTCGAGGTGAAGAAGCGCGCCGCCGCGGGGCAGACGTTCATCGACTACGCGCTCTGGGGCGGCGTGGTGCCGCACAACGCACCGGAGCTGGCGCCGATGGCGCGCGCCGGCGTGGCCGGCTTCAAGGCGTTCCTCGTGCACTCGGGCATCGACGACTTCCCGCAGTCGCGCGAGGCCGACCTGCGCGAGGCGATGCCGATCCTCGCGCGCGAAGGCGTGCCACTCTTGGTGCACGCCGAGCTCGACGACGGAGCGCCGAGCGTCGACGCCTGCCGCGCCTATCGTCCTTACTTGGAGTCGCGCCCGAGCCGCTGGGAGGTCCGCGCCATCGAGCTGATGGTGCGCCTGTGCCGCGCGCTTCAGTGCCCGGTGCACGTGGTGCATCTGTCCGCGGCCGACGCGCTGCCGGTGATCGCGCAGGCCAAGCGCGAGGGGCTGCCCTTCACCGCGGAGACGTGTCCGCACTACTTGACGTTGTGCGCCGAGGAGGTCCCCGACGGCCGCACCGAGTTCAAGTGCGCGCCGCCGATTCGCGGGCGCGACAACCGCGAGAAGCTCTGGGAGGGGCTGCGCGAGGGAGTCATCGACCTGATCGTGTCGGATCACTCGCCGTGCACGCCCGAGCTCAAGCGGCTCGATGAAGGCAACTTCATGTCGGCCTGGGGCGGCATCTCGTCGCTCCAGTTCGGGCTCCCGCTGGTTTGGACCGAGGCGAAGCGGCGTGGCGTTTCCCTCGAGGCGCTGGCGCGGTGGATGTCGCGGGGGCCGGCGCAGCTGGCGGGGCTCGAGAAGGACAAGGGCGCGATCGCGGTCGGCAAGCACGCCGACTTCGTCGTGTGGCGCCCGGAGGCCCGGCGTCGAATCGAAGTGGACGAGATCCAGCACCGCCACCGGGTGACGCCGTACGTTGGCCGCGAGGTGGAGGGGGAGATCCTCGCGACGTACCTCCGGGGCGAATGCATTTACGAGCGCGGCCAGCACATCGGCTCGCCGCGCGGACAGTGGCTCTCACGACAATCGAGGCGAACACATGGCTGACTTCGAGCGGCGGATCGATCTCGCGGCCGAGCGGTTGGGCGGCGCGGTGCTCTGGGCGACGGATGACTTCTTCGCGCCCAAGGAGAACCTGCTCAAGCCGGGCCGCGGCGAGTTCATCCCCGGCAAGTACACCGAGAACGGGAAGTGGATGGACGGGTGGGAGTCGCGGCGGCGTCGCGACGGCGGCCACGACTGGTGCGTGGTGCGGTTGGGCTTGCCCGGCGTGGTCCGCGGCGTCGACGTCGACACGAACCACTTCTTGGGAAACGCGCCGAAGTCGGTGCGCATCGAGGCCTGTCGCGTCGACGGGTACCAGCCGACGCGGGAGCTCTTGTCGGGCGAGACGAAGTGGACGGAGCTCTTGCCCGACGCGCCGGTGAAGCCGGGCGCGCAGAACCTGTTCGAGGCTCGATCCGATGCGACGTGGACGCACCTGAAGCTGCACATCTTCCCCGACGGCGGCGTCGCGCGCTTGCGCGTCTATGGCGACGTGCGACCGAATTGGGAGCGCATCCTCGACGAGCACCGGGTGGTCGATCTCGCGGCCGTCGAGCACGGAGGCGTGGTGTTGGGCGCGAGCGACGAGTTTTTCTCGGACCGGCGGAACCTCATCCTGCCTGGCCCTTCGCGCGACATGGGCGATGGCTGGGAGAGCCGTCGGCGCCGAGGCCCGGGACACGACTGGGCGGTGCTCCGCCTGGGTCGGCCGGGGACGCTCAAGCGCGCGGAGATCGACACGGCCTACTTCAAGGGCAACTTCCCCGAGAGCTGCTCGCTCGAGGGCGTGATGGCGCCCGAGGCCGGCGAGTCGGTCGACGCGCTCGCGGCGGCGCAGTGGAAGCCGCTGCTGCCGCGCACCCAGCTCGAAGCGCACACGCGACACACGTTCGACCTCGACGCCTCGGCAGGCGCGGTGAGCCACGTCCGGCTGAACATCTTCCCGGATGGAGGCGTCGCGCGGCTTCGGCTGCATGGGGTCCCGGCGTGAGCTTGGGGCTCGAGGGCTTCAATGCGCTGAGCGAGACCGACGCGCGCGCGGCGCTGACGCGCTGCTGCGGGGCTGGACGTTGGGTGACGGGCATGCTCGCGCGCCGTCCGTTCGCGTCGGCCGAGGCGCTGTACCTCGCGGCGTCCGAGGTGTGGAGCGCGCTCAGCCCGGACGACTGGCACGAGGCGTTCTCGCATCACCCGAGGATCGGCGACGCGCGCGCGGCGTCTGCGTCGACCCAGGGGTGGGCGTCGAGCGAGCAGGCCGGCGCGACGAGCGCGGACGCGGAGATCCGGCACGCGCTGGCCGAGGGAAACCGCGCCTACGAGGCCAAGTTCGGGCACATTTACTTGGTGTGCGCGACAGGAAAGAGCGGCGCGGAGCTCTTGAGAATCCTGCAGTCGCGTCTGGGAAACGACGCCGACACCGAGCTGCGCGTCGCCGCGGGCGAGCAGGAGAAGATCACCCGAATTCGATTGGAGAAGATGCTCTTCACATGAGCCCGATTACCACGCATGTATTGGATGTGAGCGTTGGCCGACCGGCCGAAGGCGTGCGCGCCACGCTCGAGCGGCAAGAGGGCAGTGGGTGGCAGGCGATCGGCAGCGGCGTGACGAACGCGGACGGGCGCATTCGCGACCTGCTGCCGGCGGGCTCGCCGCTTGGGGCCGGCACCTACCGGCTCTCGTTCGACACGCGCGCGTACTTCGAGAAGCAGAAGGTCGCTGGCTTCTACCCGAGCGTGCCGATCATCTTCGAGGTCCGGCAGCCGCAGGAGCACTACCACGTGCCGCTGTTGCTCAGCCCGTTCGGCTACTCGACCTATCGGGGCAGCTGAGAAAATTGGGGACTGTCCCCAGAGGGGACTGTCCCCGGTCGTTGCGAGGCGCATCACCGACGACGTGCTTGGTTTTATGGGCTTGGGCAACCCGGGGACAGTCCCCTTCAGGGACAGTCCCCCCACATCAAGCGGCGCGTCGGCCCGCGAGGATCTTCACGAATGACCGCGAGCGGATCTCCTCGGTCGTCATGCCGGTCATCTCCTCGGCTTCCTCTGTGGTGATCGCCCCGCAGTTGATCGCCCGTAGGAAATAGTTGAGCAACCCCTGTCCGGTCGCCGCGTCGTCGAACACGTCGCCGAGCAGCGTCGCCTGCGCGGCCTTGTTCATGAACGACTTCAGCCGCGCGCCGGCGGACTCGAGCCCTTCCAGGAAGAACGCGTAGACCGCGCCGTAGCGCGCCGGGAACTGCGCGGGGTGCAGATCCCACCCTTGATAAAACCCATTCACCAGCGAGTGCTGAATGTGCCCATACGCGATGCGCCAGCCGCGGTGCACCGCCTCACGGTTCTCCGCGAGCTGCTTGGCGCTCAGCTTCTTGCCAGGCGCGGCCTTGTGCGGGCCGATCGGCATGATGTTCGTCGCGCCGTCGGAGAGCATCACGCCGGTCCCCGCGAGCGACACCTTCATCACGTGCTTGGCGAAGTCGCACGCGGGGTGGTCCATCCGCTGGTGCGCGGCGGTGATGCTGCAGCTCGCGGTGTAGTCGTACGTTCCGAAGTGCGCGCCGGTGCAGCGCCCGCGGGCCGCCGCGATCAGCGCCGGCAGCGCGATCTGCCCTTGCCGGTCGATGATCGCCTGAGTCGTCTCGACCATCAGCTCCATCTTGAGCGCGCCAGGCGGCAGCCTCAGGCTCGACTCGAGCCCTTCGAACAGCGCGACCAACGCAGCGACCTGCTCGGGGATGTTCACCTTCGGCAGCGTGACCACGAAGTTCTCCGGCAGCTTCCCGCCGGTGCGCCTCACCAAGGTCGTCACGAACAGGTCGAGCGTCCGCATGCTGCGCGCGCGCAGCTCCTCGGAGAACGTCTTGATGCGAATGCCGATGAACGGCGGCAGCGTGCCTTCCCGCATGCCGCGCGCGACCTCCTCGGCCGCGCTCACCGCGTGGCCGTCCTCCTCCGCGTCGGGCCGGTTGCCGTAGCCGTCCTCGAAGTCGATGCGGAAGTCCTCCATCGCCTCCCGCGACAGCTTGTCGAGGACGCGTCGGTGAATCACGTACGGCAGCCACCCTGCGGCCGCGCGCGCCTTCTCCGGCTTCATCGCGCCGAGCTTCTTCTCCAGCGCCTTCACCTGCGCGGCGGCCTTGGGCAGCCTCTCCGCTCCCAGCAAGCCGAGCGCCCGCGCGAACGCCGCGAAGTCGGGCGCGTGCTCCGTCATCGCGGCGAGCGCGATCTCCGCCGAGCGCTGAGCGGTGTTCGCCTTGAACAGGTGCGCGCCGCCGTAGACCGTGTGCACCGGCTGTCGTCGATCCGAATCCCCCGGATACGCGGCGGTGAAGGACAGGTTTGCGCTCCTGAGCGCGTCCAAGGTCGTCTGCATAGGGCGGCGAACATACCGCCGTGCGCGCCTTAGGAAAGCTCGGCGCGGAGCAAGTCGGGTCGATCCGTCATGACCCCGCCCACGCCTTCCTTCACGAGCTGCCGCATCTCGACCGGGTCGTCGATCGTCCACACGTTGACCCACTTGCCGTGCTCGGCGGCCGCGGCCCGCAGCGCCTCGTCGAAGAGCCGAATGCCCTGGAAGTAGAGCGGCATGTCGAGCACGGAGAAGCGCTCGTCCCGCGGCGGGGGCTCGCCCGAGCGCACCGCCATCACGAACGCGCCGAGCGCCTCCCGCGGGTAGAAGTGACACGCCTCGGGTGCCAGCTGAACCAGCCGCGCGGCGACCGCGTCGTCCTCCGCGCCGATGCACACCCGGTCGAACGCTTCTTCCTCGCGCAGGACGCGCGCGAGCGCTTCGGGCGCCTCGGGCCGCTGCGACTTGAGCTCGATGTTGAGCCGCGTCGGGAAGCGGCGCAGCACTTCGACGAGCGAGGGCAGCTTCACGCCGCGACCCCGGTAAGGGTAGTGCATGGCGTTCGGCGAGAAGCGGAAGCCCGCGTCGAGCGCGCGCAGCTCGGCGAACGACAGCTGGGCAATCTCCCCAGTGCCGTCGGTGCAGCGATCGACCGTCGCGTCGTGCGAGACGATGACCTGCCCGTCCCGCGTCAGGTGCACGTCGAGCTCGAGCACGTCGGTCTGGTACCGCGCCACCGCCTGCTCGAACGCGGCCAGCGTGTTCTCGGGCCGCGATGGCTGATGTGCAGGGTAGGGCGGAGCCCGCGCAGGAACGGGTGGGTCACTGGCCCTTGAACTGCGGCGCGCGCTTCTCGTTGAAGGCCCGAATGCCCTCCGCCGCGTCCTCGCTGATGAAGAGCCGCTGCTGCAGCTCGCGCTCGAGCGCCAGGCCTTCCCCGAACCCCACCTCGAGGCCCGAGATGACCGCGCGCTTGATGTGCCCGACCGCGCGCGCCGCCTTCTTCGGGGGCACGAAGTCGCGCGCGTACGCCAGGGCGTGCTCCAGGAAGCCGTCGCTCGCGAAGACCTTGTTCACCAAGCCCAGCCCGTGGGCCTCGTCGACCGAGAGGTTCTTGCCCTCGACCATCAGCTCCATCGCCTTCGCGCGGCCCAGCAGCCGGGCGAGCCGCTGGGTCCCGCCGGTGCCCGGCAGCACGCCCAGGTTCACCTCGGGCAGGCCGATCTTCTGTTCGCCCTTCGCCGCCACGCGCAGGTCGGCGGCGAGCGCGACCTCCAGCCCCCCGCCGACGCAGTGGCCGTTGATCGCCGCGATGACGAGCTTCGGCGTCTGCTCGAGCCGGTTGAGCGTCTCGTTGGCGTGCGTGCAGAAGTAGTACTTGAAGGTGGGATCCACCTCTTGAAGCATCTGGATGTTGGCGCCCGCGCAGAAGAACTTGGTCCCCGCGCCGGTGATGACGATCACGTGCGCCGCGTTGTCGAAGCGCGCGCGCAGGATGGCGTCGTCGAGCTGCCGCATCATCGCGTACGAATAGGTGTTGGCCGGCGGGTCGTTGAGCGTGAGGACCGCGACGCCTTCCTTCACCTGATAGTCGACCAGCTTCTCGTTCGACGGCTGCGTCCAATCTCGCTTCGCGCTCATGCTGCCTCCACGGTCATTGCGATGCCCTGGCCCACGCCGATGCACATGCTCGCGAGCCCGCGCTTGGCGCCGCGCCGCTTCATCTCGTGCACCAGCGTCGTGAGGATCCGCGCGCCGCTCATCCCGAGTGGGTGGCCGAGCGCGATCGCGCCGCCGTTCACGTTCACGCGCGAAGGGTCGAGCGACAGCTGCCGCACGCACGCCAGCGCCTGCGCCGCGAACGCCTCGTTCAGCTCCACCAGGTCCAGGCCCGAACCCTTCCACCCCGCGGCGCTGAGCGCCTTGTTCGACGCGGGCACCGGGCCGATGCCCATCATGCGCGGGTCCACCCCCGCGCTCCCGGAGCTCACGTAGCGCGCGAGCGGCTTCTTGCCGAACGCCTTCGCGGCCTTCTCGCTCATCAACAGCACCGCCGAGGCGCCGTCGTTCAGGGTCGACGAGTTGCCCGCCGTCACCGTGCCGCCGTCGCGGAACGCGGCCTTCAGGCTCGACAGCTTCTCCAGGCTCGTGTCGGCGCGCGGCCCTTCGTCGGCGCGCACCCAGACCGACGGGCCCTTCCGCTGCGCGATCTCGACGGGCACCAGCTCGTCGTCGAAGCGCTTGGCCTGCTGCGCGGCGATCGCGCGGCGGTGCGACTCGAGCGCGAACGCGTCTTGGTCCGCGCGCGAGATGCGGTGTTCGGCCGCGACGTTCTCCGCCGTCTCGCCCATCTGCTCGAGCGGGAACATCGCCGCGAGCTTGGGGTTCGGGTAACGCCAGCCGAGCGAGGTGTCGTACAGCTCCCACTTGCCGGTGGGGAACCCGTCCGGCGGCTTCGGCATCGACCAGGGCGCGCGCGTCATCGACTCGACGCCCCCCGCGACGACCACGTCGGCCTCGCCGGAGCGGATCATCCGGCAGCCTTGAGCCACCGCCTCCATCCCGCTGCCGCACAGCCGGTTCACCGTCGCGGCGGGCACCGACTGCGGCATGCCCGCAAGCAGCACCGCCATGCGCGCGACGTTGCGGTTGTCCTCGCCCGCTTGGTTGGCGCAGCCGAGGTAGACCTCGTCGACCCTCTCGGCCGGCACGCCGGCGCGGGCGATCAGCGCCCGAATCACCAGCGCGGCCAGGTCGTCGGGGCGGACATCCTTGAGCGCGCCGCGGTGCTTTCCAATCGGCGTACGCAGGGCATCGATGATCAGCGCTTCGGACATGGGCCACACCTAGCGAAGGAAGGAACGTCAGGGCAACAGCACGATGTTTCCGAACGCCGTCCGGTCCGACAGCAGCCGGTGCGCCTCGGCGGCCTGCGCGAGCGGGAGCGTTCGGTCGAGCACGGGCTTGAGCCGGCCTTCCTCGACCAGCTCGAGAATGCGGTACAGGTCGCCCTTCGAGCCCATCGTGGAGCCGAGCAGCGAGATCCGCTTGTAGAAGAGCACCCGCAGGTCGAGCTTCACGTTCGGGCCCGCGGTCGCGCCGCAAGTGACGAGCCGGCCGCCGTAAGGCAGGCACGCGACGCTCTTCTCGAAGGTCTCGCCGCCGACGTGCTCGAACACCACGTCGACCATCTGGCGGTCGGTGATGCGCTTCACTTCCTCGAGGAAGTTCTTCTCGCGGTAGTTGATCAGGTGGTCGGCGCCGAGCGCGCGCGCCTTCTCGAGCTTCGCCTCGGTCGACGCGGTGGCGATGACCCGCGCGCCGAGCAGCTTGGCGATCTGCACCGCGGCGCTGCCGACGCCCGAGCCCGCCGCCTGCACCAGCACGGTCTCGCCCGCCTTGAGCTGCGCGCGCCGCACCAGCATCGTCCACGCGGTCAGGAAGGTGAGCGGCACGCACGCCGCCTCGGCGAACGAGAGCGACTTGGGCTTGGGCAAAAGGTTCTGCCGCGGCACCGCGAGCTGCTCCGCGTAGCCGCCGGTGACGTGCTCGCCGATGATCCGGTACGACTTGCACAGGTTGTCGTCGCCGAGCAGGCACGCCGCGCACGCCCCACACGACAGGCCGGGATTCACCACGACCTCCATGCCCGGTGCCACATCCGTGACCTCGGGGCCGACGCGCTCCACCACGCCCGCGATGTCGCTCCCGAGAATGTGCGGGAACTGGAGCTTGAGGCCAGGCCAGCCTTTGCGGACCCAAATGTCCAAGTGATTCAAGGCGACTGCCTTGACCCTCACGACCACGCCGCGGGCCGACGGCGCCGGCTCCGGAACGTCGATCAGCGACAGCACCGATTCGTCACCGTGCTGTGAAAAAGCGACGGCTTTCACTGGGCTTCTTGGCTCCTTGCTTCGCCTCTGGGCCGGAACGTATAAGGCCCGCGCTCGCATCCGGCCGGGCCGACGCGAGGCTTGTAAGAGCAGGCCGACTGAAAATCCACAGGAGAAGCAACATGAAGTCCTGGAAGACCCTCGGGGGGGTTCTCGCATCCGTAGGTCTGGGCACGCTCTGGATGGTGGGCTGCGGCACGAGCCGTGACCCGCTGCCGGGAGTCGATGCCGGCTGCGTCGGCGTCTGCTTGGATGGCGGTCAAAACAATAACAACAACAACGGCGCGGACGGCGGCATCAAGGAAGTCACCATCGCGCAGGCCAAGGCGGCGAAGTTCTGCGACGACCACCTGAGCGTGAAGGGCGTGGTGGTGACGGCGATCGACGACACCCACCTGGGGAGCGGCGACGACTGGCTCGCGCAGTTCTGGGTGCAGGATCCCGACGAGCCGACGAGCGGCATCTACGTAGACAAGTTCTACACGGACGAGCCAGGTGACTACCGGCCCGAGATCGGCGACGTCCTCGACATCGAGGGGTACCTCGGTCAGATCTCGCGCTTCAACGATCGCACCGCCTACCGCTTCGCGCTCAAGAGCCAGTTCGGCTGCGTTGGGAAGAGCGGCAAGCTGGTCCTCACCAAGACCGGCACGGCCACCCCGCCAGATGACAACGTGGCGCCCGCCCACTTCCCATCTGCCGACGGCGGCCGCGAGCTCGCCGGCACCCGCGTGCACTTCCCCGGCCCGCTGGTGATGGACAACCCGAACCCGCCCCCGTTCGACCGCATCTCCAGCCTCAACAACGACACGGTCTACTTCGGCTTCCAGGTGGACGGCGGCGCTCAGGCGATCCTGGTGAACAACTACAAGACGTTCGGCACCTCGCCCACCGACGGCGGCCCGCCGCGCTGCGACTTCCGCGCGGTGGCGAACGACGGCGGCTCGGTCGTGTTCCCGGACGGCATTCGCGGCGTGTGGGACTCGTACGCGCACGCGCCGTGCGAAGACGGCGGCGTGAGCTCGAGCTGCCGCCGCAACGAGGCGAACGTCCCGGGCACCACCGCCAAGTACATCTGGGTGCTCTACCCGCAAGACTGCGCCAACGACTTCGCCGGCGCGGTGGTCCAGTAACGCTCGTCCCCGAAGGCGATATGGCGACGCTGAAGACGACCATCGAAGCAGGGGTGGGCCACATCGAGCTGAACCGGCCCGAGGTGCGCAACGCCATCAACCTCGAGATGGTGCGCGAGCTCACCGCGCTGCTCGACGCCTGGGCGGCGCTCGAGGACGTGAAGGTGGTCGTCCTCTCCGGCGCCGGCGGCAAGGCGTTCGCCGGCGGCGCCGACATCGCCGAGCTGCGCGAGCGCACGCACCGGGAAGCGTTCTTCGCGATCAACGCGTCGCTCTTCCAGCGCGTGGAGGACTTTCCGCGGCCGACCATCGCCGCCATCGACGGCTTCGCGCTGGGCGGCGGGCTCGAGCTGGCGCTGAGCTGCGATCTCCGCGTCGCCTCCAGGTCGGCCAAGGTCGGTCTGCCGGAGACGAGCCTGGGCATCTACCCGGCGGCGGGCGGCACCTGGCGGCTGCCGCGGCTGGTCGGCCTGGGCCGCGCGAAGGATCTGGTCTTCACCGGGCGACTCCTCGACGCCGACGAGGCGTTCGCGCTCGGCCTGTTCGAGCGGCTGGTGGACGCCGACGCCCTGCAGGCGGCCAAGCAGGTCGCCCAGCAGATCGCGCAGAACGCCCCGCTCGCGGTGCAGGTGGCGAAGGTTTCGCTCAACGCGCTCGCCAAAGGCGCCGACGCGGGGCCGATCGAGCGGCTCGGGCAGGCGCTGCTCTTCGACTCGCCGGAGAAGCGCGAGCGCATGACGGCGTTTCTGGAGAAACGCGCGAAGAAGTAGCGACCGGACTTCGCAGGGGGACATTCGACATGGCAACCATCGACACCGTCGGCGTGCTGGGCGCAGGAACGATGGGGCACGGCATCGCGCACGTCTGCGCGACGGCCGGTTGCCGCACCTTCCTCTACGACGTGACGAAGCCGCTCGCCGAGAAGGGCCTCCAGCGCATCGGCGAGAACCTCGAGGTCGGCGTGAAGAAGGGCAAGGTCACCGCGGCCGACCGCGACGCGGCGCTGGGGCGGCTCTCGGCGACGGACGACCTGAAGGACCTGAAGGGCTGCCAGCTCGTCATCGAGGCGGTGCCCGAGGACATGGCGCTCAAGCAGCGCATCTTTGCCGAGCTGTCGTCGCTGCTCGCGCCCGAGGCGATCCTGGCCTCGAACACCAGCTCGCTCTCGGTGACCGAGATCGCCGCGTCGGCCAAGAACCCCGAGCGCGTCATCGGCATGCACTTCTTCAACCCCGTGCACCTGATGAAGCTGCTCGAGATCGTCCGCGCCTTCCAGACGTCCGACGCGACGGTGGCGGCGGCGCGCGCGTTCGGTGAGCGCATCGGCAAGCAGATCGTCGAGGTGAAGGACCACCCGGGCTTCGCCTCCACCCGCCTGGGCATCGCGCTCGGCATGGAGGCGATTCGCATGGTGGAGGAGGGCGTCGCCTCGCCGGCCGACATCGACCGCGCGATGGAGCTGGGTTACGGTCACCCGATGGGCCCCTTGAAGCTCACCGATCTCGTGGGGCTCGACGTGCGGCTGTCGATCGCCCAATACCTCTACCAGGAGCTGGGATCGCCGGCCTTTCGACCGCCTCAGCTGCTCAAGAAAATGGTGCGAGCGGGTAAGCTGGGGAAAAAATCGGGCGAAGGCTTCTACAAGTACGGATGATCCCAGCAGGAGCGCCCCATTAGCAACGCTCCCAACGCGCCGTTCGGAAAGTATCGACTGCAGAAGAGGCTCGCCGTGGGCGGCATGGCGGAGCTCTTTCTGGCGATCGACACCGAGGCCAACGAGCGCGTCGTCATCAAGCGCATTCTTCCCTACCTGTCTCAAGAGGAAGAGTTCGTGCAGATGTTCCTCGACGAGGCGCGCATCGCCTCTCAGCTGCACCACCCGAACATCGTGCGGCTGCACGAGCTGGGGAAGCTGGAGGAGCAGATCTTCATCGCGATGGAGTACGTCGACGGTGTCGACCTGCGGAAGGTGCTGCAGGAAGAGGCGAAGTCCGGGCGGGTCGTCTCGTACCGCGCCGCCGCGTGGATCAGCGCGCAGGTCTGCGCGGGGCTCTTTCACGCGCACCACCGCATCGGCCGCGACGGCGTGCCGATGAACATCGTGCACCGCGACGTCAGCCCGCAGAACGTGATGATCGGCTTCGACGGGCGCGTGAAGCTGGTCGACTTCGGCATCGCCAAGGCGGGGGCGCTGGTCGAGCGGAGCAAGCCCGGGGTCATCAAGGGCAAGTTCCTCTACCTCGCGCCCGAGCAGCTCACCAACGAGCGCATCGATCACCGGGCGGATCTCTTCGCGCTGGGGACGATGCTCTACGAGGTCACCACGGGGAAGGCGCCGTTCTTCAAGCCGACCAGCGAGGCGGTCATCTACGCCATCCGCACCGAGAACCCCGCGGACCCGACCACCTTGCGCAGCGACTATCCGCCGCGCTTGTCGGAGATCGTCATGCGGTGCCTCGAGAAGGACCGCAACGCGCGCTACCAGGAAGCGGCGGAGATTCAGGCGGACCTCGAGCGGTTTCTCGCCGAGGAAGGGCCGATCGAGCAGGCCGAGGTCTCGCGCTACGTGCGGCGGGTGATGGGCCAGGCGGAGGAGCCGACCGCGTACGTGGTGCCCAAGGCGGGCGTGCTCGAGCCAGGCCGGCCTCCGCCGCCGGTCGACGACGCCGGCCCGACAAATCCCACCGGGGAGGTCGACGACGGCCGCGAAGAGCCCAAGACACAGATGGCGCGGCCCGACGAGCTGGCGAAGGCGATGCGCGCTGCCGGCGTCGTGGAGCCGCCGCCGCAACGCAAGCCGCAAGCCCAGCCGTACCCGACGGCGGGCGAGGTGATCGAGGCGACGACGACCGAGCGCTCGGCCGACCCCATGTCGAAGGCGCCTCTGCCGTCCCCTGGGCGTCCCACGCTGCTCGACCGGGGCGCGCGCGCGGCGCCGCCCCCCACGCGGGGGGAGCTGCGCACCGCCACCGGGCCGATCTTCGATCCGCCGCCAGAGCTGGCCGAGGTGCCCAAGCCGGCGAAGCCGAACGCGGGCTCGGTGCCGACGATGGCCGACCGGATGCGCCGGAGCTTGGGCGACCCGGATGACTACCTGGCCACCGCCGACTACCGGGGCAGCCGCTCGGACCTGGTGACGATCCCGGCGCGCATCTCGAGCTGGGTGGCGGAGCGGCCGCTCGCCGTGGCCGGCGCGTTCGGCCTCGGAGCGCTCCTGTTGTCGATGATGGTCCTCACCGTCTGGTTCTCCGCGTCCGCGAAGCCGGCCGAGTCGCCGGCTCCGACGAAAGCGGCCCAGGCCGCCGATTCGGCTCCGGACGCCGCCGTCGCGCAGCAGGCAGTCGTGCCCGAGCCGCCCGCGCCCACGCCAGCGCCGGTGCCGGTGCCGGTGGTGGAGGAGCCCAAGCCCACGCCGCCGCCGAAGGTCACCAGCCCGGTCGTGTTTCGCGCCCCGAGCGGAACGCGCATCTCGCACCAAGGCGGAAATTACGTGCCGGGCAAGACCTATTCGCTGCCGTTGGGCAAGCAGAACATCGCGTACCGCTGCCCCGCGAAGAAGGGCCAGAAGTCGAAGCTTCAGTACAAGGAGTTTCGAGTGGTCGCGCCCAAGAGCGGCGCGCAGCTCGTCCGGCTGTGCCAGTAAAGGGGGGACCGTCCCCAAGCCTTCCTTCGGATCTCGCAACACCCGGGGACAGTCCCTTTTAGGGACAGTCCCCTCACCCTCACGTCAGGCGCTCTCCCGGTTGCGGCATGCCCCGGCCAGTGCGGGCGCGCTCGGTGAGGATCAACACCTTCTCGAACAAGAACTGCGCGAACCGCGACTCCGCGTCGGGCAGATGAAACAGCCGCCGCGCCTCGGCCCGGGCGAGCGCGCTGGCCTGCGTTCGTTCGGTCGCGTCGAACAGCTCCGCCATGTCCCACAGCCGCATCGCGTAGAGCCTGCGAATGGGCGGCGTGAAGAACGCCTGCGCGCTCATTCGCACCCGCAGCATCCGCTGCTCCTGCTTCTGCGCTTCGGACAGCTGCAGCGGGCTGGTCGCGGCCTCGTCCAGGCGCTGCCCCAGCTCACGGATCTGCGGCTCGGGCGGAAGCCAGGCGGCGATCTCCGGCTCGTCGTGCAGCCGGTGACCGTTCATCGCCGTGCGTTCGTCGTCGGGCTCCGGCGCGGGAAGCGGCGCGCGCTCCTGGGCCGTGACGTTCAGGTGCCGCAGGAGCTCCGCCGCGCCCTGCGGCAGCGACGTGCCCGACCTCTGATTCATGAACATCGCCTGGCCGAGCGCCTGCCGCACGCGCTCCGGCGAGAGGAGCAGCACCGGCGCCTTCTTCTCTTTGAGCTCCTTGAGCTGCTTGCGGAACGTGCCGCGGCTCGCTTCCCCCCGGCCGAGCTGCACGACTCCGGCCTCGTCGGTGATGAGCAGCTGAAACACCTGCAGGCCGCCGCCGCGCTGAGGCCGCGCCAGCATCAGCGCGCGTTCCCCCATCCCGCTCACGGGGGACCCGATGGCCGGCAGCTCCTCCACCTCCTCTGGCTTCGGCGCCGCGGCAGGCGCGGCCGGCTTCGGCGGCGCGGCGACCGACACGCCCGAGGACTTGAGCTGGTAGGCCGCCTTCTTCGCCGCCTTGGCGAGCGGCTTCGACGGCGAGGTCAACAACGCCTCCGCCAGCGCGCCGACGCCGGCGCGGGTCGCGGCCTCGAGCACCGCGAGCGCCAGCGGCTCGGGCAGGGCAGACACCTCCTCGGCGGTCGCGCGCTCCGGCGCCGCCACCAGGCGCCGCGCCTTCTCCACCTGCGCCTGCGGGAGATCACCCGGGACGGTCGCGGACGGCTCCCGCAACGCGGCCAGCAGCTTCTTCACGTCGGTGCTCATGCGCGCTTCATAGCCGAGCACCGCGCAGGATGCTCACTCCTGCCGGCGAACGAGAGAGAACGGCCCGGACTGGCTCACCACCACCAGCTCGGCGCCGAGCAGCGAGCCGAACTGCTGCTCGGGTGAGATGCCCTTGAGCAGGAAGTGGTCGTACGCCTGCCCGTGCGCGTTCCACCGAAACGCCTGAGGCTGCCACTCGCTGGGGAACGTCGGCGGCGGCTCGCCCTGATACCGGATGGGCGAGTGCGGCGTGCGGGCGAAGCTGAAGTTCGTCAGCCCCCCGCGCTCGCGCGCGAGGAACGCGGCGCTGTGCAGGTAGACCGGGTGGCTCACCGCGGCCGAGAAGGCGTTGTAGATGAGCCCCATCACCCGCGGCCGTTCACCTGTGAGCGGCGCCAGGCGATCCAGCGCGGCCGCCTCGTCGTTGAAGCGGCGAAAGCCCTGGCCCAGGTTCACCCCCAGAATGAGCGCGACCAGCGCGCCGGCCGCGGTCATCGCCAGCTGGGGCCGAAGGCGAAGCGGCGGCACCGCGGCGAGCAGCAGCGGGAACGCCAGGTGCGCGAACCGCGTGTTCAGGTAGTACATGTACCCGCGGATATCGAAGGGGAGCAGGAAGTAGAGCGCGAGCGCGATCGCGCCCAAGCCCAGCAGACGAAACCGCTCGATGCGCCCCTCTTGGTGCTCGCCCCGGGTCCGCGGCGCGAGCCCGAGCATCCACCCGAGGCCCGCCACCGCGAGCGCGCCGTAGAACGCGTACCGGTCGCTCCCGTCGCGCAGCTGGTTGGCCACCACCTGGAGCAGCTCGGCGCGGTTCTGCGCATAGGTTTTGAAGAACAGGTTCTGCTCCGACAGCATCGGCCCCCAGGCCTTCCACGCGGCGCCGTACTCGACCTGCGCGGGCTCTCCCAACCGTCCCACCACCCAGACGAGGAACAGCACGACGCCGGGCAGGACGCCCACCAGCGCCGGCCACCGCGCGCGCACGAGCGCTTTCCAGTCCGCGGGGTCGTCCGTCGGGCCGCGCGTGGTGAGGAGCAGGAACGGCAGCGCGAGCCCCAAGAACGCGAACGCCTGCACGTGAAAGAGCAGCACCGCGACCAGACACGCGGCCAGCCCCGCCGCCCAATTCATTCGGCGGCGCGCGTCGCTGTCTTGAATGGCGCGGACGAACAGGCCGCAGCAGACGAACGCCAGGGGCAGCGCGGAGCAATAGTTCACGAAGCCCCACGCGAAGCTGTCGCCGTACGCGAAGGGCAGGGCGAGGAGCGAAGGCCACACCGGGTGCTTCAAGCTGCGAAGCAAGAACGCCATGCCCCCGGCCATCCCGGCGACGTACGCGGTCAAGAACAGCCGGTTGGCCAGCTCGAGCGGAAACAGCCAGCTCAGCAGGTGAACCAGGTAATAGTAGCCGAGGTACGGGGTGAGCTCCGCGCGCGCGGCGAAGACCTGAGGGTAGAGGGTCGTCGGGTCATCCAGCCGATGCAGCACCGAGATGAGGTGCAGGTGCTGCGGCAGATCGACCATCGGCAGATGCCGGCCAGCCCACAGTGGAAGCACCCCAAAGAACAAGGCGAGCGCGTACAGCAGGCGGGGCAGGCGTGGGCTCAAGGTGGCGGCGAGAGGCGAAATGAGGTATCTGAAGCGCGCCAATGTACCGGAGAGTCCCGAACATGTTCCGCTCTTTCCTTCTCGCCGCTTTCCTGTCCACCACGGGCTCGGTGCTGTTCGTCGCGGCCGACGCGCACGCCTGCGAGGGCAAGGACCACGCGCAGCGCAAGGACGTCGACGGGGGCGTGGTGCAGCTGAAGGCCGAGGGCGACGAGGTGAAGCGCGACGATGCGGTTGCGGGGAAGTGCAGCTGCTCGGGCGCTTCGGATTGCACCTGCAAGAAGGGCGATTGCCAGTGCCCCAAGTGCGGCAACCACAAGAAGCGCCGCACGGTGGTCGATCCGCTCAAGGGCGCGTCGAACCCGCTTCAGCTTCCGAACACCGCGCAGCGCGACGCGACCGCCGGCGCGTTCATCTAGTCAGTCCGCAGCGCCAGGCTTTTCCCCTCTCACCAGCAGGAACGGCTTCAACTGCACGCGCTCCCAGCGCGTGAGCCCGGACGCCCGCGCGGCGTCCGCCAGCGCCTGCTCCGAGTGCGGGTGCAGGCCGGCCTGTCGATAGACGAGCCCGGCCGTGCGGCTTCGCGGCGGCGCGAGCCCGGCCACCACCACGCCGCCGGGCATCAAGACCCGAGCGACCTCGCCGAACAGCAGGTGCAAGTCGTCAAAGTGCAGCAGCGAGGCGGCGAAGAGCACCGCGCCCAGGGTCCCGTTCTGGAACGGCAGGCTCGGCGCCGCGGCCCGAAGGAAGTCGACGCGCACGTTCGCCTCGCGCGCCTGGGCGACCGCTTCCTCGAGCATGGCCTTGGAGACGTCGAGGCCGATCACTTGGGGCAGGTTCGCGTCGCGGCTCAACCGCCGCGCGAGCAGCCCGGTGCCGCAGCCCAGGTCGAGCACCGGGCCTTTGGGCTGGCCGAGCAGCGACCGGTAGAGCAGGTACTCGCTGTCGGCGTCGAGCCGCTTGCGCGTCGAGACGATCTGCAGCGCGGGCCGCAGGTAGCGCTCGTACGTCCGCGCCACCATGGGGTGCTGGTGGCCGCGCTGCACAGGCGAGTCGGCGGTGGCGTCGGTGACCAGGTCGACGACGCCCTCGGCCACCGGGAAGCTCGAGTGGCAGGTGTCGCAGCGAACCGGGCCGAAGTGGATGTCCGAGGCGTCTGAGTCAGGGACCAGCCGTCCGAGCTGGCATTTCGGGCAGCGAAGAAGAATCAAGACGGACCGACGCATGGACGGTCCGAAGTTTACGCGGACCTCACGTCGAGGTGGCAGAAACCAGCACAGGCCAGCCGCGCGCCATCGACTCGCGGAAGAACTCCGCCAGGGCCTTGCGGCACGTGTTGACCGCGCCCTGCGCCGGGTCGAGCAACCACTCCTCGCCGAGGCTGTGCGTCGGCCTCAGCTCCACCGGGCGGCTGCAGCGCTCGCACTTGATCGACACCTCGCGCACCAGGCCGACCGGCACGGCGTAGCGGGTACCGCACTCGCAGCGCCAGACGAGCGCGCGCTCCCCGGCCTCGGCGCCGGCCAGCGAGTCGAGCTGATCGGCCAGGCGCAAGAGCGCCGGCAGGTCCTGCGGCGGACGCGCGAAGAAGGCCGCGCGCGCGCCTTCCCCGGTCTCGACAGGCGGCGGCTCCTCGCTGAAGAGCAGCTGGCGCAGGCGGTCGCGCGCGCGGTACTCGCGGAACTCGGCGCGACCCAACGCGCGCTCGATGGTGTCTGGCTCGAACGGGAGCTCGGGCTCCAACAGCTCGTCGCTGGCGGCGGCGTCCGTCTCGGCCAGCTTGTAGGCCGGCAGCGCGAAGAAGCGGTAACCCACGGAAGAAGTGATGTGTTCGTCGGGCATGAGGTGCAAGGGGGAAGGGGAACGCTCTAGCTCCAGGCCAACATTTTTTCGAGAGGCTTCAAGGCGGCCTCGATCAACTGGGGGTGAAGCTCGAGCTGCGGCTTCTTGTCCCGCATGCAGAGGTACAGCTTCTCCATCGTGTTGAGCTTCATGTGCGGGCACTCGTTGCACGCGCACTGGTTGTCGGGCGGCGCGGGGATGAAGGTCTTGCCGGGGGCCTTGCGCTGCATCTGGTGAAGGATGCCGGCCTCGGTCACCACGATGAACGTCGTCTTCGGGCTGTGGAGCACGTGCTCGAGGATGCCCTTGGTCGACCCGATGTAGTGCGCGTGGCGCAGCACGCCCTCGGTGCACTCGGGGTGCGCGACCACCTCGGCCTCCGGGTGCTCGACCATGAGCTGCACCAGCTTCTTCTCGCTGAAGATCTCGTGCACCATGCAGCTGCCCGGCCACAGGATCATCTCGCGGCCGGTCTGCTTCGCGACGTAGCGGCCCAGGTGCTGGTCGGGGCCGAAGAGGATGCGGCGGTCCTTCGGAATCCGCTGGACGATCTTCACCGCGTTGGTCGAGGTGCAGATGACGTCGCTCATCGCCTTCACCGCGGCCGAGCTGTTCACGTAGTTCACCACGAACGCGTCGGGGTGCTTGGCCTTGAAGGCCTTGAACGCGTCGGGCGGGCAGCGGTCGGAGAGCGAGCAGCCGGCGTTCAGGTCGGGCAGGAGCACCAGCTTGTTGGGGTTCAGGATCTTCGCCGTCTCGGCCATGAAGTGGACGCCGCAGAAGACGAT
>CAZEDU010000072.1:17637-25677 GCA_964511185.1 uncultured Myxococcaceae bacterium | reverse complement strand
ATGGACAAGGGCCAGCTGCGCGACGCGATGGACGACGGGCGGCTCGCCGCGCGGATCCTCTCCATCATCCAGAACTCCGAGCAGGTGCCGGCGAGCACGGGCGTGCTCCAAGGCGAGCTGCTGGAGGGGCACGAGGCCATTTGGTCGAAGCTGCCCTCGACGCCCCCGGCCAAGCCGCTCGACGGCGAGCAGACCAACACGTCGGTCACGTTCGGGAACGAGGTGATCCTGAAGCTCATCCGCAAGCTGGAGGACGGGCGGAACCCCGAGCTCGAGATGGGCCGGTTCCTTCATCAACACAAGTTCACCGGTACCCCGCCGCTCCTGGGCGCGCTCACGCTCAAAGGCTCGGGCGAGTCGACGCTCGCGCTGGCGCACGCCTACGTGCCCGACGCGCAGGACGGGTGGCGCTTCGTGCTCGATGCGTTTCGGCAGACCGGCGGGCTCTCCGCGGAGTTCCTTTCGCAGATTCGACAGCTGGGCGAGCTGATCGGCGAGATGCACTTGGTGCTCGCCTCCGACGCCGAAGACCCGGCGTTCTCCCCCGAGCCGCTCCAGCAAGAGGATCTGCAGCGCTGGAGCTCGTCGATCATCGGGGAGCTGGGCGTGACGATCGCCGACGCGGCCCGGGCGCATTCCGAGCTCGAGGCGCGGCGCGAGGCGCTGACCGAACGCGCCCGCGAGCTCGCGCGCCTGCAGGCCTCTGGCCAAAAGACGCGCGTGCATGGCGACCTTCACTTGGGGCAAGTGCTCCGCGCCGGCGACAAGTGGCTGGTGTTCGACTTCGAAGGCGAGCCGCGCCGCAGCTACCCGCAACGGCGCGAGAAGCACACGCCGCTGAAGGACGTCGCGGGCATGCTCCGCTCGTTCTCCTACGCCGAAGCGGCCCTCTCGTTCGAAGGCGTCGCGCCCGCCGGACGGGCCGAGGCCGCGCGCGAGGCGTTCCTGAACGGCTATTGGGAGGCGACCGCGAAGGCGTCGTTCCTCCCCTCGGACGGCGACACGACCCGGGGGCTGCTCCGCGGGCTCGAGCTGGAAAAAGCCCTCTACGAGCTTCGATATGAGCTTCACCACCGGCCGGACTGGGTGAAGATTCCCACGCAGCTGTTGATGCACGAAGGAGCCTAGCGCGCGTGCGCACCCTCGAATCGAACGAAGTCGTCGAAGAGCAGATCAACGCGTTGCTCGAGCTGAGGCAATCCGATCCGCACCGCGTCTTGGGCGTTCACCGCGACGGCGACGGCTGCGTGGTGCGCGCCTTTCATCCGGACGCGAAGAAGGTGGAGCTGTTGCCCGAGTTCGGCGGCCGCGTCCCGATGCAACACCGCCGCGGCGGCGTGTTCGAGGTGCGCATCAACGGGCGAACGGAGCCGTTCCAGTATCTGGTCGAGGTGACCCAAGCCGACGGGCGGCGCGTCACCGCGCGCGCGCCGTACACGTTCCTGCCGACGCTCGGCGCGCTGGACCTCCACTTGATCGGCGAGGGGCGTCACGAGCGGCTCTGGGAGCGGCTGGGCGCGCACCCGACCCACGCGCAGGGCGTGAACGGCACGTCGTTCGCGGTGTGGGCCCCCACCGCGAGGGGCGTCTCGGTGGTCGGCGACTTCAACGGTTGGGACGGCCGGCTTCACCCCATGCGGTCGCTGGGCGCTTCGGGGGTGTGGGAGCTGTTCGTGCCCGAGAGCGGAGAAGGCACGCGCTACAAGTTCGAGGTGCGGCCGGGCCACGGCGGGCCGATGCTGCTCAAGGCGGACCCGTTCGCGTTTCGCACCGAAGTCCCGCCGCTCACGGCGTCGGTGGTTCACGACCTGTCGCACTACCCCTGGGGCGACGAGCAGTGGCTGGAGGCGCGGCGGTCGAGCGCGGCGCGGCGGCGGCCGATCTCGGTCTACGAGGTGCACCTGGCGTCGTGGCGGCGAATCCCGGAGGAAGGAAACCGGTCCCTGACGTACCGCGAGCTCGCTCCGGCGTTGGCGGATCACGTCGAGCGTTGCGGCTTCACCCACGTCGAGCTGCTCCCCGTGGCGGAGCACCCGTACGGCGGCTCTTGGGGTTATCAAGTCAGCGCCTACTACGCGCCGACCGCGCGCTTCGGCCACCCGGATGATTTCCGCTACCTGGTCGACTACCTGCACCAGCGCGGCATCGGGGTGATCGTCGACTGGGTGCCGGGCCATTTCCCGCGCGACGCCCACGCGCTCGCAGGCTTCGACGGCACGGCGCTCTACGAGCACGAGGACCCGAGGCGCGGCGCGCACCCGGACTGGGGCACGCTGATCTTCAACTTCGGGCGCCACGAGGTCCGCAACTTCCTGATCGCGAACGCGCTCTTCTGGATCGACCAGTACCACGTCGACGGGCTGCGCGTGGACGCGGTCGCCTCGATGCTCTACCTCGACTACAGCCGCAAAGAGGGCGAGTGGGTCCCGAACCAGCACGGCGGCCGCGAGAACATCGACGCCATTCAGTTCATGCGCGAGCTGAACGACACCGTGCACCGCGCGCACCCCGGCGCGATGGTGATCGCCGAGGAGTCGACCGCGTGGCCCAAGGTGAGCCGGCCCACGAACGAGGGCGGGCTGGGGTTCGACTTCAAGTGGAACATGGGCTGGATGCACGACACCCTGCTCTACTTCTCGAAGGATCCCGTCTACCGAAAGCACCACCACCACCAGCTCACGTTCGGCCTGCTCTACGCGTTCAGCGAAGAGTTCATGCTGCCGCTCTCACATGACGAGGTCGTGCACGGGAAAGGCTCGCTGTACGGCCGGATGCCGGGAGATCACTGGCAGAAGATGGCGAACCTGCGCGCGCTCTACGGCTGGATGTGGGCGCACCCCGGGAAGAAGCTGCTCTTCATGGGCGGCGAGTTCGGCCAAAAAGACGAGTGGAACCACGACCGCAGCCTCGACTGGCACCTCGCCGAGCACCACGAGCACGCGGGCATGCAGCGGCTGCTGTCGGATCTGAACGCGCGATACCGCGAGGAGCCCGCGCTGTTCGAGGTCGACGCCGAACCGCACGGCTTTCAGTGGCTGCAAGCGGATTCGGCCGACGTGAACGTCTACGCGTTCATCCGCCGCGCCCAGGATGGCAATCGGCACCTCGTGTGCGTCGCCAATTTGTCTCCCGTGCTGCGGCAGGGCTACCGCGTCGGCTGTCCCCGCGCTGGCATGTACCGCGAGCTGATCAACTCGGACGCGCGGGAATACGGCGGCTCTGGCGTCGGCAACTTGGGCCAGGTCGAAGCGCGGCCCATCCCGTGGGACGGTCAGCCCGCGTCGATGGAGTTGACGCTCCCGCCGCTCGCGGTGCTCTGGCTCGTTGGGGACCGTCCCCAGAGGGGACTGTCCCCGGAAGTGGCGAGCCCTGGAGCAGACTGAGCCGTCGTCTCTCGCTGGAGGCTCGGGAAGACCGGGGACAGTCCCTTTCAGGGACTGTCCCCCATCCATCCTCAAGAAACGCAGTAGCCCTGGAACAGCTTCTGGAAGGTCGCCAGGTCGATCTTGAAGACGCCGTCGTCCTTCCCGTTTCCGGCCGGCTCGCTGCGCGCCCACGGGTTGCGCATCACGATCAGCTTCTTTCCGCCGACCTCCTCGGTCCCGAGGATCGAGTACGTGTGGTTCGTGTGGATGCCGGTGCCGCTGTAGAGCGCCTGCTTGTCCTTCGGGTGCGTGATCGCCGCGGCCGTGCGCTTCGACGCCAGGGCGGTCTTCAGATCATTGAAGAACCGATCGCCGGTCGAGTCGGCGAAGACGCGCGTGTAGCGGCTCGGCCGGCCGGTGAGCGCCGCCATGATCGGCCCCGGGAGCGCGCCGCGCTCGCCTTCGAGCTCGCCATAGCTGCCGTCGCGCATCGCGAACGCCTTCTCGAGCAAGGAGACCCACAGCTCGTTCGGGTTCGTGCTCTTCGCGTACCGGGCCACGCCGTTGGCCATCGGGAGCTGACCATCGATGACGTACTTCTTCTCGATCGGCGTGCGGCTGAACGCGCTCGTCTGGAAGAGGCGAACCGTATACGTGCCGTCCTTGTTGTCTTTGATGGCGTTCTTGATCGCGTTCGGATCCTGCGCGGCGACGGCCGCAAAGGCGCCGACCAGGTAGCAGTTGCCAATCGATCCCTGCTTCACGTCGTTCTCGTTCACGCCATCGACGAAGAGCTGTCCCTTCATCCACGCGTACTTGACGGAGCTCTTGTCCTCGCCGAGCACCGGCGGGTCGGTGAGATCGCGCTGCGCGGGCTTCGGCGCCTCGGCCGCGAGGAACTGGAGCAGCTGCTTGTGGGCGGCCGCAACGAACTGATCCTTGTACAGCGCGCTTTGCCGCGCGAGGTAGTCGTGTTCGGACTTGGTGACCTTGCCGTCGGCCTTCGCATTCCTGGTGAGGCTGGAGACCTCGGCCACAGTGATGCGCTTGTCCTTCTTGACGGTGGAAAACAGCGAAGAGAGCGTGACGGTCGGCATAAATCGAAACCTCGAAGCGAGAGGGGAACCTGACCCATTGTCCGGGTCCCCTTTCCAAGGTTTCCGATCAAAATAGAGCAGTAATAACAGCGACCTATCGGATCGCCGCCGCCGAAGTCGCCGCGGAATTACCCCCGTTTTGCCATCGCTCTTTACATCGACGGGGCGCTTTTCAGCGACGCCACGTAGGCCTCAGGCAGCCCCGCGCTCTGGGCGCCGCGAACGAGCGCCTCGACGAAGCGAGCGCTGATCGGCCCCTGGTCGCTTTTGCGCTGAGGGTTGGTGGTGAAGGCGATCGCTTCGAGCTCGCGCCCACCCGCCTTCACCTGGACTTTGCGTTCCACGCACATGCCGGTCACCGCGCCCTCTTTGTGCTGAACGATGGGCCAGTCCGTTCCCGCAATGGTGAAGAGGCGGCCGAACACGCTCTGACCCGGGGCGTCCTGCAGCCCCGCGACGCGGCCGTTCCACCAGCGCGACGGGAAGTCGTAGACCAGCGCGACGTCGACCGCTTCGGCCAGCTCGCCTTCGGGGAGCGAGAAGAACTCGTACCCGTGTTGCTGCTTCCACTCCTCGAACGCCGCGCGATCGAGCACGGTCGAGTACGCGAAGTAGAGGCGGCTCTCCTGCGCGGCCGCCTCTGACCGGGCCTTCATGACTTGGTCGTAGTGTGAGTCCATCGCCAGTTCCTTTCGTCCTGCTCGCCTGCCCGCTCACTTCCGCCGGGTAGGCCGCTCCGGGCAGCTCTGCCGGGAGCTACCACATTGAGCGTCGCGGATCAGGCATGCCAGGCTTCGACCCGCGGTCGTGCGGAAACCCGGTTTGGCTCCCATTCGCAAGGCGGTCGAGCGGCTCGGCGCGGCCGTCCCTGGCTACCGGCCGGGGACGAGCCTTCCCGCCGCCCAGGCCCCCTTCAGCGCGGTCCCCGACGGCGGCAACGTGCGTCACGGCGCGTCCGCGCCGCTTCGGAGGACGCTCCGCGTCTCGACGGCCGAAGGCGTCTTCGCCGAGATCGTCACCGCCTGCACCGGCGGCGCGATCCTCACGGCGTGGGCGCTCTACCTGGGCTGTGGCCCCTTGATGGTCGGCCTGCTCGCGGCGCTGCCGTTCTTGGGGCAGTTCGTTCAGCTGCCGGCCGCGTGGCTCTCGTCCACCTTCGGCGCGCGGCGGGTCTGCATCGTCTCCGTGGGGCTCTCCCGCCAGGCGCTGGTGCCGTTGGTGGCGCTGCCGTTTCTCTCCCTCTCGAGCGAAGCCAAGCAGAGCGTCCTGCTGGCGGTGACCGCGGCGAGCGCGCTGCTCGGCGTCATCGGCAACAACGCGTGGACCTCCTGGATGGGAGATCTCGTCCCGCACCGCATCCGCGGCCGCTACTTCGGGACGCGGACGGCGCTCTGCACGTTGGGCGGCACCCTCGCGACCTTGACCGCCGGGCTCGTGCTCGACTGGGGGAAGCACCACGCCCTGGTGGGCGGAATGCTCTCGACCTTGGCCGTCGCGTCTTGCCTGGCGGGCGCGGCCACCACATGGCTGATGTGCCAGCAGCAGGACGCCGCCGAGCAGGCGCCCCTGTCGCTCTCCGCGCGGGCGGTGTTTCAGCCGCTGCTCGACCCGCACACGCGCCGCTACGTCGGGTACCAGATCGCCTGGAACGCGGCGGTGGGGCTCTCCGCGCCCTTCTTCGTGCTGCACATGATGCAGAACTTGAAGATGTCGTTCGCGCTGATCGCGCTCTACACCGCCGCCGCGGCGGGCGTGCGCGTCGTCATCGGCCCGCTCTGGGGGCGCGCGATGGATCGCGTCGGCGCGCGGCCGGTCTTGATCGCCAGCTCGTTTGGCATCGGCTTCGTGCCGATCTTCTGGCTGTTCGCCGGGCCCGACTTCCTGTGGCCGCTCCTGCTCGAGGTCGTGTTCGCCGCGACGCTCTGGAGCGGTCACGCCTTGGCCGCGTTCCACCTGCCGCTCAAGGTCTCGCCCCGGCAAGGCCGCAGCTACTACCTGGCCATCTTCGCGATGGCGGGCGGGCTCGCCTTCGCGGCGTCCACCATCCTCGGCGGCGCGATCGTTCAGCAGCTCCCGGCGCAGTTCGAGCTCTTCGGGCGGACATGGTTCGGCCTGCACGTGCTCTTCGTCGCCTCGGCCATCGCCCGCCTGTCGTGCGTGTTCTTCGCGCTGCGCATCGTCGAGCGGGGCGCCCGTCCCGTCGAGGCGCTGGCCCAGCTGGTGCGCACCCGCGCGACGGAGCTGGGCGGTCGGCTCACCGCGCCCATCATCCGGCGATAACAATCGGAAAAAAGAACGGGGACAGTCCCCAGAGGGAACGGTCCCCATTCAGGTGGTCGGGGCGACAGGATTTGAACCTGCGACCACTTGCACCCCAAGCAAGTGCGCTACCAGGCTGCGCTACGCCCCGAAAAAATTCGATGCCGGGCGGGCTTATGACCCGCGCGGCACCGGTTGGTCAAGGCTCGTTTGAGGCCGCTTACTCGTCCGACCCGTTGTCGCCCTCATCGCCCTCGTCCTCGGAGCCGCCGCCTGACTCGGTGAAGGCGCTCTCGGGGATCTGCGACATGTACTCGGGGCTGTTCAACGCGTTCTTGAGCACTTGGCTCGGCCGGAACGTCAGCACGCGGCGCGCGGAGATCTCGATCTCCTTGCCGGTCTGAGGATTACGCCCGACGCGCGCCTTCTTCTGGCGCACTTGAAAGTTTCCAAAGCCCGAGACCTTGATCTTGTCTCCGCGCTCCAGAGTCTCTTTCACCGTGTCGAAGACAAGCTCAACGATTTCGGCCGACTCCTTCTTGGAGAAGCCGACGCGTTCGTAAACGCCTTCGATGATGTCCGCTTTGGTCATGCGCGAAGCCCTCGAAACTGCGTTCCTTTCCAACCAATCTGACAGGGCTTTCGAAGGCTTGTCAACGTCCTGACTTCCTTAAGGATTTGCGCCGCGCAAACTGGCGCCCAACCGGCGGTGGACTTCCTCGGCAATCCGCTGATGTGCCTCGCTCACTTCCTGGTCGGTCAGGGTGCGTTCGTGTGAGCGATACGTCAGGGCGTACGCGACGTTCTTCTTCCCTTCCGGGATCGGCTTGCCCGTGTAGACGTCGAAGATCACGGCGTCCTCGACCAGCGGCGCGCCCACGTCGACGATGACTTGCCGCACCTGGGCGTTGGGCTGCTCGATCGGCACGACGACCGCGATGTCGCGCCAGACCGCGGGGTACCGGCTGAGGGACTGGTAGGTAGGAACCAGCTGCGCCGCCTCGGTCAGCACATCGACGTTCAGCTCGAACAGGAACACCCCCTCCGGCAGGTCGAGCCGCTGGCGCGCGAGCGGATGCAGCTCGCCGACGTAGCCGACCAGGCGCGCGCCCACCCAAACCTTGGCCGCGGCCCGCGGGTGGTACCTCGGGTGCTCCAGCGGCTCGAACCGCGCGCCCTCGATGTGCAGCTGCCGAAGCACCGCTTCGATGGCGGCCTTGGCGTCATAGAAGTCGACCGACGCGTCCTTGACTGGCTCCGCCCAGCTGCGGCCATGGCGCCGCCCCCAGAGCACGCCCGCCGCCCACGAGGTCTCGTTC
>CAZEDU010000072.1:0-17627 GCA_964511185.1 uncultured Myxococcaceae bacterium | reverse complement strand
GGCGAGGCCCACGCCGCCGGCGGGATCGCCGCGGTACGCCCGCCCCAGCTCGTAGAGCCGCAAGGACGGCGCCTGGTGCCGCACGTTGCGTTGCACGTTCTGCATGAGCCCAGCGGCGAGCGTGGTGCGCATCACCCCGTGCTCCGCCGAGAGCGGATTCACCAGCGCGATGAACGGCCCCTCTTCCCCCAGCTTCTCGAGCTCCGGCTGCGAGACGAACGAGTAGTTCACCACCTCATCGAACCCCGCTCCCATCAGCGCCTCGCGCACGCGCCGCTCGACCGTCTGCGGCTTCGGCTCCGCTCTCAGCGTCAGGCCGGACTTCGGCAGCGCGGCGGGGATGCGGTCGTAGCCGTAGACGCGCGCCACCTCTTCGATGAGGTCCTCTTCCCCGGACGCGTCGACGCGGGCGAACGGCACGGTGAAGACGCCCTCTCCCGGCGCCTCCGATTCGGCCAGGAAGCCGAGCTGCTCGAGGATGCTCCGCGTCTCTTCCGCGGTCACCTTCGCGCCGAGCACTTCGGGCACGCGGTCGTAGCGCAAGCGAATGCGCCGAGGCTCGGCCGCCTTGGGGTACACGTCGACCCGCCCTTCGAGCACCTGGCCGCCGGCCACCTGCACGATGAGCTGCGCCGCGCGGTCGAGCGCCAACGGGATGACCGAGATGTCGGTGCCGCGCTCGAAGCGGTGCGACGACTCCGAGTGCAGCGCGTGCCGCCGCGCGCTGCGGCGAACGCCCGCCGACTGAAAGTGCGCCGCCTCGAGCAGCACGCGCTGGGTCGCGCCGCTCACCTCGCTGTCGGCGCCGCCCATCACGCCGGCGATGACCTGCGCGCGCGCCTTGTCGGCGATGACCAGGTCGTCGACGTCCAGCGCCCGGTCCTTGCCGTCGAGGGTCTTGATGCGCTCGCCCTTCTTCGCGGTGCGAACGGCGATCTCGGGGCCCGCCACCCGGTCCAGATCGAAGGCGTGCAGCGGCTGCCCCAGCTCGAGCAGCACGTAGTTCGTCACGTCGACCACGTTGTTGATCGCGCGCACCCCACACGCCTCGAGGCGCCGCTGCATCCACGCGGGCGACGGGCCGACCTTCACGCCCTCCACCACCCGCGCGGCGTACCGCGGGCAGCGCGCCGCGTCTTCGATGCGGATCTTCACTTTGTCGGCGGCCTTGCTCACCGCCTCGGCGATCGCCGGGACCGGCAGCTTGAGCCGCGTGCCGGTGAGCACCGCGATCTCCCGCGCGATGCCCAGGTGCGAGAGCGCGTCCGACCGGTTGGGCGTGACGTTGACCTCGAGCACCGCGTCGTCGAGCCCCAGCGCGTCCGCGATGGGCGTACCGACCTTCAGCGCCGGATCGAGGATCATCAGGCCCGAGGCGTCCTCCGCCAGCCCCAGCTCGCGCGCCGAGCAGAGCATGCCGAAGCTCTCGACCCCGCGGAGCGCCGACTGCTTGATCGCCACGCCGTTCGGCAGCACGGTGCCCGCGGTCGCGAGCGGGACCTTGTCGCCGACCTTGTAGTTCTTCGCGCCGCAGACGATCTGGAGCAGCGCGCTGCCGCCGATGTCGACCTGCGTCACCGATAGCTTGTCGGCGTTCGGGTGCTTCACCGACTCTTTGATCTCCGCGACCACCACGCCTTTGAGCGCCGCGCCCGGCGCGTGAATCGCCTCGATCTCCAAGCCGGCCATCGTCAGCCGTTCGGCGATCTGCTGCGGCGTCTCACGAATCTCGACGTACTCCGACAGCCACTGGAAAGAGACCTTCATTTAGAACTGCTCCAGCAAGCGAACGTCGTTCTCGAACATCAAGCGCAGGTCATCGATGCCGTACTTGAGCATCGTCAGGCGCTCGACCCCCATGCCGAAGGCGAACCCGGTGAGCGCGTCGGCCGGGTACTTCGCCGACCGCAGCACGTTCGGGTGCACCATCCCGGCGCCCAGGACCTCGAGCCAGCCGGTCTGCTTGCACGCGCGGCAACCCTTGCCGCCGCAGAGCTGGCAGCTGATGTCCACCTCGGCCGAAGGCTCGGTGAACGGAAAGAACGACGGCCGAAAGCGCGTGCGCGTGTCGGGCGAGAAGAACGCCGAGACGAACGCGTTCAACGTGCCCTTGAGCTCCGAGAAGGTGACGCCCCGGTCGACGAGCAGGCCCTCCACCTGGTGGAACATCGGCGTGTGTGTCAGGTCGGAGTCGCGGCGGTACACGCGGCCGGGCATCACCAGGCGCACCGGCGGCGGCTGCTGCAGCATCGCGCGGACCTGCACCGGCGAGGTGTGCGTGCGCAGGAGCACCGGGCTGGGCGGCGGCGTCTTCAGCCACTTCGGCTCGACGAAGAACGTGTCCTGCATGTCGCGCGCGGGGTGGTCGTCGAGGAAGTTGAGCGCCTGGAAGTTGTAGTAGTCGAGCTCGATCTCCGGCCCGGTGGCCGCGTCGAACCCCAGCCGCCCGAAGATGGCGACGAGCTCGTCCATCGTGCGCGAGACCGGGTGGCGCCGGCCCAGCTTGAGCGGCCGCCCCGGCAACGTCACGTCGAGCTTGGGCCCCTTGAGCTCGGCCTCGAGCTTGGCCTCTTCCGCCCGCGCCACCGCGCGCGCGAGCAGCGCCTCCAGCTCGGCCTTGACCTGATTGGCGACCTCGCCCAGGGCGCGCCGCTCGTCCGGCTGGAGCTTGCCCATGCCCCCCAGGGCGGCCGACAGCTCGCCCTTCTTGCCCAGGTATTTCACGCGCAGCGCCTCGACCCGGTCGGCGTCCACCGCCTGCGCGATCTCGCTGCGCGCCGTCTCTGCCAGGGACTTCAGCCGTTCCTGCATGGTCTCTCGAATCCCGTTCGATGAAATGAAAAAGGGCCGCCTCGATAACCGAGGCAGCCCTTGATGCAAACGTGAAACTGTCGAAGCCTTAGGCCGCCTTGGCGATTTGAGCGACCGAGGCAAACGCCTGCGGATCCGCCACGGCGAGGTCAGCGAGGATCTTCCGATCGATCCCGACCTTCTTCTTCGTCAGTCCGGCAATCAGCTTGGAGTACGACAGGCCGACCGAGCGGGCCGCCGCGTTGATGCGGACGATCCACAGCGAGCGGAAGTTCCGCTTCTTGGTCGCGCGGTCGCGGCTCGCGAAGTCGAGCGCGCGCTCGACGGCTTGGTTCGCCCGCTTGTAGCAGTTCTTCCGACGGCCACGGAAACCCTTGGCCAGCTTCAAGACTCGATTGCGGCGACGCCGCGCTTTGAAACCCTTTTTGACGCGCATGACTTAGTTCCTAGTTGGCACCGTACGGGAACAGCTCGCGAATGACCTTCTTCGCGTCCATGCCCTTCAGGTGCGAGGTGCCACGGTTCCGGCGCTTGCTGGCCGGGGTCTTGGAGTGAGTGAAGAGGTGCTTGGCAAACGCCTTACCGTGCTTCACTTTTCCCGACTTCTTCACGTGCAGGCGCTTCTTGGCGCCGCTCTTGGTCTTGAGCTTCGACATCGGCATCCTTCCGAGGGCCGGTAAAAAGGGCGCGCACCTTCTCTTTTCGCGCCCTTCTTGTCAACTCCCTGCCTGAGGACCAGGCGCGGCCGGAGCGGCGCTCGGGGCGCTCCCCGCCGGCTTCGGCGGCTGGCTGGCTGGCTTGGCCTCTTTTTGTTCCTTCTGCTCTTGGGCCTGGGCCTGCTGGCGGGCCAAGTCGCGCGCGCGCTGAGCGACCTTCGGGTTGGGGGCCAGGATCATGTACATCTGGCGGCCTTCCATGCGCGGCGGCTGCTCGACGACTCCGATTTCCTTGGTGTCGGCGATCACGTCATCCAGGATGCGCTGCCCGAGCTCGCGGTGGGTGATCTCGCGGCCGCGGAACATGATGGTGATCTTCGCCTTGTTGCCCTCTTCCAGGAAGCTCTTGATGTTGCGGACCTTGAACTCGTAGTCGTGCTCTTCGGTCTTGGGCCGGAGCTTGATTTCCTTCAGCTTGACGACCACCTGCTTCTTCTTGGCTTCGGAGGCCTTCTTCTTCTCTTCGTACTTGAAGCGCCCGTAGTCCATGATCTTGCAGACGGGCGGCTTGGCCATCGGGTTGACCTCGACGAGATCGAGGCCGAGCTCACCGGCGCGGGCCAGCGCTACTTCGATGGCAAGAACACCGAGCTGCTCACCCTGGGCGCCGACGACGCGCACTTCACGAGCACGAATGCGGCGATTGGTTCTTTGATCGCGGGCGATGACACTTCCTCCGAAAAAGACGGTTTGAGGGCGGCCACCTTACCGACCTCGCCCCGAGAGTCAAGGCGAGCAGGCGGCCGTGTTGCGTGCGTTACGGCGTCGCGGCTTCCTTGCTCAACAGCGCGATGAAGTCGTCGAGCCGCATGGTCTTGAGGTCCTCGCCGCCGTACCGGCGCGGCGCGACCGCCTGCTGCTCGACCTCCTTGTCACCGATGACGAGCGTGTACGGCACCTTCTGAAGCTGCGCCTCTCGGATCTTGGCGTTCATCGACATGCCGCGCGAGTCGAACTCGACCCGGTAGCCGAGCGAGCGCAGGCGATCTCGCACCTGCGCCGCGTAGTCGTTCTGGCGGTCGGCCACCGTCACGACCACGCCCTGGATCGGCGCCAGCCAGGCGGGGAAGGCCCCGGCGAAGTGCTCGATGAGGATGGCGATGAAGCGCTCGAACGATCCGTAGATGGCCCGGTGCAGCACGACCGGCGCGTGCTCGGCGTTGTCCTCGCCGATGTAGCGGAGCTCGAAGCGCTGCGCGGCCAGGGAGTCGAGCTGGATGGTGCCCAGCTGCCACTTGCGGCCGATGCTGTCGGAGACGTCGAAGTCGATCTTCGGGCCGTAGAAGGCGCCCTCGCCCGGCTTGGTCTCGTACTCGAGGCCCAAGCCGTCGAGCACCGACTTCAGGCTCGCCTCCGCGTGGTCCCACGTCGCGTCGTCGCCGAGCCGCTGCGCGGGGCGCGTCGAGAACTTCGCCGAGTACTGCAACCCGAACGCCTTGTAGACGCGGTCGAGCAGCTGGGTGAAGCGGCGGACCTCGTCGGCGATCTGGGCCTCGGTGCAGTAGATGTGCGCGTCGTCTTGCGCGAACTGGCGCACGCGGGTGAGGCCGCCGAGCGTGCCCGACGCCTCGTTGCGGTGCAGGACGTCCTGCGTCGACAGCCTGAGCGGCAGGTCGCGGTAGCTGTGCTTCTTGAAGCCGAAGTACAGGTGGTGCGACGGGCAGTTCATCGGCTTGAGCGAGAAGTCGTGCTCACCGGTCTCGCTGTCGAGCACCAGGAACATGTTCTCTTTGTATTTGCCCCAGTGGCCCGAGGTCTCCCAAAGCCCCTTGTTGAAGAGCAGCGGCGTCTTGATCTCCTGGTAGCCCGCCTCCGCCGTCAGCTTGCGCATGAAGCCCGCGAGCAGCTGGTAGACGGTGGTCCCCTTCGGGGTCCAGAACGCCGAGCCCGGCGCGTAGGGGTGGAAGTGAAAGAGGTCGAGCTCCTTGCCGAGCTTGCGGTGATCGCGCTTCTTCGCCTCTTCCTGGCGCGTCATCCACTCGCTGAGCGCCTTCTTGTCGAAGAACGCGGTGCCGTAGATGCGCTGGAGCATCGGGTTCCGGTGATCGCCGCGCCAGTAGGCGCCGCTCGACGAGAGCAGCTTGATCACGCCGACCTTGCCGGTCGAGGGGCCGTGCGGTCCCAGGCAGAAGTCGACCCAGCCGCCGTGCTTGTAGAGCGTCAGCGTCTTGGCGCCCTTCTTCACGATGTCGTTGACGATCTCGACCTTGAACTTCTCGCCCATCGACTCGAAGAGCTGGAGCGCGTCGTTGATCGAGACCTCTTCGCGGACGAAGGGGTGATCCTTGGCGATGATCGCGTTGGCCTCGGCTTCGATCTTCTCCAGGTCTTCCGGCGTGAACGGCTTCTCCCGATAGAAGTCGTAATAGAAGCCGTCTTCGATGGTCGGGCCGATGGTGACCTGGGTCCCGGGGAAGAGCCTCTGCACCGCGTCGGCCACGATGTGCGCCGCGTCGTGGCGAATGACCTCGAGCGCCTCGGGCGACTTGGTGGTGACGATCTCGAGCTTGACGTCATGCTCGAGCGGGCGCGACAGGTCGACCTGCTGACCGTCGAGCTTCGCGATGACGGCCGCCTTCGCCAGCCCCGGCCCGATGTTCTCGCGCACGAAGTCGGCGATGCGGGTGCCCTTCGGCGTCTGCTTCTGCGTGCCGTCCGGAAGCGTCACCGTGAGGAGCTCTGCCATGGCGTTCGTTCTCCAAAAGACCGCGGGCGGCGGGCCAAAGCGACCCGCCGCCCGCGTTCGATGACCTCGTTGTGGGCCCTAGTGGTTTCGAACCACTGACCCCTACCGTGTCAAGGTAGTGCTCTACCGCTGAGCTAAGGGCCCGGCTTCTTGGGCCGCGCTGATAACAACGGCCGTCAGCGGCGTCAAGGTCGCACTCCCTCAGCGCGCCAGCAGCGCACCCACTCTCCCGAGCACGCGATCGAACATCGCCGGCGTCAGCCTTCCGGTCTGCGTGTTCTGCTGGCTCACGTGGTAGCAGCCGACCAGGGTGACGCTCGGCCCCAGCCGCACCACCGCGCCGTGGGCGAACTTCGGCCGCGGGCTGGGAATCGGCACGCCCTTCCGCGCGAGGTGGCCGAGCGTCGACTCCCAGGCGATCGCGCCGAGCGCGAGGAACACCCGCGCCGGCAACAGCGCCAGCTCGCGATCGAAGAAGCCGCTGCAGCGCGCGAGCTCTGCCTTGGTCGGCATGTTCCCCGGCGGAGCGCAGCGCACGGGCATGAGCACGAACGCGCCGCGCAGCTGGAGCCCGTCATCGCGGTGCACGCTGGTCGGCTGGTTCGCGAAGCCCGCGCGGTGGAGCCCCGCGTACAAGAAGTCTCCCGATCGATCTCCTGTGAACATGCGTCCGGTTCGGTTCGCGCCGTGCGCCGCGGGCGCGAGCCCGACGATCGCCAGCCGGGCCTTCGGATCTCCGAACCCGGGCACCGGACGTCCCCAATAGGTCTGCTCGCGAAAGGCCTTCCGCTTCACGCGCGCGACCTCTTCGCGCCACGCCACCAGCCTCGGGCACGCGCGGCACGCGATGATCTCCGCGCGCAGCTTCGACCAGCGCTCTCCTCGCCCGCTCACGGGCGGCTCCCCGGCGACGGGCCCGCCGCCTCGAGCCGCTCGAGCAGCGCCCGCGCTTTTCGTGCGAGCAGCTCGTCGTCGCCCACCTCGACCTCCAGCTCGACGGAGCGATACGCCCGGTACAAGCGCTGGAGCTGCGCGTCGCCGATGGTCGGAGACACGCGGACGACCACGGCGCAGTCGCTCGGCTCGGGCGCCACCTCCTGCCGGGCGTCGACGAAGAACGCCGTCCCCTTCCCGCACCGCGCGCCTTCCACCGGCGCGAGGCGCACGAGCCGCCGACCCGAGAGCTGCTGCGCGTGTCCCCACGAGAGGAGATCCGGCGTCGCCCCCGGGCTCCAGTCGACGCGGGTCACCCGCAGGCGCGCCAAGCCCGCCAGCTTCTCGCGCTCGAGCGCCCCCGTGAGCGACACCGCCACCGGTCGATGGCCGAGCCGAAAGAACGACTTCTCCCCCGCCATCTCGCCGCGAATCCAGGCCCCCGCCCGGCTGGCGCGCCGAAGGGCTTGCAGCTGCGCGTCGAGCAGCGGCGGCCGCAGCTCGACGTACGCCTCCGGAAAACGCGCGACGTTCTCGACCGTCGACTCGCGCAGCGCGTTCGAGCGGGTGCGCAGCCACAGCACGACGTTCTCTCGAGCCAACGCGCGGAGCGCGTCCGGATCGAGATCCTCCGAGGCGATCACGTGCACCCGGTGGCCGGGCAGCACGAAGACGTCCGGCGCGACCCCGGCTTGCCCGATGGTGAGCGCCAGCGCCGCAGCCCAGATCACGTTTTGCCCGCGGCCCCGATGAACAGCGCGGTCTTCCGGTAGCGAGAGATGACGACCTGCAACACGACCTTCAGGACCGCCGCCATCGGCACCGCGAGCAAGACCCCGATGAAGCCGAAGAGCTCTCCGAAGGCGAGCACCGCGATGATCACCACCACCGGCGGCAGCCCGACCTTCTCACCGACGACGCGCGGCGTGATGACGAAGCCCTCGAGCGCCTGCGCGCCAATGAACGTGAGCGCGATGACGAAGATCTGCCAGGGCCCGTGCCAGGACAGGATCAACCCCAGCCCGGCGAGCACGACGCCGATGGCGGTGCCCAGATAGGGCACCATGTTTCCGAACCCCGCGATGAGGCCGATCACGATCGCCATGTCGACGCGCGCGATGGAGAGACCGGTGGCGTAGAGGACCGAGAGGATGGCCCCCACGGTGAGCTGCCCGCGCACGAAGGCCGAGAGCACCTCGTCGACCTCGGCGAAGCGCCGGGTGAGCAGCGCGACGGCGGGACGTGGCAACAGGCCGTGCGCGAGCTCGACCAGCCGCGGGTAGTCCTTCAAGAAGAAGAACGCCAGCACAGGCACGACGAGCAGGCCCAGCACCGTCGCCACGAAGCGCGCGGTGTTGCCGGCGAACGCGGCGAGCAGCTTGGCCAGGCTCGGCCCCGCGCTGCGCAACAAGTCGGACGCTTGCGAGCCGAGCTCGGCGGTGCGCTCGCGCACGAGCGTGGGCAGCGAGATGCCGAAGCGGCTCTCGACCCACGGGACGATCTGGGTGCTCGCCTTCGCGAAGAAGTCCGGCAGCTTCTGCGCTTCCTCCCGAATCACCGGGATCAAGTAGAGAACGAAGCCGGCGAGCAGCAGGGTCGCCGCGCCGAAGACGGCGGCGGTGCCGACGGTGCGCGACCAGCCGCGGCGCGCCAGCAAGGTGACGAGCGGGTTCAGCACGTACGCCATCGCCAACGACAGCAGGACCGGCACGCCGACGCCGCGGAAGGTGGAGAGCAAAAAGAAGACGACGACCGCGGTCACCACCATGCCGATCGACCAGAAGAAGTCGATGCGGCGCGCTTGGGCCTCGGAGAGCTGCGGGCCGTCTTCGACGACGGTGACCACCGGCTCGGGCGGCCGCGGAGGCGGCGGCGCGGCGGGCTTCAGCGGAGCGGCTTTTTTTCGGCGGGCGATGACTGCCTCCTCGGCGGGGCGAACCAGAGGTAACCGAAGCGCGCGAAGTATTGCACCGTGCTGACGACCACGCACAGCCCGGCGATGAACCCGGCCACCGCCACATACGCCTCGAGGAGCGGCGAGTCGGTCGTCAGGTTGGCGAGCGCGAGGAGCACCAGGCAGGTCAGCGCGAAGGTGGCGTACTTCCCAATGCGCGTCGGCGCGGTCGGAATCTCGAGGCTCTTCCAGCGCACCATGAAGACGCCGATCAGCATCCAGCCGTCGCGGAAGGCGACCACCCCGATGAGCCAGACCGGCAGCGCGCGGCTCCAGGTGAGCGCGGCCAGCGCGGAGAAGACCAGCAGCTTGTCGGCGATCGGGTCGAGCACCCCGCCCAGGTGCGAGCGCTGATTGAGCAGCCGCGCCAGGAAGCCGTCGACCAGGTCCGAGAACATCGCGATCGCGAAGATCGCCAGCGCCCAGCGCGCGTGCTGCGTGAGGTGCAGCGCGAGGTAGACCGGAATCAGCCCGAGCCGGATGAACGTGACGATGTTCGGCACGGTGAGCCAGCTCGACGTGCGCTCTGGCCCGGGGGGGGTGCTGAGGCGGTCCGACCACATGGGCCCTGAAAGCTAATCAGGACCGCGGGCGACGCCTACTGTTGCGTCTGGATGAACGACGCAAAGGCGTCATTGTCCTGCTCGGGCGAGTACGACGCCTCTTCCCAGAGGTCCTCGCCGACCGTGACGCGCATGTTGGCCTTGAGCTGCACGAAGCGCTCTTCCCATTCGTCGGCCGTGATCTCCTTGAACGGCGGCGGGATCTCCTGGCGCGGTCCCTTCGGCTTCGGAGGCTGAGCCGGCGCGGCGCGCTTTATCTTCGCCGTCACGTCGACGAGCCCTTCCGAGACGCTCACCACCGTGCGCTGTTTGGGCTTTGGCTTGGCCTTGCCGCGCGAGGCGGCCGCGTTGACCAGCGTGTCCGTGTCGATGCGGAACACCGTGCCGCGCACGCCCGCGACCGCGCGCTCGGTCGTGACCTCGAACTTCGCGCTCCCGAGCGACTTGGTGACCTTCGCCCAGATCTTCCCCAGCTTGAGCTTGGCGGCGAACCCCTTGCGCTCCTGCCCTTCGAAGCTCGCCTCGTCGATGACGAGCGTGCTGCCCTTGGCGATGAGGATGACGCTCTCGTCGTTGAGCTGCAGCTTGGCGTTCCCGCCGTCGATCTGGAGCGTGTCCTTGAGCTCGACGTCGCTGCCGACCTTGAGCGCGACCGCTGGGCCGCTCTCGGGGGTCCGGGTGCCCTTGCCTTCGAGCACGGTGATCTTCCCGATCGCGGCGAGGGCGAGCGCCGGCGACAGCAAGGTCGCGCACAGCACCGCGGTTCGAATTCGTCTCATGGCTTGGCTCCCTGACCGGCCTGTGGCTTCAGCTCGACTTGTAGCGTGGCGCGCGTCCCCCGCGGATCCACGTGGACGCGGTACGGCAGATACCCGGCGTGGGTGACCTCGACGATCCGCATCCCTTCCTTGAGCGTGATCGGGCGCTCGAGCCCGAAGTCGCGGCAGTGGCCCATGGGGACGCCGTCGATTCGCAGCTCGGCCCCGGGCGGCTGGCAGTCGATTCGGAGATTGCCAGGTTGCATGCGCGCCTCCTCGAGCACCTCTTGCGCCTTGGCGACCGAAGCAGGCTCACGCCGCGCGCAGCCCAGGCAACACGCCAGGGCGACCCAACCGGCCCAGTGGATCACTTGGCGACGGTGACCTCCAGCGTGTTGCCCGTCACGCCGGTGACCGAGAGCTTCTTCCGCTTGAAGGTGGCCGCGCTGATCTTGTCGGCGAGATCGTCGGTGGTGCCCACGAAGACGATGTCGAACTCGGCCTTGCCGCCGCCGAACTGCCCCGGGCGGACCTCGCGGACGTTCGAGATGACCCCGACCGCCTTCTTGAAGTCCTGCACCGCCGCGTAGTCCGGCAGCCCCTTGACGCTGACGACCACCCGGTTGCCGTTCATCTCGGCGTCGCGCAGGCTCTCGAGGATCGCGCCGCGGAACTCAGAGAGGATCTTCTCGCCGTGGGCGCGCGAGATGTCGAAGGCGGTGCGCTCGTAGGAGATGACGTTCGAGCCCTTCTTGCCCATGTCACCGGTGTTGAACTTGCCCGCGTACTGCTTGAGCTGGTCTCCGCTGTCGGTGGCGAAGAACGCCAGGTCGTACTCGCCGGTGACGTTGAACATGATCTGGTTGCCCTGCGCGTCGACCTCGGGCGCGATGCCGCTCTTGTTGGGCGGCTGGTAGCGGAACGTCACCCGGCCCTTGAGGATGTAATCCGCGTTGGTGAGCTTCTCGATCTCCTTCATCTCGGGGGTGGAGAGGGCGACGCCCGACTCGAGCTTGAGCTTTCCGGCCGCGAAGCTGGGGTCGATGATCGTCCAGCCGTCCTTCTTGAACGCGTCGGTCAGCACGGTGGTGAGCACCTTGCTGGAGGTGACGACCTTGTTGGAGTCGACCGCGTCCTCGCTCAAGAGGATGACCAGCCGCCGGTTGCCCATGCGCGAGATGAGCGACTGCACGGCGACCAGATCCTTGTCGAGCGCCACGGTGCCGACCTCGGCGCGGACCGTGACCTTCATCACGCCCTTCTCTTTCACCTTCGAGAGCACCTCGTGCTTCCGCACGTAGCCCGAGGTGTTGGCGAAGACGCGGTCGCGCAGGAGCTGGTTGTTCTGGGTGATCGTGTCCGACGAGATGAGGAGCCCCGCGACCTGCTCGACGGCGGTGCGGAGCGCCTGCTCGCGGGCCTCTTTCTCGGCCTTCGCCTCGTCGCCGTTGACGATGGCGGCCTCGCCGGTGACCTCCTTCGTGACGAACTCGGGCGGCTTGGCCCACGCGGTCGCGCTGAGCGCCAGCGTGGCGAGGAGGACCTTCGAGAGCGTGCTGGTCTTCACTTCGCACTTCCTTTCGGGGAGACGCTGGTGACGATCACCACCCGGCCCTCGGCCAAGTAGCTGTTGTTCGCCTCGGTGAGCTTCTTGGCGTCGGCGGCCGAGAGCACCACGTCGCTGCCCTGCGCCTTGGCGGCCTTCAGCACGAGCGGCTTGTCACCGATCTTCGCGTTCTTCTTCGCCTCGTCGAGGCTGCTCGCGTAGCCGGCCACGGCGTTCTGCTTCCGCGCGTCGGCCGACAGGTACTCGGCGCCGTAGAGCGGCTTGCCGGCCTCGTCGAGCACGCGCGGCGAGAGCGCGGGCGTCACCTCCAGCCCGCTCGCGTCGATGACGAGGCCGGTGTTCTTCGGCTCCCCCGCCTTGACCAGCGCGCTGTCGCTCGCGGGCGGATCGGCGAAGAGCTCGGTGAGCGCGGCGAGCGGGACCTCGACGTCGACCTCGACGCCGCTGTCCGAGAAGTAGCGCTTGCCGGTGATCTTGTAGCCGCGGATGACGCCTTCGACCTTGGCGCGGACCTCGTCCCGCTCCATCGCCTGGCCGACGGTCTTCCCCGCGCTGACCTGAATGCCTTTGACCTGTTGGAGCAGGTTTCGGAACGCGTCGAGCTGGGCCGCTTTCTCGGCGCCGAGCCGCGCCTGGGCCGGGTTGGCGGCCTTCATGTCCGGCGCGCCGGCGCCCGTCGCCTTCACCACCTGGCCCTGCCAATTCACGCCCGGCGCGGGCTTCGGGTCACCTTTCGTCGCGTCGTTGGGCTGCGCGAATGCACTCAGCGACATCGCGAGTGCGAGCGTCAAAACAGAGCGTTTCACGGGGGGATCCCTTCAGGTGAACGGCAGGGAACAGGACTGAATCGTCGACCGACGATTCAACCGATGGCCCCTTGGCGGTGTCAAGAACACACGCGCCCCCGCGAACGCGCGTCACTTCGAGTCGTGGTTGGCCACGTACTGGTTGATCATTCGGCGGTGTCGCTCGGTGAGGAGCGTGAAGCGCACACCCGAGCCTTCTTCACCCGACTCCACCCATTCGCGCACCACTTCGCCTTCGGCGTAGATGACCTCTTCGGTGCCGGGGAGCTGGAACTGCAGGCCCACGCGCTTGCCGGCGGCCTGCGGCTCGATCAGGTGCGCCAAGCTGAGCCCTTCCGGGCTGATGTCGGAGGCGCGGGCCATGTAGGGCACGCCCGCCACGTACTTGTTCAGGTAGATGTCGAGGGGGACTCTTCCAACCTTACGCTTTTCGCCCATCGCGCTTCCTTTCGGCAGCGGCCGCAACACGCCGCTGCATCGATGAAGTGAGATGTTCGAGAGCGTAGAAGCGAACCGCGATCGGTCAAGAAAATCGACCCGCCGTCAGCGGAAGGCCTCCACGTCGTGGATGACGGTGACCGGACCGAACCGCGAGAGGTCGCCCATTTTATCGGGGGGACCCACGACGACGATTTGGAGCGCGTCGAGCTGACCGATCGTCTTGGCCGCCTCGAGCGCGGACTGCGGGTTCACCGCGGCGATGTTGCGCCGGTAGTTGTCGAGGTAGTCGTCCGGGTAGCCCTGAAGATCGAAGATCGCCTTCTCGCGCACGATCTTCTCCGCGGAGTCGAAGCGGAAGGCGAACGAGTTCAGGAACATGTCGGAGGCGATGGAGATCTCCTGCTGCGAGATCGGCTTGGGCCCGGTGATCTCCCCGATGATGTTGAGCGAGGCCTCGATGGCCTTCGCCGCCGTCTCCGGGCGCGTGTCGGCGCCCGCGAGGAACATGCCCGTCGTCGGCCCGGGCGCCACCATCGCGAACGCCGAATACGCCAGGCCCTGCGTGTCGCGCACCTCGCGGTAGAGCCGGCCGACGCCGAAGCTGCCGAGCGCGGTGCCGACGACGCGCATCGAGTACTCCTGCGGCGACAGGCGCTGATACCCGTGGCCGCCGATGCGGATCTTCGACTGCGCGAGCGGCTTGGGCACCACGAAGACGCGGCGCTTCAGCGGCGCGGAGGCCGGGAAGGTGCGCGGCCTGGGCGGCTCCCCCTTCCAGCTCCCGAGCGACGCTTGGATGAGCGCGCGCATCGCGTCCTTGTCGAAGTCACCCGAGACGAGCAGGCGCGTCCCGCGGGGCACGACCGCGCGCCGGTGAAACGCCTGCAGATCCGCGACGCGGACCGCCCGGAGCGTGCGCTCCACCGCCTCGCGCCCGAAGACGGAGTCCGGCCCATGGATCGCCTTGCGCATCGCGCGCGAGGCCAGGTCGGCCGGGTTGTCGGGGCGACGCCGCACCGCCTCGACGAAGCGGTTCACCGCGACGTCGAACCGGTCTTTCTGGAAGCGCGGCCGGAGCAGCACGTCGACGAAGCGCGGGAAGAGCGTCTGGAGATCCTGCGACCGCATGCTGATGTTCACGCTCGAGAACTCGTCGCCCGCTCCCCCGCCGACGTCGGCGGCGTGGAACTCGAACAGCTCGTCGAGCGCGTCGGCGTCGAGCGCGCCGGCGCCGCCCGAGGTCATCAGGTCGAAGGTGAGGTTGGCCAGGCCCAGCTTGTCTTGTGGGTCGTCGTAGCTGCCGTTGGCGACGAGCGCGCGGATGGTGACGAGCGGCGCCGCGCGATCCTCCGCGAAGTAAACGGTGAGCCCGTTCTCCAAGGTGACGCGCTCGGGCTTCACCACCGAGAAGTCGAGCGGCTGGATCGGCAGGGTCTTGGGATCGACGGCGAGGCCTTGCGGCAGCGGGAAATAGCCGACCCCGGCGGGCTCTCCTTCCAGCCCCGGCATCCGCTCGGTGGCCACACCTCGGTGCGACGAGGCGCAGCCCAGGGCCGTCAGGAGCAGGACAGCGAGAAGTCGCGCCTTCATTTCGCCACCTCCTTCTTCTCTGGGCGGGCAAGCTCGACGATCACCGCCCGCTCCGGCGTGAAGTAGGTGCGCGCGACCCGCTGGACGTCCGCGGGGGTGATGGACTCGATGACCTTCGGGTGATCGAAGACGTAGCGCCAGTCGCCGACGATCGCGTCGGCCTGGGACAAGGTGCTCGCCAGGCGCTGGTTGCCGTCGAGCGAGCGGGCGTGGTCGGCGCTCACGCGGTTGCGGACCTTCTGCAGCTCGCGCTCGCTGATCGGCTCGGCCTTGAGCCGATCGAGCTCCGAGAAGATCGCCTTCTCGAGCTGCGCGGTGGAGACGCCCTTGAGCGGCGTGGCGACGAAGACGAACAAGTTCTCCATTCGAGAGCCCGGCGCGCCGAAGGTGCCGACGTCCTGAGCGATGCGGTCCTTCAACACCAGCCGCCGGTGGAGCCGGCTGGTGCGCCCTTCCGAGAGCAGCACCTGAAGCACGTCGAAGATGTAGTCGTCGCGCTCGGGCGGCGGAGGCTTCCGGAACGCCATCATCAGGCGCGGGCTCGCGTCGAAGAAGACGGTCGACCTTCGGCTCGCGCGCTCGGGCGGCTCGGCGAACTCGGGGGCGGGCGGAGGGGGACCGGCCGGGATCGCCCCGAACGTCCGCTCGAGCATCGGCACGACCTCCTCGAACGAGACGTCGCCGACCAGGCAGCCGACGGCGTTGCCGGGGACGTAGAACTTGCGGTGGAAGGCGGTGGCCCGCTCGAGCGTCATCGCCGCCAGATCTTCGGAGTAGCCGACGGTGGGCCACCGGTACGGGCTCATGGTGAACGCGAGCTGCGTCAGCTCCTCGTACATGACGCCGACGGGGTTCGAGTCGATGCTCATGCGGCGCTCCTCCGAGACGACGTCGCGCTCGGTGTAGAAGTCGCGCAGCACGGGCGAGACCATGCGCTGGGCCTCGACCATCATCCACAGCTCGAGGCGGTTGCGCGGCAGGCTCACGAAGTAGCTGGTGAGATCCTTGTCGGTCGTCGCGTTGAGGCCCACGCCGCCGTTGAGCTGATACAGCGTCGCGAGCGCGTTCTCATCGGTGATCTTCGATTGCTCCTCCGAGAGCTTCTTGAGCTGCGCGCGCAGCGACTGGGCGTCCTCGGTGTCGCCCTTCCCCGCCCGCTCCAGCACCGAGAGGCGATCCCCCACGTCCGCGATCTGCCGAAGCAGCCGCTTCTCCGCCTCGAAGTCGGTGGTGCCCAAGACGGGCGTCCCCTTGAAGGCCATGTGCTCGAACAGGTGAGCGAGCCCCGTGTAGCCAGGCTCTTCGTCGGCGCCGCCGACGCGCAGGCGAACGAACCCGGTGAAGACGGGGGCGTGGCGCCGCTCGACAATGAGCCACTTCATCCCATTCTTCAGCCGGTGCTCCTTCACCGCGGCGCGCAGCTCCCCTTCGGCGGCGAGGGCCCAGCCCGGCGTCATCAGTAAGGCGATCAACGCTGCGAAGGCACGGACGGTCATAAGGTCCTCATGAGAGCGGTTGAATCCACACGACGCGAGCGAAATCGGCGGTGAACTGCTAAGGACCGCCGCTCATTCACTTCGAAAGTGAGAATTCATGCAAAGGCAGTGGGTGGCGGCAGTGGCGCTCTGCTTGAGCGCCGGGGTCGCGTCGGCGCAGGCGCTCAAGACCGACGACGAGAAGATGCTCTACACGATTGGGCTGATGACCGGTCAGCAGCTCGGCGTCTTTCAGCTGAGCAAGGCGGACCTGCAGATCGTGCTGCGCGGCATTCAAGACCAGCTCTCCGGCGCGAAGGCACAGGTGTCGATGCAGGAGTACGGCCCCAAGCTCGAGGCGTTCGCGCGCACGCGCAATGAGACCGCGGGCAAGGCCTACGAGGAGAAGGCCGCGAAGGAGAAAGGCGCTCAGAAAACGGCGTCGGGGCTCGTGTACATCGAGCAGAAGGCCGGCACCGGCGCGGCGCCGAAGAAGGAAGACACGGTCAAGGTCCACTACCGCGGCGCGCTGATCAACGGGAACGAGTTCGACAGCTCGTACTCGCGAAACGAGCCGACGGAGTTCCCGCTGGGCAACGTGATTCCGTGCTGGACCGAGGGCCTGCAGAAGATGAAGGTGGGCGGCAAGGCGAAGCTGGTTTGTCCCGGCGCCATCGCGTACGGTGAGCGCGGTCAGCCGCGCGCAGGCATTCCGCCCATGGCGACGCTGGTGTTCGACGTCGAGCTGCTCGAGGTCAAGGGCGCCGCCGCGCCGGCGACCCCGAGCGACGCTCCCAAGAAATAAGGAACCAAGACATGCGACAGACTCTACTTCTGACCGTGATGGCGCTCGCGTTGGCCGCGGGCTGCGCGAAGGACAAGGCGAAGGCGTCGACCGGGCCGCTCGAGACCGAAGATCAGAAGACGGTCTACGCGCTCGGGTTGATCGCCGGGCAGCAGATGCAGGCGTTCAACCTGAACAAGGACGAGCTGAAAATCATTCAGCGCGGCATCGAGGATCAGCTGAGCGGGGCCAAGCCGGCGGTCGCGATCGAAGAGTACGCGGGCAAGCTGAGCGGCTTCGCGCAGAAGCGCAACGAAGAGGTCGGCAAGGCGCACGTCGAGAAGGCGGCGAAGGAGTCCGGCGCCGAGCAGCTGGCGTCCGGGCTCGTGTACGTCGAGCAGAAGGCGGGCACCGGGGCTCAGCCGAAGGCGGCCGATCGCGTGAAGGTGCACTACCGCGGCACGCTGGTGAACGGCAGCGAGTTCGACAGCTCCTACGCGCGCAACCAGCCCGCCGAGTTCCCGCTCAACGGCGTGATCCCGT
>CAZEDU010000071.1:6705-26394 GCA_964511185.1 uncultured Myxococcaceae bacterium | reverse complement strand
GCCGCGAGGTCGCGACGATCACCGCGCCCGTGGCCGCTCCCACCGCCACCGCGCCGACGCCCACCCAGAGCCAGGGGCTCTTGTACCAAGGCGCCTCGGTGGCCACCTCGGGCTTTCCCGCGCCGGCCTTTCGCGGCGCGACGGTCAGCGCCAGCGGCGCGAGCGCGTCGCCCCGGCCCGCCAACCGCCGCTGCGCCGCGTCCGCGACCTCCAGGTAGTACTCGAGCTCGTACGCGCGGTCCTCGCTGGGCAGCTCGATCGCCGGGAGGGTCGCGGTGAAGATCTCGCCTTCGCGCGGGTCGCGCTGGAAGTCCACCGAGCTGTAGGCCTGCCGCCCCGCGCGCCGGTAGTAGAGCTTCGCCTTCGAGCCGAGCGCCAACGCCTCGATGCGCGCGCGCACGGGCAGCGGCTCGTCGGGCTTCGCCTGCGTCACCGGCTCGAACGTGATCACCACCGGCCGCACCCGCCGCTTCTTGATGTCTTCCTTGATGCGGGCGTAGAGCGCGCGGATCTTCGGCGCCTCGGTCTTGGGCAGCTCGTAGTCGGGGCGCGCCTGCAAAAGCTTCTCGTACGCCGCGCGGGCCGCGTCCTGATCTCCCAAATAGAGGCGCGCGAGCCCCAAGAGGCGGTACAGCTCGGCGAGCTCCAGGTCGCTCAGCTCGGGCTGCGCCAGCGCCGCCTCGATGGTCTTCACCGCGTCCTCGAAGTCGCCCGCCTCGAGCTGGCTCTGCGCCCGCTTCGACTCGGCGGTCTGCGGCAGCACCGGCTCGGCGGCCCCCGCGGCGCAGGCGATCAGCAGCGCCAACCCAAAGCTCGTTCGCAGGACGACCGTCTTCATCGGCGGCGCAGACCCTAACGTCTGGGGATCCGTCGAAACAAGAAGTCTTTCCCAGCGGTTTGACTTGGGTCGCCGCGGCTCCGTATATTGCGCGGCCCTTTCCAGGCAGTCCGTCAAATGGTTGTAAAGATTGAAGAAATTAAAGAGTCCGGCCTCGAGCTGTCGGAGCAGGTCGCGACGGGCACGCTCGACGAGCTCCTGACCGAGGACGGCGGCGGCTTCAAGGCGCGCGGCGCGTTGCCGTACACCGTCCGCCTGACGCGCGTGAGCGGCGGGGTGCTGCTCCATGGCGGCTTCAAGGCCGAGCTGACCGCGCCGTGCAAGCGCTGCCTGACCGACGTGCGCCTGTCTTTGCCGGGCGCTTTCACGCTGAACCTGGTGCCGCACCGGCCCGCCGCCGCCTCCGCCGAGGCCGACGACGACGGCCGGACGGAGCGCGCCGGCAGCTTCGAGCTGACCGACGCGGATCAAGAGCCCTTCGACGGTCGGACGATCGATCTGGACCCGATCCTACGAGAGCAGGTATTGCTCGCGCTGCCGGTGTCGGTGGTGTGCCGGGAAGATTGCAAAGGCCTCTGCTCGGTGTGTGGGCAGAACCTGAACGAGCGGGAGTGCGGTTGTGAGCGCAAGGTGTTGGACCCGCGCCTCGCCGCGTTGAAGGACATCAAGCTGAACTAGAGGGCATCATGGGCGTTCCCAAGAAGCGTACGTCGAAAATGCGCCGCGACCGTCGGCGCGCCGCCAACAACAAGCTCGGTGCGGCCGTGCAGGTCATCGAGTGCCCGAAGTGCCGTGAGCCGGTCCTTCCGCACCGCGCCTGCGCCGCTTGCGGCCACTACGGCGGCCGCGAAGTCGTCGCGACCGAGTAGCGCTCCAGGCGAAGGCTCGCTCCCTATGCGCCTCGCCCTGGACGCCATGGGCGGGGACCACGCCCCCGCCGCCACGGTGGAGGGCGCGCTGTCGTTCGCGCGCGCTCACGCCGAGCACCAGGTCATTCTGGTCGGAGACGAGCGCCGCCTTCGTCCCTCGCTGCCGGCCGGCAAGCCGCTGCCGCCCAACGTGGCGCTTCGCCACGCGTCGGAGGTGGTGGCGATGGACGAGCACGCCTCGCAAGCCATCCGGCAGAAGCCCGACTCGTCGATGCGGGTCTGCTTCGAGCTGTGCCGGGTCGGCACCGCCGACGCGATCGTCTCGGCGGGCAACTCCGGCGCGGTGATGGCGGGCGCGCTGCTGGTGCTCGGCCGGCTCCCGGGCGTCGAGCGGCCGGCGTTCGGCGCGCTGCTCCCCACGCTCAAAGGCGAAGGCCACTGCCTGCTCATCGACGCGGGCGCCAACGTCGAGGTGCGCGCCAGCCAGCTCGCGCAGTTCGCGGTGATGGGCGACGCGTACGTGCGCTGCGTGCTGGGCGTCGCCGCGCCTCGGGTGGGCGTGCTCTCGAACGGCGAAGAAGAGGCCAAGGGCACCGAGCTGACCCGCGAGGCGCTCGCGCTCCTCAAGGCCTCGCCGCTCGGGATCGTCGGCTACGTCGAGGGCAAGGACATCTTCTCCGGCGAGGTCGACCTGGTCGCCACCGACGGGTTCACCGGCAACATCGTGCTCAAGACCTCGGAAGGCACCGCGATGGCGGTCGCCGGGCTCATCCGCAGCGCCATCGACAAGAGCGGCTTGTCCGAGAAGCTGGGCGCCCTGCTGATGAAGCCGACCTTCGCCGGCCTCAAGAAGGTGGTCGACTACGCCGAGTATGGCGGCGCGCCGCTCTTGGGCGTCGACGGCACGGTGGTGGTGGCGCACGGCCGCTCGAACGCCAAGGCCATCCACAACGCGCTCAAGGTCGCGGCGCAGCAGGCCCGCTCGCCGATGCTCGCCGAGCTGAAGGCGGCGATGGCCAGGGCCCAAACCTGGCTCCCGGCGAAGCGGTCAAAGGCCCGTAAAGGGCCGTGAGGAGAAGCGAAACCCCCTTCGCACCTGCGTGAGACGCTACGCAGCCCAAGCGAGGTGACAGGGGCACAGGTTTAGGGATAGAGACCCCCGCGCCTAAGCGTTGCAACGCGGTTGAACGCCAGGAACGAACTGTGCTGCGCAGCCAAATCATCGGAACGGGCTCCTACGCCCCGGAAAAGGTCATCACCAACAAGGATCTCGAGAAGTTGGTCGAGACCTCGGACGAGTGGATCACCGAGCGCACCGGCATCAAGGAGCGCCGGCAGGCCTCGGATGACGAAGCCTCGTCCGACATGGCGGTGAAGGCGGCGATCCGGGCGCTCGAGATGGCGCGCACCCAACCCGAAGAGCTCGACATGATCGTGGTGGGCACCATCTCGCCCGACATGCCGATGCCCGCGTGCGCCGCGTTCGTGCAGGCCAAGCTGGGCGCGAAGAAGGCGTTCGCGTTCGACGTGTCGGCCGCCTGCGCCGGCTCGCTCTACGGCATGTCGATCGCCGATCAGTTCATCCGGACCGGCACGGTGAAGCGGGCGCTGGTGATCGGCGTCGAGCTGCTCACCCGCATCGTCGACTGGACCGACCGCAACACCTGCGTGCTCTTCGGCGACGGCGCCGGCGCGATGGTGCTGGGGCCCGCAGAGGACGCCGACCGCGGCCTGCTGTCCACGCACCTGCACACCGAAGGCTCGCTCACCGACATCCTCTGCATCCGCGGCGGCGGCTCGCTGCACCCGATGAACGACCAGGTGCTCAAGGAGAAGCTGCACAAGGTGTCGATGAACGGCAAAGAGGTCTTCAAGTTCGCCGTGCGCGCCTTGTCCGACGCGGTGAACGAGGCGCTCCGGGCCAACGGGCTCACCGCTTCGCAGGTCGACCACGTCATCGCGCACCAGGCGAACATTCGAATCATCGACGCGGTCTTGAGCCGCCTCGAGCTGCCGATCGAGAAGTGCTGGCTCAACATCCACCGCTACGGCAACACCTCGTCGGCCTCCTTGCCCATCACGCTCGACGAGGCCAACCGGGCCGGCCGCCTGAAGAAGGGCGACGTCATCTCGATGATGGCCATCGGCGCGGGCATGTCGTGGGGCAGCGCGGTGGTGCGCTGGTAGTCGCGAAAGAAGGAGCCACTTTATGTCGAAGGTCGCTTACGTCTTTCCAGGTCAAGGCAGCCAGTCGGTGGGCATGGGCAAGGATCTCTTCTCCCAGTTCCCCGAGGCGAGGGCCGTCTTCGAGGCGGCCGACGACGCGCTCGGCGAGAAGCTGTCGGCCATGTGCTTCGACGGCCCAGAGGACGCGCTCAAGCGGACCGCCAACACGCAGCCGGCGATTCTGACCGTCTCCGTCGCGGCGCACGCGGTGTTCTCCAAGCGCGGCCCTGCGCCGGCGCTGCTCGCCGGCCACTCCTTGGGCGAGTACTCGGCGTACGTCGCGGCTGGGGCGATGGGGCTGTTCGACGCGGTGCGCGCGGTGCGCGCGCGCGGCGCCTTCATGCAGGAGGCGGTGCCGCAGGGCGTGGGCGCGATGGCGGCTGTCCTGGGGCTCGCTCCCGAGAAGGTGAAGGAGATTTGCGACGCGGTCGCCGGTGGCGACGTGCTGCAGCCGGCCAACTACAACGAGCCCGGCCAGACGGTGATCGCCGGCCACGCGGCGGCGGTCGAGCGCGCGATGCCCAAGCTCAAGGAGGCCGGGGCCAAGCGCGTGCTGCCGCTCCCGGTGTCCGCTCCCTTCCATTGCCCGCTGATGGCGCCGGTGAAGGCGCGGCTGTCCGAGGTGCTGGCCAAGGTGCAGGTCAAGGCGCCGAGCGCGCCGGTGGTGACCAACGTCGAGGCGGCGCCGAACGGCGATCCGTCGCGCATCCACCCGCTGCTGGTGGAGCAGGTGACGGCGCCGGTGCGGTGGATCGAGTGCGTGCGCGCGCTCAAGGCGGAAGGCGTCACCCGCATCGTCGAGCTGGGCCCGGGCAAGGTGCTCTCGGGGCTCATCAAACGCATCGAGCCGGAGATCGTCTGTGTCCACGTCGAGGACAGCCAGACCCTCGCGAAGGCGCTCGCCTAGTCGCGCGGGCCCCAACGCCAAGCCAAGACCCAAGCGAAGAAAGGTGAAGCCGATGGGAGAGTTCGAAGGGAAGGTGGTGCTGGTGACGGGCGGCTCGCGCGGCATCGGCCGCGCGTGCGCGGTGGCGTTCGGCGAGCGCGGCGCGACCGTCGTGGTCGGCTACGTGGGCAACGAGGCCGCGGCGGTCGAGACGATGAAGCTCCTCGAGGCCAAGGGCGGCAAGGGCAAGCTCCTGCGCTTCGACGTGGCCGACCCCAAGGCCTGCGCCGACGCGGTCGACGGCATCGTGAAGGAGCACGGGCGGCTCGACGTGCTGGTGAACAACGCGGGGGTCGCGATCGACGGGCTCGTCATGCGCTTCAAGGACGAGGACTGGCGCCGCACGCTCGACACCAACCTGGGCTCGGCGTTCGCGCTCTCGCGCGCGGCCACCCGCCCGATGCTCAAGCAGAAGTCCGGCGCGATCGTGAACCTCACCTCGGTGGTCGGCGAGATGGGCAACGCGGGTCAGGCCGCCTACGCGGCGTCCAAGGCGGGCCTCATCGGCCTCACCAAGTCGCTCGCCCGGGAGCTCGCCTCGCGCAACATTCGAGTCAACGCCGTCTCGCCCGGCTTCATCGCCACCGACATGACGGCCAGCATTCCCGAAGAGAGCAAGGCCGAGATGCTCAAGGCCATCTCGCTCGGGCGGTTGGGGCAGGCCGAAGAGGTCGCGCGCGCGGTTGTCTTCTTGGCCAGCGACGCGGCCAGCTACATCACAGGCGAAGTGCTCAAGGTCAATGGCGGCATGTACATGTAAGGTGGTGTGGCCAACACCCGTGCGCATCGGCTATACCGCGCGCGTTTTCTCAAGGTTTCTCAAGCAGCTTTCACGTCTTACGGAGGCATCAAACGCATGGCGACGTCCACCATCGAAGCGAAGGTCAAGTCCATCATCGCTGATCAACTCGGCGTGGGAGAGGACGAGATCAAACCCGAGAGCTCGTTCATCGAAGATCTCGGCGCGGACAGCCTGGACATCGTCGAGCTGGTGATGGCGATGGAAGAGGAGTTCGAGGTCGAGATCCCCGACGAGGAAGCCGAGAACATCAAGACCGTCGGCGACGCGATCAACTACATCAACACGCACAAGAAGTAGGTCCACTCACCCGTTAGGTACTGCTCGTGTCTCAACGTCGCGTCGTCATCACCGGAACCGGCCTCATCACGTCGCTGGGGACCGGCGTCGAAAAGAGCTGGCAAGCGATGCTCGCCGGCAAGTCGGGCATCGCGCCGATCACCCGCTTCGAGGTGGGCAAGATCGACACGCACTTCGCCGCCGAGGTGAAGGACTTCGTCCCCGACGAGTTCATGGAGAAGAAAGAGGCCCGCCGCATGGACCTCTTCACCCAGTACGCGGTGGCGGCGGCCGAGATGGCGGTGCGGGAGAGCGGGCTGCCCGTCGGCAGCGACAAGCCGAACGGCTACGCCTCGGACCGGGTGGGCGTGATCGTCGGCTCGGGGATCGGCGGCATCTCGAGCCTGGAAGAGCAGCACATGAAGGGGCTGGAGAAGGGGTTCGACCGGCTGTCTCCCTTCTTCATCATCCAGATGATCATCAACATGGCGCCCGGGCTCATCTCGATGCGCTATGGCGCCAAGGGGCCGAACTGGTCGACCGTCTCGGCGTGCTCGACCAGCGCGCACGCGATCGGCGAGGCGTTCAAGTCGATCCGCTACGGCGAGTGCGACGCGGTGATCGCCGGCGGCGCCGAGGCGGCCATCACGCCGCTGAGCATCGGCGGCTTCTCGGTGATGAAGGCGCTCTCGACGCGCAACGACAGCCCCCAGACGGCGAGCCGCCCGTTCGACAAGGACCGCGACGGGTTCGTGATGGGCGAAGGCGCGGGCGTCCTGGTGCTCGAGGAGTACGAGCACGCCAAGAAGCGGGGCGCCCCCATCCTCGCCGAGCTGGCGGGCTACGGGGCGAACTCCGACGCGTACCATGTGACCGGGCAGCCGCCCGACGGCGAAGGCGCGCAGCGCTGCATGAGGCTCGCGCTGCAGAGCTCGGGGCTGAACGCCAGCGACATCGGCTACATCAACGCGCACGGCACCTCGACGCCGGTGAACGACCCGACCGAGACCAAGGCGATCAAGGCGGTGTTCGGCGACCACGCGAAGAAGCTGGCGGTCAGCTCGACCAAGTCGATGATGGGCCACCTGCTCGGCGCGGCCGGCGGCGCCGAGGCGGTGGTCAGCGCGCTCGCGCTCACGCGCAACGTCTTGCCGCCGACGATGAATCTGCAGAACCCCGACCCCGAGTGCGATCTCGACTACGTTCCGAACCAGCCGCGCGAGCTGCGGGTGAACGCGGTGATGTCGAACTCGTTCGGGTTCGGCGGCACCAACGCGGTGCTCGTCTTCAAGCGGTTCAAGTAGGAGCGGTTGTCTACGCCTCACCGAAGGGCCAAGCGCCATGATCATCGTCGCGTCGGACCACGCCGGGCTGGAGCTGAAGACGGAGCTCCTCGCGGTGCTCCGGGCGCGGGGTGAGGCCTTCGAGGACGTGGGCACCTTCAGCGGCGACTCGGTCGACTACCCGGACTTCGCGACCCAGGTGGCCCAGGCGGTCGCCTCCGGGCGCGCGTCGTTGGGCGTGCTGGTGTGCGGCACCGGCATCGGCATGAGCATCGTCGCCAACAAGTACGCCGGGGTGCGCGCCGCGGTCTGCCGCACCGAGTACGAGGCGCGCATGAGCCGCGCGCACAACGACGCGAACGTGCTGTGCATGGGCGAGCGCGTCACCGGCGGCGGCTTGGGCGCCGCGATCCTGACCGCCTTCCTCGACAGCCAGTTCGAAGGGGGCCGCCACGAGCGGCGGGTCCAGAAGATTCGCGACGCGGAGAAGGGCCGATGATGAGGCGATGGCTGCTCACCGGCGTGGCGCTCCTGGCCGCAGGCGCGTGCCGCACCCAGATTCAGCCGGTGGTCAAGACGACCGAAGAGGCCGTGTACGTGCCCGACCAGGGCTGCGACGTGCGGGACTACGGCTCGGCCACCGACGTGCCGGACGGCGCGACGAACTTGGGCTGGGTGACGGTGAAGACCGCCGGCGATCAGGACGAGACGTTCAAGAAGCTGCGCGAGAAGATCTGCCAGATGGGCGGCGACGCGCTGTCGCAGCCGCACTGGGAGCACGAGGCGGGCGAATACGAGCCGTCCCTGCTCAAAGCCAACGCGTGGCGCCTGCCTTAACGGGCTCACGCAATCTGGAGAAGGCGATGGAAAACACGACGCCGCTGAACCAAGTCGACCCCGACATTGCCCGCGTCCTGCTCGACGAGACGCGCCGGCAGGAAGAGGGCCTGGAGCTCATCGCGTCGGAGAACTTCGTGAGCCCGGCGGTGCTCGAGGCCTTGGGCTCGGTGCTCACCAACAAGTACGCCGAAGGGTACCCGGGCAAGCGGTACTACGGGGGCTGCGAGGTGGTCGACGTCGCCGAGGAGTTGGCGATCTCGCGCGCGAAGCAGCTGTTCGGGGCGGAGCACGTCAACGTGCAGGCCCACTCGGGCTCGCAGGCGAACATGGCGGCGTACATGGCGCTGCTCAAGCCGGGCGACACCATGCTCTCGCTCGACCTGAACTCGGGCGGCCACCTCACGCACGGCGCCGCGTTCAACTTCTCGGGCAAGCTCTACAAGATCGTTCACTACGGCTTGTCCCAGAAGACCGAGACCATCGACTTCGACCAGGTCGCCGCGCTCGCCAAGGAGCACAAGCCCAAGCTCGTGGTGGTCGGCGCCTCGGCGTACCCGCGCACCCTGGACTTCGCGCGGTTCAAGGAGATCGCCCAGGGCGTGGGCGCCGCGATGCTGGTCGACATGGCCCACATCGCCGGGCTGATCGCGGCGGACCTGCACCCCTCGCCGGTGCCGTACGCCGAGTTCGTCACCTCGACCACGCACAAGACGCTCCGCGGCCCGCGCGGCGGCCTGATCCTCTGCAAGGAGCCGTTTGCGAAGACGGTGAACAGCCAGATCTTCCCCGGCATCCAAGGCGGCCCGCTGATGCACGTCATCGCGGCGAAGGCGGTCGCGTTCCAGGAGGCGTTGCAGCCGTCGTTCCGCGACTACCAGAAGCAGGTGGTGGCCAACGCGAAGGCGCTCGCCGAGTCGCTCGCGGCCGAAGGGCTGCGGCTGTGCTCCGGCGGCACCGACAACCACCTGATGCTCGTCGACTTGCGGCCCAAGAAGATCACCGGCAAGGCCGCCGAGGAGGCGCTCGGCAAGGCCGGCATCACCGTCAACAAGAACCAGATCCCCTTCGACCCGGAGAAGCCGACGGTGTCCTCGGGCATCCGCGTCGGGACGCCGGCGGTGACCACCCGCGGCATGAAGGCGCCGCAGATGGCGCAGGTGGCGAAGCTGATCGGGCGGGCGCTCGACCACGCGGGCGACGACAGGGCGCTGGCGACCCTTCGCGGCGAGGTGAAAGAGCTGACGCAGTCGTTCCCGCTCTACCGAAGCCGGCTGGCGCGCGGCGGGTAAATGCGCTGCCCCTTCTGCCAAGACCCGGAGAACAAGGTCATCGACTCGCGCGAGTCGCATGAAGGGGTGGTCATTCGCCGCCGCCGCGAGTGCCTGCAGTGCAAGCGCCGCTTCACCACCTACGAGCGGGTGGAGGAGCTGAACCCGCTCATCGTGAAGAAGGACGGGCGGCGCGAAGCGTTCGATCGCGACAAGCTGCTCGCCGGCTTGAAGAAGGCCTGCGAGAAGCGGCCGGTCTCGGTCGACCAGCTCGAAGACGTGGTGACCCAGATCGAGCGACGGCTCCAGGAGATGGGCGAGAAGGAAGTGCCCTCCCACGTCATCGGCGAAGAGGTGATGCGGCAGCTGCCGAAGCTCGACGAGGTCGCGTACGTGCGTTTCGCCTCGGTGTACCGCTCGTTCCGCGACATCGCCGAGTTCATGAGCGAGCTGAAGGATCTGCTCGACGACCGCGCGAAGGCCAAGCCCGCGAAGGGGCAGTGACGAGGGCCGTGGAGTGAAGTGGGCGACGCGGGCGCGCAGCCAGATGAAGCGGGTTCCCCGGCGGGAGCGGCGGCTCGAGTTCGACCGCGCGGTGGCCGAGTTCTTCATGCGGCTGGCGCTCGACGAGGCGAAGAAGGGGCTCGGCCGCACGCACCCCAACCCGGCGGTGGGCGCCATCCTGGTGCGCGGGGGCCGGGTGATCGCCCGGGGGCACCACCGCAAGGCCGGCACCGCCCACGCGGAAGTCGTCGCGCTCGAGGCCGCGGGCGCCCGCGCGAAGGGCGCCGACCTCTACACCACGCTCGAGCCGTGCGACCACTTCGGGCGGACGCCGCCTTGCACCCAGGCCATCATCGACGCGGGGGTGCGGCGGGTGGTCTTCGCGTCGAGCGATCCCAACCCGCTGGTGAACGGGCGCGGCGTCCGGCGGCTCGCGAAGGCCGGCATCCCCACCTTGGGCGGTGTGCTGAAGGACGAGGCCGACGCGCTCAACCGGCCGTTCTTCCAGTTCATGCGCACCGGCATGCCGTGGGTGACGCTCAAGGCCGCGGTGACGCTCGACGGCAAGCTCGCCACCGCGACCGGCGACTCGCGCTGGGTCAGCTCGGAGGCGTCGCGCGTGCGGGTGCACCAGCTGCGCGACCAGGTCGACGCGATCCTCGTCGGCGCGGGCACGGTCGAGCACGACGACCCGCTGCTCACCACGCGCTTGCCGCAAGGCGGGCGCGACGCCGCGCGCGTCGTCGTGGACTCGCGTTTGCGCGCGTCGCCCAAGCGAAAGATTTTCTCGCTGCGCTCGCCGGCGCCGACCATCGTCGCGACGCTGGAGCGCGAAGGCAGCCCCCGCGCGCGCAAGCTCTCGCGCCGCGGCGCCACGGTGTGGACGGTCCCTCGCAAGGGCGACCGCGTGGACGTGAAGGCGCTGCTCCGGCGGCTCGCCCAGGAAGGGCACCTGCACGTCTTGGTCGAGGGCGGCGCAGAGCTGTTCTCCACGCTGCTGCGCGAGCGGCTCGCCGACGAGCTGTGGCTGTTCCTCGCGCCGAAGCTGGTCGGTGAGGCGGGCGTGACCTGGAGCGGCGCGCTCCCGGTCGCCGCCATGTCGCAGGCGCTCTGGGTCCAGCCCTGGAGCGTCGAGCAGATCGACGGCGACCTGTTGGTGCGGGCCGGGCTCCAGCGCGACTGACGGAAAATCCCGTCCTTGCCAGCGCTGGCGCGAGCTGTTGATCTCCTGCGCCTATGGCCAAGGTCCGCACCCAATCGCTCACGACGTTCATGCGCAGTGTCCCCGTGTTCGGCGGGCTGGAAGGCCGCTCGCTCGACAGCGTGCTCTCCATGCTCAAGGATCAGACGCACAAGGCGGGCACCGCCATCTTCAACGAAGGTGAGCTGGGCCGAACGATGTACGTGCTGGTCGAAGGCGAGGTCGAAGTGCTCCGGTCGAACCACGACGGCGAGGCGATCTCGATCGTGCGGCTGGGCCCGGGCGAGTGCTTCGGGGAGATGGCGCTCATCGAGCTGCAGCCGCGGTCGGCGACGGTGCTGGTGCGCAAGAACGCGCGCACCTTCTCCCTGAACAACATGGACCTCTACAACCTGTACCGCGAGGACAACTACGCGTTCGTCATCGTGCTGCAGAACATTTGCCGCATGCTCTCGCGGCGCCTGCGCAAGGCCGACGGCCGCATCGCCGACTTCTTGAGCGCGGGCAAGGCGCCGAAGGTGGCCAGGGCGGCCAAGGCGACCAGCCGGGCGAGGGCGCGGAAGCGCTGAGGCGATGTTCACCGGGCTCATTCAAGACATCGGGCAAGTCGAGTCGGTCGCGCCGGGGCCGATGACCGAGGTGTGGATCCGCACCTCCTTGCCGACGGATGACTTTCAGCTCGGCGAGTCGATCGCCTGCGACGGCTGCTGCCTCACCGTCGTCGAGCGAAAGGGGGCTTCTTTTCGCGTGCAGGCGTCGCCCGAGACGCTGCGCCGCACCACGCTGGGCGAGTGGCGGCCGGGCACCCGGCTCAACCTCGAGCGCGCGCTGCGCTTGTCCGATCGGCTGGGCGGCCACCTGGTGCAGGGCCACGTCGATGCCGTGTCATCGGTCCTCTCGCGGCAGGAGGAAGGCGGCTCGCGGGTGCTGGCGTTCGCGCTCGATGCCGCGCTCGCGCCGTTCTTCATCGAGAAGGGCTCGGTCGCCGTCGACGGCGTGAGCCTGACGGTGAATCGCCTGGAGGCCGACCGGTTCTGGGTGGCGCTCATCCCCGAGACGCAGGAGCGCACCACGCTGGGCCAGAAGCAGGTCGGCGCGCGCGTGAACCTGGAGGCGGACCTGGTCGGCAAGTACATGGCGCGGCTCGCCCGGCTCGAGCGCGGCGGCCTCACGGAAGAGGCGCTCTTGCGCAAAGGCTTCGGCGCGGACTGATTTTCGCGCTGTAATTCACTGACTTTATTGTTGATTTCAGGCCCTTGCGCACGTCGGCCTTTACCGGCAAAGACACCGCATGGCCGTTTCCGAGCACGACAGCATCGCCATCGTCGAGCGCGCGCTCCGCGACATTCGCAAAGGGCGCATGGTGATCCTCACCGACGACGAGGACCGCGAGAACGAAGGGGACCTGGTGATGGCGGCCGAGAAGGTGACGCCGGCGGCGATCAACTTCATGGCCACGCACGCGCGCGGGCTCATCTGCCTGTCGCTCACCGAAGACCGCATTCGGCAGCTCAACCTGCCCTTGATGGTGCAGGACAACACCTCGCCGTACCAGACGGCGTTCACCGTCTCGATCGAGGCGGCCCGCGGGGTGACGACCGGCATCTCGGCGGCCGATCGCGCGAAGACGATTCTTACGGCCGTCGCTCCGCACGCGAAGCCCGGGGACCTGGTGCGGCCGGGGCACGTCTTCCCGCTCCGGGCCCGCGACGGCGGCGTGCTCGTGCGCACCGGCCAGACCGAGGGCTCGGTGGACCTGGCGCGCATGGCGGGCCTGAAGCCCGCGGGCGTCATCTGCGAGGTGATGAACCCCGACGGCACGCGCTGGCGCGCTTCGCGAAGAAGCACAAGCTCACGCTCCTCTCGGTGGCGGACCTGATCCGCTACCGGCTCCAGCGCGAGCGGCTGGTGCGGCGGGTGGCGCACGGCCGCTTCCCGCGCGTGGGCGCCAGCGACTTCACCTCGTACGCCTACGCGAGCGACGTGGACAACGCGGTGCACGTCGCGCTGGTGAAGGGCGACGTGGGCGGCCCGCGGCCGGTGCTCACGCGGGTGCACCGCGCCTGCCTGGCGGGCGACGTGCTCGGGAGCGCGTCCTGCGACTGCGGCGCCCAGCTTCAGCTCGCCCTGAAGCGCATCAACGACGAAGGGCGGGGGGTGCTGGTCTACCTGCAGAAGGACCTGCCGGCCCGGGCGCGCCTGCGCTGCACCCACGTGTCGAACGAAGCCGCCGTGCCCGGGCAGAAAGACCAGACCCGGCTGCGCGAGTTCGGGGTGGGCGCGCAGATCCTCAAGGACCTCGGGCTGTCGCGGCTGCGGCTGCTCACCAACAACCCGAAGAAAATCGTCGGCCTGGAGAGCTACGACATCGAGGTGGTCGAGCAGGTGGCGCTCAAGCCTGTCGTCGCGCTCGCGGCCCGTTCGGCGCGCCCAAAAGCTGCCAAGCGCCGTCCCCGCGCGTTAGATTGAGGTGTCCATGCCGCGTTATTTCGAAGGAAAGCTGGTCGCCCCCAAGGGTCGCTTCGCCATCTGCGTGGCGCGCTTCAACGGCTTCATCACCGAGGAGCTGCTCAAGGGCGCGCTCGACGCGCTGCTCCGCCACGGCGTCGAGGACAACGACATCGACGTCTACCGCTGCCCGGGCACCTTCGAGCTGCCCGCGCTCACCCGCCGGGTGGTCGAGCAGGGTGCGTACGCCGGGGTCGTCACCTTGGGCTGCGTCATCCGAGGTGGCACGCCGCACTTCGAGTACGTCTCGGGCGAGGTGAGCAAGGGCATCGGCGCCATCGCGCTGAACGCGCCGTGCGCGGTGACCTTCGGCGTGCTCACCTGCGACACCGTCGAGCAGGCCATCGACCGCGCGGGGGTGAAGGCCGGCAACAAGGGCGCCGAGGCCGCCATCGCCTGCATCGAGGTCGCCAGCCTCCACGCGCAGCTCGAGCAGCGCGCGGCGAAGGGCCGGCTGACCACCCTCGAAGGGAAGAAGAAGTAACGAATGGGCGCTCGGCGGATCGCGCGGGAGCGTGCGCTTCAGGCCCTCTACCAGCTCGACATGGCGGGCGCCGGCCCGTCGTCCGACGCGCTGGAGGCCGCCTGGGCCGCCGCTCAGGAAGACGGCCCCGTCGACACGTCGGCCAAAGGGTTCTCGCGCGAGCTGGTCGAGGGCGTGCGGGGCCACCTCCCGGAGATCGACGCGTTGATCAGCGAGCACAGCCAGAACTGGCGGCTCGACCGCATGTCGCGCATCGACCGCAACGTCTTGCGGCTGGGCGTCTTCGAGCTCAAGTTCCGCGACGACATCCCGCGGAAGGTCACCATCAACGAAGCGGTGGAGCTGGGGAAGACGTTCGGCAGTGAGGAGTCGTCGGCGTTCATCAATGGACTGCTCGATCGCGTCGCCCTGGCGCTGAAGAAGCCGTGAACGTGACCGCGCACGACATCACGCTGGCCTCGCTGGACGCCATGGAGGACGTCGACTCCTTGTGTCTGTTCCTCTCGGAGGACGAGCGGCCGCTGAAGGGACTGGCGGGCTTCGTGGACTGGCGGCTGTGCGGCAGCTTGTCGCGCGTGCTCAAGAACCACTTCTTCGTCGGGGCGCCGGAGGACACGCTCCTCTTCCCGACCGAAGGCCGCTTCCCGATGCCGCGCATCTTCGCCATCGGCATCGGCAAGAGCCACGGCATGACCGAGGCGGCGCTGGGGACGATTCTCTCCGGCGCGGCGAAGGTGTTGAGCCGGGCCAAGGTCGACGGCGTGGCGCTCGAGATCCCGGGCGCCTCGAGCCTGTCGGAAGAGGTCCGCGCCGCGGTGTTCAGCCGCGCGTTCGTGCCGGTCTTCACCGGCGGCCGCGTCGCGGTGCTGGCCGAGAAGACGCTCCGGCCGCTGCTCCCGCTGAGCGTCAAGCGCGCTTCTTAAAAGTAGATGGAGTGAGGAGCCTGAAGGCGCGCCACCGCCTGGTTGGTGCATCCGCTGGTGCAGCGAACTGCGGAGAGAAAGGTACCGTTTCTGGTACCCAGGGCTCCGCAGTTCGGGCCGACGACGTCGTCGAAGCCGGCAACCGCGCGCCGTGAAGCGGTCGTGTCTTGGCGCGAGCACGGGCCATCGAAGCGCAGGCGAATCAGTGACCCAGCCCACGCCTCCCTATGAGCCGCTTCTCCTAGGTGCTCTCCGGCGAGAGGGGCTGGCTGCGCAGCTTGGGAATCACCAGCCCGAGCAAGTACACGCGCGCGAAGTAGAGCAGCAGGCTGCGCTCGATGAGCCGCGGGTCGATGCGGTCGACGATGCGCTGGTGCGCCTGGGGGATCTCCGACCAGTGCATGGCCTCCCAGGCGTGGTGCGCGGAGTGAAACCCGATGTTGAACAGGAACGCGTTGAGCGCGCGGCCGACGAAGTTGCGCGCGTGGTTGTGCTCGGAGTGCGGGCGGGCGTGGGCGTGCTGCAGGTAGTTCGACGCGAGCAAGAAGTGCAGCCCCACCAGCTGAGGCACGAGCACGAACAGCAGCGCCTTCCTCCAGTCGAGCGCGAACACCGTCGCGTACAGCGCAAGCTGCAGGGCGTAGTCGACCAGGGCCTTGGCGTACGCCCGGGGGTTCTTCGTCCGCAGCTCGCGCAGGTAACGCGCGCGCAGGCCGCTCAGCCCCTTGAGCGCCACGGCGGGGAAGAAGAGGTAGCCGAAGAGATGGTTGTGATTCCCCGAGAGCGACAGCCGCGTGACGTCTTCTGGCCCCTGGTTGTAGCGGTGGTGGCTGGCGATGTGCGCCGGCTTGAAGAGGAACGTCGGGTGGCCTTGCAGGAGGCCGATCCACGTGTCGGTCAGCCGGTTCAGCGTGGCGTTCTTCCAGAAGGGCAGGTGCGCGTGGTTGTGGTTGACGCAGCTGATGCCCACCGCGAAGCAGCAGCTCGCGAGGAAGGCGAGCGGCATGAAGTGGTCGGCGCGCCACTGGAAGACCGCCAGCGCCGGCGCCACGCACAGGTACGCGAGGCACTGGAGATCTCTTGGGTTGCGCAGCACGCGGCCATTCTACCATCGTGCCGTCGATGTCCCGCCTCAGGGTGCTCTGGTCGTACTGGAACGTTCGCCGCCGCCGGTTCGCGTCGCGCGAGGCGCTCGAGGTGTGGCAAGAGCGCCGCGTGCGCGCGCACCTGCGCGGGATCCTTCCGAAATCTCCGTACCTCCGCGAGCGCTTCGGGGGGCTCCCCCTCGAGCGGTGGCGCGGGCTCGAGCCCATCGAGAAGCCGCAGATGGTGGCCAACTTCCGCGCCCTGAACACGGTGGGGTTGGGCTGGGACGAGGCGATGGACGCGGCGCTCGAGGCCGAGCGGACGCGGGACTTCTCGAAGACGGTGCGCGGTATCACCGTGGGCTTGTCGTCAGGCACCAGCGGCGCGCGCGGCGTCTTCATCGCCAGCCCCGCCGAGCACGACCTGTGGGCCGGCGTGGCGCTCGCGAAGATGCTGCCGGGCTCGATCCTCGGCGCGCACCGGGTGGCGTTCTTCCTGCGCGCGAACAGCAACGTCTACGAGACCGTCGGGAGCCGCCGCATCCGCTTCGAGTTCTTCGATCTCATCCGGCCGCTCGATGAGCTCGTCGACCGGCTGCAGGCGTACCAGCCGACGCTGGTGAGCGCGCCCCCGTCGATGCTGAGGCTTTTGGCCGAGGCGCAGCGCGCAGGGCGGCTGTCGATCCGGCCGACGAAGATCATCTCGGTCGCCGAGGTGCTCGACCCCGTCGACGCGAAGGTGATCGGCGAGGTGTTCGGCCAGACGGTGCACCAGGCGTATCAGGCCACCGAGGGCTTTCTGGGCGCGACGTGCGCGCTCGGCACGCTGCACCTGAACGAAGACCTGGCGGTGTTCGACCGCGAATACCTGGATCGCGCCGCGCGCAAGTTCGTGCCGGTCGTCACCGACTTCCACCGGATCAGCCAGCCGTTCATCCGGCACCGCCTGAACGACATCCTCACCGAGCGGGCCACGCCATGCCCGTGCGGCTCGGTGCTGCTCGCGCTCGAGCGCATCGAGGGCCGCTGCGACGACCTGTTGTACTGGCCGAGCCTGGGCGACGGTCCGCCGCGGCCGGTGTTCCCGGACTTCGTCACCCGCGCCATCCTCGCGGCGAGCCCCGACGTCGTGGAGTACTTCGTCGTCGCGACCGAGCCGGGCGCGCTCGACGTCTCGCTCGAGCTGCGCGGCGGGGCGACGGGCGGCGCCGAGCGCGCGGTGACGCACGCGCTGGCCGAGCTGGCCGGACGGCTCGGGTGCCGGGCCCCGGCCGTCCGCTTCGTCCCCAAGCCGGATCGGCCCGACCTCACCCGGAAGCTCCGGCGCGTCGAGCGCAGGCACTCGGCTCCCAGCGCCCCCGCCGAGTGAGCGGCGCCCTTCCGGCGTTGCGGCGGACGCGCACCTCTCGTAATACGCCTCACCGCCATGCCCATGAACGAGCGATACGAGCCGAAGGACATCGAGGCCAAGTGGCAGAAGCGCTGGGAAGACGGCGGCGTCTTCCGCGCGGGTCACCGGCCCAACGCGCAGAAGCGCTACGTGCTCGAGATGCTGCCGTACCCGAGCGGGAAGATGCACATGGGGCACGTGCGCAACTACCTCATCGGCGACGTGCTCGCGCGCTACTACCGCATGCGCGGCTTCGACGTGCTGCACCCGATGGGGTGGGACGCGTTCGGTCTGCCCGCCGAGAACGCGGCGATCAAAGACGGCGTGCACCCCGCGGTCCGCACCGCCGAGAACATCGTCTCGTTCAAGAAGGAGATGCGCTCGCTCGGCTACTCGTACGACTGGTCGCGCGAGGTCAACACCTCGGACCCCGCGTACTACCGGTGGAACCAGTGGTTCTTCCTGAAGATGCTCGAGAAGGGGCTCATCTACCGCCGCTTCTCGAAGGTGAACTGGTGCACCGGCTGCCTCACCGTCATCGCCAACGAGCAGGTGAAGGACGGGGTCTGCGAGCGGTGTGACTCCAAGGTGGTCGACAAGGAGATGCCCGAGTGGGCGTTCCGCATCACGCGCTACTCCGAAGCGCTGCTCACCGGGCTCGACGCGCTGAAGGAGTGGCCCGAGCGCATCACCTCGATGCAGCGAAACTGGATCGGCCGGTCGGAAGGCGTCGAGGCGGACTTCGCGGTGAAGGGGAGCGACGAGGCGATTCGCATCTTCACCACCCGGGTCGACACCCTCTTCGGCTGCACCTACGTGGTGCTCGCGCCCGAGCACCGGCTGGTGGACGTGGTGACGACTCCGGACCGCAAGGCCGAGGTGCGCGCGTTCGTCGCGAAGATGGCGGCGATGAGCAAGACCGAGCGCACCGAGGAGGGGGCCGAGAAGGTGGGCACCTTCACCGGCGCCTACGCGGTCAACCCGTTCTCCGGCAAGGCGGTGCCGATCTGGATCGCCAACTTCGTGCTCGCCGACTACGGCACCGGCGCGGTGATGAGCGTGCCGGCGCACGACGCGCGCGACTTCGCCTTCGCCAAGAAGTACGGCCTGCCGATCGAGGTGGTGGTCCAGCCCGAGAAGGCGGACGCGCCGCTCACCGCCGCGACCTTGGAGTCCGCCTTCACCGAGGACGGGGTGCTGGCGAGCTCGGGCGCGTACGACGGCCTGAAGTCGGCCGAGGCGCGCAAGCGGCTCGCCGAGCACGTGACGAAGGAGGGCAAGGGCAAGGCGACCGTCACGTACCGCCAGAAGGACTGGGGCTTCTCGCGCCAGCGCTACTGGGGCACGCCGATTCCCATTGTGTACTGCGAGAAATGCGACCCGGAGCGGCAGGGCATCCCGGTGCCCGAGCGCGAGCTGCCGGTGCGCCTGCCGGAGATCGACACGCAGGCGGTGCTGACCGGTAAGGGTGAGCCGCCGCTCGCCAAGGTGGCCTCGTTCGTCGACACGAAGTGCCCCCGGTGTGGCGGGCCGGCCAAGCGCGAGGTGGAGACGATGGACACCTTCGTCGACTCCTGCTGGTACTACGCGCGCTACCTCTCGCCGCACGACGACACGGCTCCGTTCGACGCGGCGGCCGCCCAGCGCTGGCTCCCGGTCGACGTCTACGTCGGCGGCCCCGAGCACGCGGTGATGCACCTGCTCTACTTCCGCTTCTGGAGCCGGGTGATGAAAGAGCTGGGGCTCTCGCCGGTCGACGAGCCGGTCCAGCGGCTCATCACGCAAGGCATCGTCAACGGCTCCGACGGCCGGAAGATGTCCAAGCGCTGGGGCAACTCGGTGGCGCCGGAGTCCATCGTGCAGAAGTACGGCGCCGACGCGGCCCGCGTGTACGTGGCGTTCGCCGGACCGCCCGAGCGCGACTTCGACTGGTCCGATGATCAGGTCGAGGGCGCCTACCGCTTCGTCAAGCGGGTGTGGGCGCTGGCGGTGCAGCACCACGCGGTGGCGGGCGCCACCCACGCGGGCCCTGACGAAGGCAAGGCGCTCGAGATTCGCCGCGCCGCGCACAAGTGCATCAAGCGCACGACCGATTCGATCGAGCGGCTGGCGCTGAACACGGCCATCCCCGCGCTGATGGAGCTGGTGAACGCGCTCTACGCGGTGGAGAAGGTCGAGACCGGCGCGGAGAAGGCGGCGATGAACGAGGCGTTCCGCGTCATCGCGCTGCTCCTCACGCCGTTCGC
>CAZEDU010000071.1:0-6695 GCA_964511185.1 uncultured Myxococcaceae bacterium | reverse complement strand
ACGAGCGCAAACCCGCGCTTGAGCACGGATTGCGGGCTGGCCGACTCAAGGCGCTTCCACAGCGCGAGCAACCGGTGCGACTCGAGCTGCACGCGGCGTTCGGTCACCAGGGGCTCACCGTCGACCAGCCTTGGCCCGAGTTCGACCCGGCCCTGGTGGTCGACGACGTGCTGCCTTACGCGGTGCAGGTGAACGGCAAGCTGAAGTCCGAGGTGCGGGTGCCCGCGGCCTCCGGCGAGCCCGAGGTCCGCGCCGCGGCCGAGGCGGACGAGAAGGTGAAGGCGGCGCTGGCCGGCAAGGGCATCAAGAAGGTCGTCTTCGTGCCCAAGCGCCTCATCAACTTCGTGGTGGGCTGAGCGCACGTGAGCGCCCGACGTCTCGTCATCTGCCTGGCCTGCGAGCGGCCGCAGTTCCGCCACCAGGACCCGTGCGTCGCCTGCGGCGCGGTGCTACCACAGGAGCCCGCCACGAAGGAGGCGCTCCAGGGCGCGCGCGAGAAGATCCTCGACGCGTACGACCCGTACCTGGAAGGCGGGCTCGGCCGCGGCCGCCGCCTGCTCTTGTCGGAGAAGCGGCTCGAGTGGCGGGTGGGGCACGGGGCCGCGCTGCAGCTCGAGCTCAGCGAGCTGAAGGCGGTGCGGCTCAAGCGGCGGCCGGTGTACGAAGCCTTGGTCTTCACCGCCCTCTGCGGCGCGCTCGCGTGGCTTCTGCCCATCGTCGCGGTCAAGGCGGTGCTCGCCGCGCTCGCCGTGGCCTTCGGGGTGGCCTGCTTCGCCCAACGGCGGCTCTCGCTCGAGGTGGAAGGGCCCAAGGGGCGCCTGGAGATCTGGCTCGGCATGGGCACGCGCCGCGCGGAGATCGCGCGCGCGGTCGACAGCGTCTGGGAGAGCTTCAAGCCCGAGCTTCAGGCGCGCGGCGTCTCCACCGAATGAGGTAGAAAGCCCCTCGTGCGAACGCTCCTGGTCCTCTGCGCCGCGCTGGGCTCGCTGGCCACAGGCTGCGGCTACCGCTTCACGGCGGGCGGCGCCTCGCTCCCCGAGGGCGTCCGTCACATCTACGCGCCGATGTTCGTCAACCGCACGGCCGAGCCGGGCGTCGAGGCGCTCTTCACCCAGGCCTTTCGCGAGCAGCTGGTGCGCGCGGGCGTCGACGGCAAGCCGGACAGCGAGGCGCAGGTGACGGGGGAGATTCTGGGGGCCAGCAGCTACCCCACCATCATCGCGCCCAGCGGGCGGCTCGCGAGCTACCGCGCGTCGGTCTTCGCGGTGGTGCGGCTGGTGAAGGGCGGCCGGGTGCTGGCCGAGGTCTCCCTCAATGGAACCGAGGACTACCAGCCCGGGGCCGACATGCTGCTGACGGAGAGCACACGCCAAGCCGCGCTGCGGCGCCTGGCCGACAGCATGATGCGAGACGCGTACGACCGGCTCACGAACGGAATGTGAGCCGCTTCGAAGAGAACGGCCTTACTTCGCGGGCAGGTTCGTCGAGAGCGACTTCGCCAAGCGCGAGATGCGGCGCGAAGCGTTGCGCGCGTGCAGCACGCCCTTCGAGGCGGCCTTATTGATGGTGCGGGTCGCCTGGAGAAGCGCCTCGCGCGCCTTCGCGGGGTCCTTCGACGCGATCGCCTCGCGGGCCTTCTTCACCGCGGACTTCACGGTGGTGCGAACGGAGGTGTTGCGCGCGCGGCGCTTCTGCGCCTGGCGGTTGCGCTTCTGGGCGGAACGGGTGTTGGCCAATGTCGAGCTCCTAAAACGACTGATGCCTCACTGAGGGGGTGGCTACCTACAGCGGGGCCACCTCGAGCGTCAAGCTGTGGATAACTTTCGCTGGTTCTTCGGCTAACCCTTCGTCGGATCATCGGAAACGGCGACGCCGCAGCCATCAGCACGACCGGCGCGGCGGGCGCGGGCGGCGCGCGCCTCGACGGGACCGGGCGCGACTCCCCACCGTCTCCACATCGTTCTCCCCAGGTTTCTCACAGAGGTTGTGGAGAAAAGGCGTACCTCCAACGGCAGCCGGAAGGATCGGCGAACTGGACGGCATCGGTGGTGGTCTCGCGGCGCGCGCCGTGCTCGCCCAACGCCGAGGCGAGCGCCCGCACGGCGCTCGACGACGGCGCGGCCAAGGTGACGACGAGCGGGCTGGAAGGCCCGTGGACGAACTCGAGCGCGAGCCCGGCGGCATGAAAGACGAGCGCCGCGCCGCGCGGCCTGCGCCAACCCAACCAGGGGAGCAGGGGAGAGAAGAACTTCTCGGTCTCCTCGAGCGCGGGCGTGGTCACCGTCAGCCGGCTCACGGCCACCTCGGGCAGCGCGCGCGGCTTGGGGAGGCCCGCCTCCTTCGCCTTGGCCTTCTGCCAGTGCGCCTCCATCTGCTCGAGCGTGGCCTGACCGAACGGAACTTGCTCGGCGCGCAGGCCCGCCTCGACCTGGTGAAAGCGCGAGACGAAGCGGTTGATGGCCTGGCGAAGCGCGTCCTCCGGCGGCGTGCGCAGAAACCGCGCCAGGTTCACGAGCGCCAAGAGCACGTCGCCCACCTCGTGCTCGAGCGCGTCGCGATCGTTCTTCGTGATCGCCTCGTCCAGCTCGCCGAGCTCCTCGTCGAGCTTGGCGCGCACGCTCTTCACGTCGGGCCAGTCGAAGCCCACGCGCGACGCCTTCTCGGTCAGCCGCTCCGCGCGCATCAGCGCGGGCGCCGCGGTGGGCACCCCGTCGAGCACCGAGCCTTCGCTGCCGGTCTTTCTCTTCTTCTCGTCGGCCTTCAGCTTCGCCCAGTTGTCGAGCACCTGCTCCGACGTGCTCACCTTCGCGTCGCCAAAGACGTGCGGGTGGCGCCGCTCCAGCTTGTCGGCGATCGACTGCGCGACCTCGGCCAGCGTGAACGCCTGCTGCTCGCTCGCGAGCTGGGCGTGGAAGACGATCTGAAAGAGCAGATCCCCCAGCTCCTCGCACAGCGGTTGCCAGGGGCCCCCGTAGGCGACGCGGTCCATCTCGTCGAGCACCTCGAAGGCCTCCTCGAGGAGGTAGGGACGCAGCGAGCGGAGGTCCTGCTCGCGATCCCAAGGGCAGCCGCCTTCGCCGCGCAGCCGCCGCATCACCTCGGCGAGCCGCTCGATCTGCACACCTACCTTGCTCGACATCTGCCGCTCCTTGTCGTCTCGAGGCGTTTAACACGGGCGGTGGGGGCCACCCCTTTGTTTCGCGGCCCGTCAGGGGTCGCCTATCATCGGCGCGTCGATGCCCGCTCTCGCCCGCGCTCGTGCGCTCTTCGCGGTCGCCGCGATGTGCCTGACCGCTGCCGCGTACGGGCAGGCGCCTGCCGCCGATCCGGCCGAGGGCAGCGGCGCGTTGCCGATTCTGCTGCCGCAGGCGACGGAGGAGGACCTCGCCAAGGCCTGGGCCGACTTGACGGCCGCGCAAGACAAGTCGGACACCAAGGCCGGCGCCGCCGCGCGCCTCCGGCTGCTGGAGGTGAAGACCGAGCTCGACGCGAGCGAGCTGGAGGCCTACAGCGTGGCGATGATGCGCGCCTCGTCGGAGCTGCGCCGGCAAGGTGACCTGCAGGGCGCGATCGAGCTGGCGTCCACCGCGGTCGACCTGTCGCCGAGCTTCCCCTACGCGCGCCTCGCGCTCGCGCAGGCCTACGCCGCGGGAGATCTGCTCTCGGTCGGCCGCGTCGTCTCCCAGCTCAACGCCGCCGGCGCGAAGCTGCTCCGCGATCCGCGCTACCGGCGGCCGCTCTTGGCCGACCTGAGCACGGGCCTGCTCGTGGCGCTGCTCGCCACCGCCGCGCTCACCACGGCGCTCTTGTTCGTTCGGCGCGCCCGCTACTTCTTCCACGACTTCCACCACCTGTTCCCCAAAGGCGCCGCGCGCTGGCAGTCGATCCTGGGCGCGGGGGTGCTGTTGCTCGTCCCGCCCTCGCTGCAGCTCGGGCTTCTGCCGATGCTGCTCGTGCTGTTCGCGGCCGCCGCGCTCTACTGGACCTTGCGGGAGCGGCTCGTCGTGGCGGCGCTGATCCTGCTCGCCAGCCTGACGCCGCTGGTCGCGCAGCTCATCACCGAGCGCACCGTGTTCGCCGGCACGCCCGCGGAAGACGTGTACCGGCTCGAGCGGGGCGGCACCGAGCTCGAGCCGATCATCGAGCGCGTCGAGGCGCGCGCGAAGGCCGAGAAGGCGACCTTCCCGGAGCTGTTCGCCTTGGGCCGCTACGCCTTGCGGCGCGGAAAAATCGACGACGCGCAGGCGCAGCTCAAGGCCGCGCTGGCGCTGAAGAACGCCGAGCCGCGCGCGATGGTGAATCTGGGCAACGCGATGGCGGCCAAGGGCGACCTGGAGGGCGCGCTCGGCATGTACGAGAGCGCGGCGAAGTCCGACCCCAACTTGGCCGAGGCGTTCATCAACCAGTCCCGCATCGTGGAGCGCCGCGCGGTGCGCCTGCTCCCCGAGGCGCGGCCGCTCGAGCTCGATCGCGCGCGGGTGCTCCTCACCACCGCGAAGTCGCTCGACGTGTACTTGGGCGCCCGCGCGGAGGCGACCGCGCAGGAGGTGCGGCTCAACCAGGCGCTCTTCTCGCCGCCACTGCCGACCCGCGCGCTCCTCGAGCTCACCGACGGGGACGAGCGCGGCAAGGCGCTCCGGGCGCAGCTGTCGCGGCGGCTGTTGGGGGGCGAGGCCTGGTACTTCGCCGTGTACCCGGCGGTGCTCGCGCTCGCGCTGGTGGGGTGGGGCTTCGCGCGCGGCGGCCTGTCGGCGTCCAAGGCGTGCAACAAGTGCGGCCGGCCGGTGTGCGTGCGGTGCGATCCGGAGCTGGGGTTGGGCAGCGAGATGTGCCACCAGTGCGTGAACGTCTTCGCGCGCAAGGGCGTGGTGCCCGCGCCGGAGAAGGTGAGGAAGCAGATCGAGGTGGCGCGGTACCAGTCGCGGCGGGACAAGCTGACGTACCTGCTCGGCGTGCTGTGCACGGGCGCGGGCCACCTGTTCGCGGGCCTGCCCATCCGCGGCGCGCTCTACGCGTTTGGGTTCCTCTTCCTGCTCGCGTTGGTGCTCTTCCGGCACGGCGTGCTGCGGACGCCGTACACCGACGCGCCGAGCTGGCTCCAGCTGACGCCGATCGTCCTGTTGCTCGTCGTCCTCCTCGGCGCGTCTTTGCGTGGCCTGCACAAGCGGCAGTCTGGGTGACGCCATGGCACTGAGCGGAACGTTCAAGGACTTCGGAATCGCCGACATCCTTCAGCTCATCGGTCAGCAGCAGAAGACCGGCATGCTGCACTTGAGCTCGAAGGACCAACAGGTCCGGATCGGCTTCAAGGACGGCGCCATCGTCCGGGTCGAGACCGCGTCGCGAAAGAAGAACGATCTGATCGGCGCGATGCTGGTCGAGGCGGAGATCATCACCGCGTCGCAGCTGGAAGAGGCCCTCGAGACCCAGCGGCGCACGCTCAAGCGGCTGGGCGACGTGCTGGTGTCGATGAACATGATCACCGCCGAGCGCTTCAAGCAGATGGTCCAGCTGCAGACCACCGAGACGCTCTACAAGCTCTTCAGCTGGAAGGCGGGCAAGTACGAGTTCGAGCAGACCGACGTCGAGTACGACCACGCCGCGGTGACGCCGCTCCGCGCCGAGTCGGTGTTGATGGAGGGCTTCCGCCTGGTCGACGAGTGGCCGGTGATTCGAAAGAAGATCACCAGCCAGCGGCTGTTGTTTCAGCACCTCAAGCCGCTGCCGCCGCGCGCTGCGGGCGATTCGCTCGACGCGGGGTTCGAACGCGAAGGCAAAGGGGACTTCCAGACCGTCGGCGAGGCGGAGCGCACGCTCTACGGGTTGATCCGCCCGTACCGCGACGTCTCCAAGCTGGTGGCGTTGAGCTGCCTGGGCGAGTTCGAGACCTGCAAGGCGCTCACGAACTTGCTCAACGCGGGCTACATCGGCGTGTTGGGCGAGACGCCCGAGAAGGTGGACGCCTCGGCGGTGAAGAGACCTTCGCGCCTGGCGCTCGCGCGACAGAGCGTCGCCCGAATGCTCGTCGGCGCCGCGGTGGTCATCGGCCTGGGCCTCTTGGCCTCGCAGGTCATCGTCGAGTGGTTTCAGCTGACCGGCGCCGCCGCGGCCCGCTATTCGAGCCCGGCCGCCGAACGGCTGCTCTCGCGGCAGCAGCTGGTGCGCATCGAAGCCGCGCTCGAGGTCTACCGGCTCGAGAAGGGGAACTTGCCAGATTCACTGGAGTCTTTGGTCCTGGCGGGCCTCTTGAGGGCGGACGATCTGCACTACCCCTGGACGGACCCGTACCACTACCGCAAGCGCGCCGAGGGCGGCTTCGTGCTGCTGCCCCCGCTGCGCTGATTTCATTTCGCGGGCGTTCTTGCGGTAGCCTGCTTTCCTGCTGATTCGGTGACGTGGCGAGAAGCCGAGGCGCCCTTACATTTGTCATCGACAGTTTAAAGAGGCGGTTATCGACGGCTTGAGAACCCAGTCATCACCGGCAATCCCCCTGGCCAGCGCCAAGGTCGAAGTGGGCGACAACGAGGTCGCCCGTTCCCTCGCTGGGACCCAGAACCAGAACTTGAAGCTCGTGGAGAGGCGCCTGGGGATACGGGTCGGCCAGCGCGGCAGCGAGCTCATCCTCTCCGGGCCCGCCGAGAGCGTCGCCTTCGCCGCCAAGGACCTGTTCGACATCCAGGGTCGCGTGACGGGCT
>CAZEDU010000070.1:0-26779 GCA_964511185.1 uncultured Myxococcaceae bacterium | reverse complement strand
TGGCGTTTCAGACGCTCGCCGACCAGGTGCGGCGCAGCGTGCGGACGGTGATCACCTCACCGCCGGCGTGCGCCATGCGGAAGACCACCACCGGCGGCGACCCGACCGAGACGCTGGTCGAAAACCGCGCCTTCTCATCGAGCGAGACCGACCGACCGTTGACGAACACCTTGGCTCCCACCGGTGCGACGCCGGCGACGTCGACCCTGTTCCCGCGCACCCGCTCGTTCGGCTTGGGTGACTTGATCACCAGGTTGGGCACCGCGTTGTCGTAGACCATCTCGAGCTTGCTCATCTTGCCGCCGCGGAGCTCTTCGCCCTTGTCGGAGAGCGGCGTCACCGACCACACGTAGTTTCCTTCGGTCAGCGCTCCCGCTTCCAGAGGGGCGCTCGTCTCCGAGACCAGCCGTTCGACCACCGGCTTGTCGAGCGCCTCCTCTCGGTAAACCACGACCTTGTATTGCACCGCGTTCGGCTCCGACTTGTAGGTGAAGGTCACCGCGGGTGGTTTGTCCTGGAAGAAGATGGTCGTCTTCTCGGTGCCCTCGGGCACGTCGTTGCGCGGGCGGCTCAGGTCCTTCACCAGCGGCTCGGGCGAGAAGAACGCGCTGCCGGTGTCCACCGGCGTCGTCTTGTCCGCCGAGAGAACGCGCCAGTGCAGCGCGCCCTTCCCGGGCACCGGCACCTTCACGAACGGCTGGTGCACCACGCCCTCGAGCACCATGTTCTGGAACGCCGCGTCCGAGGCGACCTCGACGTAGTAGTCGGACAGCTCGCCGGACCAGCTCAGGCCCGCCTCGTCCACGCCGGTGTGGAAGATGCGCAGGCCCCTGCGCGACGGCAGCGTCACCTCTGCCTGAGGCGACTCGCCGACCACCGGCGCGCCGCCCTCGAGCACCGCGAGCTGCCCGGCGCGCACCGGCGTCTCGACCTCGCCCTGCTTCACCGTCAGGTCGCCGGTGAGCACGTCGAGCGCGTAGCCCTTCTTCGTCTTGGCCAGGTTGAAGCGGCCGCCGTTCGTCGCCGACAGCTCCAAGCCGCCGACCAGCACCTGGCTCTTCTTGCCCGCGGCCAGCCGCGCCGACACCGCGCCGGCCTTCAGCTCGAGCGCCGACTGCTCGAGCCCGGTGGCGCGGCCGGCGTTGGCCAAGACCACCTCGGTGCCCCGGGCGAACTCGAACTGCGTGCTCGAGCCGTCGAGCTTGAGCTCGGTGCGGCCGGTCTTGACCCTCAGCGCGTCGCCCGCCGCGAGCACCTCGCCCTTCTTCGGCACGACCTTCCAGCGCGTCTGCCCCTTCTTCTTGATCTCGCTCGTCCCGCCGGCGGCGAAGACCACCGCCTGCACCGTGTCGAGCACCACCGGCGCGTTGCGCGACAGCTGAATGCCCGCCGCGTCGATGGTGAGCACGTCGCCGCCGGACACGTCTTGCGGCTGGCCGTTGCGCGAGAGCAGCTGCACCGTGCCCACCACCACCTTGAGCGTGGCGGCGTCCTTGCCGACCTCGATGGACACCTCGCTCAGCGTGTGCCCCACCCGCGTCAGGCCGAACGGCGTCTGAATCGACAGCTGCAGGTCTTGCTCGTTGGCCGGCGCCCTCGCCCCCGACACCCGGGAGAGAATCAAGCCGCGCTCGACGTTGAGCAGCAGGCCGGTCGCGTCCTTCTCCACCCGAAACCGCGCGTCGGGCCCCACCTCGATGACCTTCCCGCCCGTGAAGCGGATCCGCGCCTCGCCGTCGGCGCCGGTCTCGATGACGTCTCCCACGAACAGGTAGCCCAGCTCGGCCGGCGTCACCGCGCCGCCGCGCTCGAGCCGCACGCGCCCCTGCTTCGACACGAGCTGGCCGATCGGCGTCGGCGCGTCGCTCGGCAAAGGCGCGTCTTCGGGACAACCGGTCAGACCGAAGGCTCCGACCCAGATCAGCCAGAGAAGCCAAGCCGGTCGGCGCCGCGCCGCCGTCTCGTTCATGGGCGTGCCGTTCCTCACTTCGGGTGGAGGTCGACGTTGAAGATGGCCTGATCACCGTCTCTCACGGTGACGTTCTTCGACTGCTTGATGTAGCCGGGCGCCGAGATGTTCACGCTGTAGGTGCCGCCCTCGACGCGGAAGGTGAAGGCGCCCTGCGCGTTCGCGCGCGTCTTGATGCGCGCCTGCGGAATCTCGAGCTCGGCCTGGACCGGCGCGCCGCCCTGGGTGCTGCGCACGATGCCGGTGATGGTGGCGAGCAGCTTCTTCTGCGCCTTCAACATCTGCAGCGGCACCGCGGACTCGCGGAGCGCCACCACCTGCGCGACCTCCTGCGCCGGGCGGTAGCCCTTGAGCGTGGCCTTGACCTGGAGCGGCCCGGGCTTGAGGTCGGCGAGCACCACCTCGCCCTTCTCGTTGGCGATGTACTCGGCGTCGTTCACGATGACGGTCGCGCCGGCGAGCGCCTGGGCCGACTCTTTGTCAGTGATGACGATCTTCAAGCCGCCGACCTTGGGCGGCTCTTTCTTGAGCCGCACCTCGAGCGCGAGCGACTGCCCCGCGACGATCGAGCCGCTCGCGTCCGCCGGCACGTAGCCGCCCACGGTGGCGCGCGCGACGACGGGCCCCGGGTCGAGCGCCTTGGCGCCAAAGCGCGCCGCCTCGACCGCGTCGAGCGGCCGGGTGCGGCCATCCTGCTGCACCACGACCGACGCACCCTCGAGCGGCTGCCCGGTGTCCACGTCGAACACCGTCACCCAGAGGTCGCCGTACTTGGGCGGCGGCGGAGGCGGCGGCGCGTCGAACCACTTGACGTCGAGCCCCAAGCCCAGCCGCGCGAGCGACTGCCCCGCCCGCGTGCCGTCTTCGAGCTCCAGGTCGTCGCGCACGAACTGGAAGTCGGCGACGCCGCCGTAGCGCAGCCGCTTGACAGTGGCGATGGGCAAGAGCAGCGCCGCGCCCGCCGCGAACCCGGTGCTCTTCGCGCTCACGCCCTGCGGGCCGCGCACCGAGAGCGGAATCGGGTACTCGCCGCGCACCTCGCCGTTCAGCGCGCCGAAGTCGATGAGCACCCGGCTCGCCAAGAGCACCGCGTGGCGCTGCGCCGGCTGCAGCCGAGGGTCGACCGAGATGCCGAAGGTGGGCAGCTGCGCGAACGCGTAGCCCGCGAGCAGCTCGAAGCGCGCGGGGCCGACGACGTAGCGCCCGCTCGGGCCCACGTGGCCGCGCAGCAGCGTGCCGCCGGTGACCCGCTGGTTCTGAGCGCCGACCCGCTGGTGCAGCGCGAAGTTCTCCGCCTGCACGTGCACCGCGCCGCCGAAGTAGCCGCGGGTGAAGAACCACGCGGACAGCGCGCCGTCGAGCGGCGTGAAGCCCGTGTACGAAAGCCCGGGCCCGATGTCCTCCTGCGCCCCGCTGCGCAGCGCGAAGCCGTACCGCGCGCGCACTTGGACCAGCTCGCCGACGGCGCTCGAGTACGGCGCGTCGGTCGGCTGTGCGGAAACCTCGCCCTCCACCGACTGCGCAGCCGCCCCGCTCGCCAGCCCCCAGACGAGAATCGCAGGGACCAGCACGGCACTTCCCCAGCGGGAAAGGTGCGGGCGCAAGGCAACTGCTGATTATAGAAGACGCGGGCCACGGACCCTAATTAAGTTAGAAGCTTCTCGATTGTTGCTGACCCGAAAGCCGTTTGCTAAGGATCAGGGGCCCGAGAGCGACACCTAACCCTCGGAAATCCCTTTGGAAAGCCCGGCGGGGAGGGGCCAGCCTACCCATGTCCAGCCAGTTGGTGATGTACGAAGAGGAGTTCTCGAAGATCAACGCGGTGTGCGATCGCCTCACGAAGGACGCCAACGCGAAGGTCGTTTTCCTCGTCGACAAGAATGGCCAGCTGATCTCCGCTGCCGGTCAGACGCAGCACATCGACACCACGTCGCTCGCCTCGCTCACCGCGGGCAACGTCGCGGCGATGGGCGGCTTGGCAAAACTGATCGGCGAGGCGGAGTTCCCCAACCAGTTTCACGAGGGAGCGAAGGACTCGCTCTACATGACCATCGTCGGCAGCCGGGTGGTGCTCGTGGTCATCTTCGACAACCGCACGAGCCTCGGGTTGGTCCGTCTGCGCATCAAGAAGGCTTCCGACGAGCTGGGGAAGATCTTCGAAGCGCTGGTGAAGAAGACGGACACGCCAGGCGCTGGCTCGCCGTTCGCCGAGATCTCGGACGACGACATCGACAACCTTTTCAGCGAGTAACCCTAGGCCGCCATGTCTTTCATCAACTACTCATCCCGCGAGATCAACTGCAAGATCGTCTACTACGGCCCGGGATTGTGCGGGAAGACGACGAACCTGCAGTACATCTACAACAAGACGAGCCCCGACACGAAAGGCAAGCTCATCTCGTTGTCGACCGAGACCGAGCGCACGCTCTTCTTCGACTTCCTGCCGCTCTCGCTCGGTGAGATCCGCGGCTTCAAGACCCGCTTCCACCTCTACACGGTCCCCGGCCAGGTCTTCTACGACGCCTCCCGCAAGCTGATCCTCAAGGGCGTGGACGGCGTCGTCTTCGTGGCCGACTCGCAGGTCGAGCGCATGGAGGCGAACATCGAGTCGGTCGAGAACCTGCGCGACAACCTGAACGAGCAGGGCTACGACCTGACGAAGATTCCCTACGTCATGCAGTACAACAAGCGCGACCTGCCGAACGCGGTGGCGCTCGAAGAGCTGCGGAAGGTTCTGAACCCTCGAAACGTTCCCGAGTTCCAGGCGGTGGCGCCGACGGGGGTCGGGGTGTTCGATACTCTCAAGGCGGTCGCGAAGCTGGTCTTGCAGGAGCTGCGCAAGGGCGGCTAGCACGCCACCAATTGTCTCACGCTGTCTCAACCAGGCCGACGCGAGGAAAGACTCCCAGTGCAACCGATGCGCGTGCTGCGACGGGCTCGAACTCTCACGTGGGGAGCGTGGCTGCTCGTCGCCACCGCCGCGTTGGCGCAGGCGCCCTCCGCGCCGCCTCCGCCGAAGACGCAGGTCCAGGTGCAGTCGCCCAACGCGTCGGGCGCGCCGGCCGCGCCGCAGACCGCCGACGAAGCGTTCAAGACGCGCGTGAAGACGCTGGAGGAGCAGGTCGCCGACCTCAAAGAAAAGATCGTGCGCACGCGCTCCCGCCTGGTGCTCCTGCAAGAGACCGTGCTCGGCGGCGATCTCTCGACCGGCGCGCGCGCGGTCCTCTACCATCGCAACGAGATGAGCTCTTCGTTCACGCTCGAGTCGGTGGCCTACGCGCTCGACGGCGCGCCGATCTTCACCAAGGTCGACACCAACGGCGACCTGGCCTCCCGCGAAGAGCTGGAGATCTTCAACGGCCGCATCGTGCCGGGCCAGCACCAGATCGCGGTCAAGCACGTGTACCGGCTCAACGGCTTCGGCGTGTTCAGCTACCTCGACGGCTACAAGATCACCGTCAACTCCGCCAGCACCTTCACCGCCGAAGGCGGCAAGGTCACCACCGTGCGCATCGTCGGCTTCGAGAAAGGTGGGCTCACCACCGAGATGACCGAGAAGGCGGCGGTCCGCTACGACACCTCGACGGCGAAGGATCTGCCGGTGAGCAAGTCCTCCACCACTTCCGGGGCGCCTCCGGCGCAGGGTGAGAAAACGCAGTAGCGGTTCGGCTTTTCACGTCATCTTGAAAACGACTGACCTTCCGCTTCGTGCTCTGACGATCACCGCCGCGCTGAGCGCCGGCGTCTTCGCGTCGGGCGCGCGCGCGCAGGCCCGCCCGCCGCCCGGCCCCTCCACCGCCGAGCTGGCCAACCGGGCCGAGCAGATCTTCGGCCAGCTCAAGAACGCCGAAGACAACCTGCGGGTGGTCGAGACGCAGTACTCCGAGCGCGGCGAGAGCACGCCCGACGAGCTGTTCGCCTCGCGCTTCTCGGCAGGCGAGATTCAGTACCTGCTCCAGGACTACCCGGGCGCGTCGGTCCTCTTCTACGACCTGGTGTCCGACCCGCGCTTCAAGACCAACGAGAAGTACCCCGACGCGCTCCGCTACCTCTCCGAGGCGCTCTACGAGCAGAAGAACCTGGTCGGCGCCAAGGTGTACCTGCGCGAGCTGATGCAGCTCAAAGGCCGCCACTACAAAGAAGCGCTGACCCGCTATCTGGAGATCGCCGGGCGGCTGAACGACTTCACCGGCATCGACGAGTACATCCAGGCCGCGCGCGAGGCGTCGGGCGCGCTGCCCCCCGAGGTGGCCTACGTCTATGGCAAGTGGCTCTTCAAGCGCGACGACCTGTCGGCGCAGGACCGGGTGGCGCGCGCTCAGCAGGCCTTCGCGCCGCTGGTCGCCGCCAACGGCCCCTACCGCCTGCAGGCCGCCTATTACATCGGCGTGGCGCACGTGAAGGCGCGCGACTTCGACGCCGCCGCCAGGCAGTTCATGCAGGTCGCCACCGCGACGCCGCAGTCGCCGCGCGAGGCGAAGGTGAAGGAGCTGGCGAACCTGTCGCTCGGCCGCATCCTCTACGAGAACGCCAAGTACGACGAGGCGATCGACCGCTACCAGGAGCTCCCGCGCGGCAGCGAGTACTTCGTCGACTCGCTCTACGAGATCGCCTGGGCGTTCGTGAAGAAGAACGAGTACGAGCGCGCGAAGAACGCCACCGACCTGCTGCTCTTGGTGGCGCCCGACTCCACGCTCGCGCCCGAGGCCAAGACGCTGCAGGGGCACCTGCTGCTCAAGCTCCAGCGCTACGCCGAGGCGACCGACACGTACAACCAGGTGATCAACGACTACGCCCCGGTGCGCGACGAGCTCGACGCGCTGCTCACCGTCAACAAAGACCCGGTGCGCTACTTCGACGAGCTGCTCGCCAAGAACGAGAAGAACCTCGACGTCACCTCGCTCTTGCCGCCCACCGCCCTCAAGTGGGCGACGACCGAGCGCGAGGTCGCGCAGGCGATGCAGATGGTGAGCGACATCGAGGCCGGCAAGCGCGGGGTCCAGGACTCGCAGGAGATCGCCTCGCGCATCCTCAAGGCGCTCGACGAGCGCGGGATGGAGACCTTCCCCGCGCTGCAAGAGGGCTACACCCGCGCCGACGCGCTCGACACCGCGCTCACCCAGATCGACCAATCGCTGGTGCGCATCGAAGAAGAGCTGCTCCGCGGGCAGCTCACCGCCGCCGAGCAGCAGGAGCTGCAGAAGCTCCGCGCGAGCCAGGTCGAGCTCGAGAAGAAGTTCCGCACCCTGCCGAAGACGCCCGAGGAGGTCGAGGCGCGCCGGCGCCGCATGCGCGAGCAGATCGACCACATCGACAAAGAGGCCTTCCAGCTCGGCTACGACGTGCAGAGCATGTTCGCCGCGCTCACCGCGATCGAGAAGTGGGTGATCGACACGCGCGCGCAGCGGAGCAGCGGGCCGGAAGAAGAGAAGGCGTTCCTGGCGCGCCTGAAGCACGAGACCGAGCTGCTCGAGCTGCTCCGCAAGGAGCTGACCGATCTGCGCAAGGTGCTCGCCGACCAGCGCGCCGGCGCCGACGCGGCGATCGGCGGCGAGGAGCTCATTCGCCAAAAGCTCAAGGCGTCGCTCCAGGCGCAGCACGAGCTGTTCACGCGCGCGGGCACGCGGCTGCCGGGCGACGCGGCGCGCGTGCTGAGCCGCACGCAAGAGATTCGGGCGCGGGCCGATCAGCTCGAGCAGCGGCTGGCGGCCGCCAAGCAGAAGCTGCGCGAGCAGGTCGCGCGGCGCGGACAGCAGATCCGCGACGTCGTGCTCGCGGAGCAGGCCGCCCTGAAGAGCTACGGGCAAGAGGTGCAGACGGTCTCCTCCGACGCCCGCCACCTGGTGGGGCGCATCGCGTTCGACAGCTTCCAGCGCGTGCGCAACCAGTTCTACGAGCTGGTCTTGAAGGCCGACGTGGGCGTCGTCGACGTGGCGTTCACCCGCAAGCAGGACAAGACGAGCCAGATTCAAAAAATCTCGACGCAGAAGGACCGCGAGCTCAAGGCGCTCGACGAAGAGTTCAAGGAAGTGCTGAAGGACGTGGACGAGCCATGACCTCTCTGCCGGCGAGATGGCCGTTGGGGGCCTGGACGCTCATCGCGCTGGGCTGCGCGGCCAGCGCGCTCGCCGCGCCCCCGAAGAGCGCCACCGCGCCGCCGGCGGTGCCCTCCCCTTCCGGCGAAGCCGACGGGAAGAAGGACATCGCGCCGGGCGCCAAGCCGAAGAGCCGCTACTTCGAAGGCATGGGCCGCACGCCCGAGGAAGAGAAGCTGCTCGAAGAGATCTCCCGCGCCATCGAGGTGTACGAGAACGAGTCGCGCGAGTACCGGCGCGAGGTGCAGCTGCTCATCGAGAAGAAGTACGAAGAGAAGCGCAACGCGCTCGCCGGCAGCTACGAGAAAGCGATCCGCGACCTGGAGATCGTCGAGCGCAAGGAGCGGCTCGACGCGATCGCGCAGTTCGAGGAGTTCCTCCAGCGCTACCCCGACGACCCCAAGTACACGCCGGACGTGATGTTCCGCCTCGCCGAGCTGTACTACGAACGCTCGAGCGACGATCACATCCTCGCGATGCGCGAGTACGAAGAGCGGCTGCGCACGCTCGACCCGGCCCAGGACGAGCAGCCGCTGCCCGAGCCGGTGGTCGACTTCTCGAAGAGCATCGGCATCTACCGCAAGCTCATCGCGCAGTTCCCCAACTACCGGCTGAACGACGGCGCGTACTACCTGCTCGGCTACTGCCTGGAGAAGCAGAACGACTTCGAGAAGGGGCGCGAGGCGTACGCGCAGCTCATCGCCCGGTACCCGAAGTCCAAGTTCTCGACCGAGGCGTGGGTGCGCATCGGCGAGTACTACTTCGACGCGTACAACCAGCCCGACGCGCTCGCCAAGGCCGCCAACGCCTACGAGAACGCGATCGCCGACACCGGCCACCCGCTCTACGACAAGGCGCTCTACAAGCTGGGCTGGACGTACTACCGGATGGACCGCTTCGACGACGCGGTCGATCGCTTCCTCGCGCTCACCGACCACTACGAGGCCAAGAGCAAGTCGAAGGGCGACGAGGAGGTCGGCGGCGACCTGCGCAACGAGGCCTTGCAGTACACCGCGATCAGCTTCGCCGACGAGAAGTGGGGCTCGCTCGCCAAGGCGCAGGAGAAGTTCCGCAGGCTGGGCGGCCGCCGCTACGAGGCCGACGTCTACCGGCGCATCGGGAACGTGTACTTCGATCAGACCAAGCACGCCGAGGCGGTCGAGGCCTACCGCGTGGTCTTACAGAAGGACCCGCTGCTCAAGGACGCCCCGCAGATTCAGCAGCGCATCATCCAGGCGTTCGAGCGCGACCGGCGGCTCGACGAGGCGTTCGCCGAGTCGTCGAAGCTGGCGACCATGTTCGGCCCCGGCTCGCCCTGGTACGAGAAGCACAAGCGCGACCCCGACGCGATCGCGCAGGCGCAGGAGCTGGCCGAGAAGAGCCTCTACTCGAGCGCCATCTACCACCACCAGCAGGCGCTGGTGTTCAAGCAGGAAGGCAAGTTCGAGCAGGCGAAGACCACCTTCGAGCGCGCGGCCAAGGCCTACGGCACCTACCTCGAGCGCTTCCCCCGGTCGAAGAGCGCCTACGAGATGCAGTTCTATTACGCCGAGTGCTTGTACAACTCGTTCCAGTTCCCGGCGGCGGCGAAGAGCTACGCGGCGGTGCGCGACTCGACGCAGGACAACAAGTACCTGACCGACGCCGCCTTCGCCGCGGTGCTCTCGTGGCAGAAGCAGGTGGAGCTCGAGGTGCGCGCGCGGCAGCTCCCCGACTTGAAGCCGCTCCGGTCGGCCGACCGGCCCGAAGGCGAGAAGGTCGCGGTCGTCCCGCTCGCCGAGAGCGAGAAGTCGTGGGTGCTCGCGTCGGACCAGTACGTGGCCAAGCTGCCCAACGACGAGCGGGCGCCGGGGATCGCGTACAAGGCCGCCGAGCTCTTCTATTCGCACAACGACTTCCCCGAGGCGCGCCGGCGCTTCGAGAGCATCGTGCAGCGCTACCCGCGGGCCGAGGTGGCCAAGTTCGCGACCAACCTGATCGTCGAGAGCTTCCTGGTCGACAAGGACTGGAAGAGCGTCGAAGAGGTCTCGGCGCGGCTGGCGGCGAACCAGGACGTCATCGACCCCCAGAGCGACCTGTACAAGAACCTGGTCAAGTTCAAGCTGGCCGGCCGCTTCAAGCTGGCCGACGAGCTGTTCGCCAAGGGCGACTACGACGGCGCGGCGAAGAAGTACATCGCGCTGGTCGACGAGGAGCCCAAGCACGAGTTCGCGGACAAGGCGCTCAACAACGCCGCGGTCGCCTACGAGAACACCCGCCGCTTCGACTCGGCGCTGCAGCTCTACGAGCGCATCTTCCGCGAGTACCCCAGCTCCAAGCTCGCCGACGCGGCCCTCTTCCGCGTCGCGGTGAACGCCGAGAACAGCTACGACTTCGACAAGGCGGTGGTGAGCTACCAGAAGCTGGTGAAGGAGTACCCCGCCTCGAAGGACCGCGAGTCCGCGCTGTTCAACGCCGCGCGCCTGCTCGAAGGCCAGCAGCGCTACCGCGAGGCGGCCGAGGCGTTCCTGCGCTACGCCGACCTGTTCCCGAGCGCCGAGGACGCGCCGAAGAACCAGTTCCGGGCCGCGCTCATCTACGAAAAGATGAACGACCCGCACGGGCAGATTCGCGCGCTGGGCGAGTTCGTCTCCAAGTTCTCGTCGAAGCCCGCCCAGGTCGAGCTGGTGATCGACGCGAAGAAGCGCATCGGCGACGCGTACCAGAAGCTCGGCAAGGACGCCGACGCCAGGAAGGCCTACGAGGCCGCGGCCAACGACTTCGACCGCCGGAACTTGAGGCCCGACGCCGCGCCGATCGCCGCCGACGCCGCCGCCCAGGCGCGCTTTCAGCTCGCCGAGTACCAGTTCAAGGACTTCGACCGCCTGAAGATCGGCGGCACCAAGAAGGCGCTCGAGAACAGCTTCACCGCCAAGCGCAACGGCGTGAAGCGGGTGAACGACGCCTACCGCCTGGTGTTCAAGTACAAGCGGCTCGAGTGGACGCTCGCCGCGCTCTACCGCCAGGGCTACGCGCTCGAGCGGTTCGCGGCCACCATCGTCGAGACGCCGGTGCCCCCGGAGGTGAAGAAGCTCGGCGAGGAGGCGGTGGTCACCTACCAGGACCTGCTCGCCCAGCAGATCACCTCGCTCGAGGACAAGGCGGTGGAGAGCTACGCGGCCACGCTCGCCGAGGCGCGCAAGAACCGCATCTCGAACGAGTGGACCAAGAAGACGCTGGAGTCGCTCAACCGCTTCCGCCCGAAGGACTACCCCGTCCTGAAGGAGCCCAAGTCGGTGCTCGCCAAGGAGTGGACCTACCCGGACGGGCTGGTGGCCGGCGTCGACGGCCCGGCGCGCGGCACGCCGCAGAAGCTGCAAGGAGACGACAAGTGAGCCGCCTCCTGCCCGTGCTCGGCGCTCTGCTGTGGCTCGTGGGCTGCGCGAGCCAGAAGGGGTCGGTGGGCACGAGCGCCGCCGATACGCCCGAGGTGCCGTACGCGCCCGCCGCGGCGCCGCAGGCCGCGCCGGCGCCAGGAGCGCAGCCGCCTCCCCCGCCGCTGGAGAAGCCCCGGCCGCCCGACCCGCAAGCGCAGGCCGCGTTCGCGCGCGCCATCGAGGCGTCCTCGCGCGGCGACGTGCTCACCGCGCAGAAAGCGCTCGAGGACGCGCTCGACCGGAACCCGAAGCTCGACTACGGCTGGACCAACTTGGGCGTGGTCCACGAGCGCCAAGGGCAGCTCGGCCCCGCCGAGAAGGCCTACCGCCGCGCGCTCGAGCTTCGACCGGATCAAGTGCTCGGGTGGGACTACCTGGCCCGCTTGATGTGCCGCACCGGCCGCGCGGGCCAGCTCGAAGGGGAGCTGCGCGGGCGCATTCAAGCCCAGCCCGGAAACCTGGCCCTGCGCACCGCGCTGGTCTCCGCGCTCGCCTGTCAGCAGAAGACCGACGCGGCCGCCGCCGAGGCGAAGAAGGTGCTCAAGGCCGACGAGCGCAACGTCCGCGCGATGCAGCTGCTCGCGCACATCTACTTCCGCGAAGGAAAGGTCGAGCTCGCCAAGATGGTGCTCGAGAACGCGCGCGCCATCGACCCCAACGACGCGGCCACGCACAACGGGCTGGGGCTGGTCTACCTCGCGCTCAAGCAAAAGCCGCAGGCGCTCGAGGCGTTCAAGCACGCCGCCGCCCTTCAGCCCGACTTCGCCGAGGCGAAGAACAACTTCGGCGCGCTGCTCAACGAGGCGCAGGACTACGAGAGCGCGGTGCGCGAGCTCGAGACCGCGGTCAGCTCGGCGCCCGACTTCGCCGCCGCCCGCATGAACCTGGGCAACGCCTACCGCGGCCGGCAGGACTTCGCCAAGGCCATCGCCCAGTACCAGCAGGTGGCCTCGCTCAAGCCCGAGCTGCCCGACACCTACTTCAACCTGGCCATCCTGCACTTGGACTCCGAGCTGCCCGAGCTCGACAACATCGCGCGGCTGAAGGCCGCCATCGCCTACTTCGAGCAGTACAGGGCCAAGGGCGGCCAGGACGAGCGGGTCGACCAGTACGTCAAGGACGCACACAAGGGCATCGAGAAGGAAGAGCGGCGGCTGGAGCGCGAGCGGAAGGAGGCCTTGAAGAAGGCCGACGCCAAGCCGCCGACGCCGCCTGCGCCCGCGGGCAAGGTGGGCGACACCGCGCCAAGCTCGGGTAAGCTCGGCGGCGACGACAAGTAGCGGAGAGGGCGATGACGGGACGAGGCGCGTTCAGATGGTGTGTGGTGGCCGCGCTGGCGCTCGGCGCGACCGCCTTCGCCCAGTCGGCTCCGAAGAAGAAAAAGGTCATTCGGCTCGAGGCGATCACCGTCGAGGGGCGCATTCAGAAACCGCAGGCGTTCTACATTCTCCAGCGCTCAAACCTGAACTTCGACGAGCTGAACCGGACCGAGAGCTTCGTGCCCAAGGTCGAAAAGAGCGTCGAGAAGGAACCGTTTTAGGCACCGGAACTCTCCAACCCGCCATGGCCTCCGCTCCCACACCGAAAATTCTCCGCATCGCCCTGGTGCAGGGCAGCAAGATCACCGAAGAGCGCCTCTTCAAGCGCCGCACCGACGTGACGCTCGGCCAGGACGCGAAGAGCACCTTCGTGGTGCCGCCGACGGCGCTCAGCGGCACGCACACCGTCTTCGAGTTCCGCGGCAACCAGTACAGCCTGGTCCTCACCGAGCAGATGCAGGGCAGCGTGTGGGTGGGCAACGCGGACGTCGAGTTCGCGGCGCTGCGGGCCCAGGGGCTGGCCAAGAAGCGCGGCAACGTCTACGTCTACCCGCTCTCGGAGGCCGCGCGCGGCAAGGTGACCCTGGGCGACCTGCGGCTGCTGTTCCAGTTCGTGCAGCCGCCGCCCGAGCCGGCGAAGACCGAGCTGCCGCCGGTAGTGAAGGGCTCGCTCTGGCGCTCGATGGATCAGCTGTTCGTGATCATCCTCGCCTGCTCGCTGCTCGTGCACTTTTCCGGCGCGACGTTCATCGCCTGTCAGCCGCCTCCGGTGGAGCGCGAGCTGTCTCTCGACGAGCTGCCGGATCGCTTCGCCCGGCTGCTGGAGGCGCCGAAGCCGAGCGCCGAGGCGCAGGGCGGCGGCGACGACAAGAAGGAAGCCAAGAAGGGCGACGACGGCAAGAAGGGCGAGAAGCCGGCCCCGGCGGGCGACCCCGGCGAGCGGAAGGCGGCGATGCAGAAGGCCGTCGCCTCGAAGGGCCTGCTCAAGATCCTCGGCTCCGCGGGCGGAGGCGGCGGCGCGTTCGAAGACGTCCTCGGCACCGGCACCGGCGCGGGCGACATCGCGAGCGCGCTCGCGGGTGCGGGCGGCGTCGGCATCGCCACGGCGGACGCGATCGGCGCGGGCGGCCCCAAGGGGGGCGGCTCGGGCGCGGTGGCGGGCATCGGCGATCTGGGCACCAGCGGCGGCGGCAACGTGAACCTGGGCGCCAAGGGCGACGCGAAGATCTCCGGCCGCATGCAGGAGTCGGCGCCGGAGGTCGAGAGCTCCAGCGTCGACCCCCAGGCGATCGCGCGCTACGTCAACATGCGCAAGTCGGCCATCGTGGCCTGCTACGAGCGGGAGCTGAAGCGCAACCCCCAGCTCAAGGGACGCATTTTGGTGCGCTTCACCATCACCGAGCAGGGGCGCGCGAGCGACATCGACATCGACGAGAACACCATGCGCAACGACGCGGTCGCCTCCTGCATCCGCTCGGTGATCCGCACCTGGGTGTTCCCCTTCAAGCCCGACTCGGAAGTCCCGGTCGCCTACCCCTTCGTCTTCTCGCCCGCGAGCTAGAACTTCTGTCACAATCATGAGCGCATGAAGCCCAAGCGCGTCGGCGAGATTCGGGCGCTCATCGCCCAGAGCGAGTTCCAGGACTGGTGGAAGGAGCTCGTCTCCGCCCGCGAGCAGCGGCGCACCGCGAACGAGCGCTACGACGAGCTGCTCTCGCAGACGACGCTGCTCGAGTTCCGCGCCGAGCTGTCGCAGAAGAACGCCATCGACACGCTCTACCGCGCCGGCGAGTGTGAGGACGACGCGGCGAACATGGTGTTCGAGGCGACCGAGCTGGAGAACCGCAGCTTCCGCGCGATCGCCGACTTCGAGGAGCAGCGCTACAAGGTGAGCGAGCTGTGGTACCGGCTGGGCGCCGCCGAAAAGCTGGTGGAGGACAAGCGCGAGCAGCTCGGCGCGCTGCGCACCAAGAAGGCTGAAGGAGAGCTCAAGGACGCCGAGCGCGCGCTGCGCGCCGCCACCGACGACTACGAGCGCGAGACCGCGCGCAAGAGCCGGTTGTGGGAAGAGGTCGAGCGCATCTGGTCGAAGAGCGCCGAGGTCTCGATGCTCGTCGCCGAGCAGCGCGTCCGCGGCAAGAAGACGCGCAAGGAAGCCGAGGAGCTCTTCGCGCTCGCCGAGGAGCGCAAGAAGCGCAGCCACGAGCTGCGCGCCGAGGCGGAGGGCGCGGCGGCGGCGGTGGAGGCGACCGAGAAGCGGATCCGCCAGCTGCTTGATCAGGCGAAGGAGACCTTCGGCTGCGCCGCGGGCACCGACTTTCTGTACTTCCGGCACTCAGACCAGCAGAAGCTCGCGCTCGCCGTCGCGCTGGTCGAGGATCACGAGAGCTACAACGTCGAGGTGAAGCCGCTGTCGATCTACCTGGTGGACCGGCAGCGCGGCGTGGCGTTCTTGGAGCCGGCGCGGGGCGAGTCGGCCTCGCCCGAGGAAGGCGACCGCCGGTTCGACGAGTACTTCCTCACCGGCCGAAAAGGCGACGCGCAGCAAACCAGGCATTAGGAAACGCAGCCGGCCTGACATTTCGGAGGTGCCTCTTGGAGAAAATGGCCGTGCTGTCGAGCTCGCCCCTGTTCGAGATGCTCTCGAACCAGGAGCTGGAGTACGTGGCCGAGCTCTCGCGCCCGCGCCGCTTCGCCGCCGGCCAGGTGGTGTTCGAAGAGGGAGAGCTGGGCGACAGCCTGTTCGTCATCGCCAGCGGCGAGGTCGAGGTGCTGCGGCGCGACGCCTCCGGCGAGCAGAAGCTGATCGCGGTGCTGGGCCCGCCCGAGTTCTTCGGTGAGATGAGCCTGATCGACAAGGAGTACCGCTCGGCCACCGTGAAGGCGCGCACGGACGCCGAGCTGCTGCACCTCACCGCCGAGAACCTGACCACCTTTCGAAAGCAGCACCGCGACGGCTTCACCTTCGTCGTCATCAACATCGCCCGGGTGCTCTCGTCGCGCCTGCGAGAAGCGAACACCAAGCTGGCCTCGCGGCTGTAGGCGGCGCTTCGAGCGCACATCGGCTCGTTGACACCCCGCCGCGGCGGCCCTTACATTGGCCGCGGCTGGCGCATATTCCCGAGCATCTGTAGGGGGTTTTGGTGTTTTACCGATTGGGGCTCTTCTCCGCCGCGCTCCTGGCCGGCGTCGCCGTCGCGCAGACCGCGCCCAGAACGGCCCCTCCTGCCGCGCTGCCGTCGCTCGAGAAGGCCAGCGACGTGCCCGACGCCCAGAAGGTGAAGCGGGCCGACGAGGCGACGGCGCGCATGCGACAGATCTACCGCGACGTGCTGGCGCAGCTGTCCGACGCGCGCAAGTCGAAGGACGTGGTGAAGCTCAACTGCCTCAACGAGAAGGTGACGCAGATCAAAGGCTTGCTGCGCATCTCGGAGCAGGCGTCGACCGCGCTGCTCGAGGCGGTGGACAAGAAGGAGAGCGCCGCCGCCGAGCACGAGTACACGAAGGTGATGATCGCGCGGCAGAAGTGTGAGCAGCTGCGCGCCGAGGCCGAGGAGTGCATCGGCCAGCTCGCCTTCCGGACCGACGAGAACCTTCAGGTCGAGGTCGAGGAGCCAGAGAACCTACCGACCGACCCGACCAAACCACAGCCGCAGCCGGATGGGTTCGTTGATCCCGTTCCGGCGAGCCCGACGCTGTAGCCCGCTGTAGCAGACCCGTCACGAGAACCTACCAAGGTTGCTCGCTAAAACCCTTGGGTCGAGCCGCTGTCGTGGTATGACGCGGCGTAGCATCCTTCCGAATGATGACGCGGGGAACAAGCGCCGACGCCCGTTGGCTGGCTGTGGCAATGGTCGTCTGTTTTTCGACGGCGGCTTCCGCGCAAGCGCCGTCCACCAACGGCATCAAGATCGGCGAGGGCCGGCTCCACCCCTTCTTCGACTTGGAGCTGCGCTTCGACAGCGCGGCCGGCTTCTTCGGCACGTCCACGCCTGGGGTGCTGGCGCTTCGTCCCGAGGCGATCGCCCACTTTCGACCGGGGCTCAAGCTCGAGTACCCGTCGTCGATGATGGACCTGAACTTCTCGGGGAACCTCGACTACGTCTTCTACACCGGGCTGCTCACCCCCGGCTCGTCGTCGGCCTCGCGGCTGGAAGGCGGGCTGAACCTCGACGCGGCGTTCAACCGGAAGGGCGTCGTCGAGCTGACCATCAATGATCACCTGAACCGCTCCGACCGGACCAACAACCCAGCCGCGAGCGTCGGCGTGCTCTCGTTCTTCAACCAGCTCAAGATCGGCGTGCCGATTCGGCCCGGCGGCGGCGCGCTGGAGTTCACCCCGCACGGGGCCTGGGCGGTCGAGCTCTTCCAGCCGTTCTCGAGCACCCTCTCTCCCGGCTGCGCGGACGTGACGTGCGACCCGAGCGCGCTGGCGGGGATGAACTACAACAACTTCCGGTTCGGGCTCGACGCGCGCTGGCGCTTCCTGCCCAAGACCGCGGTGATCTTCGAGAGCAGCTTCGACACCCGGCAGTACGCCAATCCCGCCGGCAACCTTCCGCCGCTCCTGCTCAAGGCGCAGGCCGGCATCGCCGGACTGGTGTCGCCGAAGATCTCTCTCACCGCCAAGGTCGGGTGGGGCCATGACCTCGCCGCGAGCGGCGCCAAGACGGTGCTCGGCATGGCGGAGCTCGCCTACCTGCTCAACGAGGCCTCGAACGTGCGCGTGGGCTACCTGCGGCAGCTCGAGCCGGTGCCGACGTTCGGCGTGTACGGCGACGACCGCGCCTACCTCGACGCGCGCTTTCTGTTCTTCGGCCGGCTCGCGCTGCGCGGCTACGTCGCGTACGACTACCTCACTTTCTACGCGAACTCGGGCCGCAGCGACTCGAACGTGACCGCGAACATCGGGCCGGAGTACCAGTTCACCCCGTGGCTCATCGGCGCGGTCGGCTACGACTTGGGGTTTCGGAACTCGAACGCCACCTCGGCAGGCCTGAACTTCACGCGCCACGAGGCCTATGCTCGGCTGACCTTCACGTACTAAGAAGCTCGCCGTGCGCCGCAGCCCGTCCCCCACCCTCCTCGTCGCCGCGTTCGTGTCGCTCGCCTCGCTGGGCTGTCGGACGCCCAAGCCGAGCAACGGCGGGCAGACGATTTCGGCGGAGGAAGCGCGAGGCGCGAGCACCGGTGAGCTGCTCGGCGCCAGCACGTTGGGTCCGGGAGACGTGGTGGAGGTGCGCGTCTTTCAGGAGGCGGATCTGTCGGGCCCGTTTCGCCTGTCGCCGGAAGGGACGATCGACTTTCCGCTCTGCGGCAAGGTGAAGCTCGATCGCATGACGTCGAGCCAGGCGTCGGACGCGCTCACCCAGTGCTTGCAGAACGGCTTCATGAAGAGCCCGCAGGTGACGGTGCTGATCCGCGAGTACAACTCGAAGAAGGTGTTCGTCTTCGGCGAGGTGCAGAAGCCCGGCACGTTCCCCTTCGAGCAGAGCATGACCATCATTCAGGCGGTGACGCTGGCCGGCGGCTTCACCAAGCTCGCCTCGAAGAACAACATCAACGTCACGCGCATCGTCGAAGGGCAGGAGAAAAAGATTCGAGTGCCGGTCGAGGACATCGGCGTGGGGCGCGAGAAGAACTTCGAGCTGCAGCCGGGCGACATCGTGTTCGTGCCGGAGAGCTTCTTCTGAAACTGGGGACTGTCCCTGAAGGGGACTGTCCCCAGTTCTTCTACTCGCTCAACAGCTGTTCGATCTGCGTCTGGTACTTCATCAGGAAGTCTTCCGAGAAGCCTTCGTGGGTGAAGCGCAGGCGGCCCTTGCGGTCGAGCAGGAAGGTGCTCGGCATCACCCGCACCTTCAGCTTCTGCTCGACGCGGGCGGCATTGCGGTCGACGAGAATCGGCACGTTCACCCGGACGTCCCGTAGAAACGCCTCGATGTCCTTCGGGTCGTCGTCGACGTTCACCGCGTAGACCTTGAGGCCGCGCGCGCCGTAGTGCTTGGCGAGCTGCTCGTAAGTCGGCAGCGCCTCTTTGCAGGGCTCGCACCAGGTCGCCCAGATGTCGAGCAGCACCACCGAGCCGCGATCGCTCGACAGCGCGTGCGGCTCCCCCGACGGGTACTTCGACAAGACCAGCTCCAGCGGCGCGTCATCGACGGCGGCCCCGGTGAGCGAGAGGGGTGGCTCACCGCGCACGCAGCTCGAAGCGGCGAGCCCGAGGACGAAGACGAGCAACGCCGCGCGCATCACGCGCCTCCTTTCAGCGCGGTGATCAACTGGTCGATGAAGCCGCCGAAGGCGCCGTTGCTCATCACCAGCAGCACGTCGCCAGGCGCGGAGCCGCGCGCCACCTGCTGCACCAGTCTGCCGACGTCGGTGTCGCCGCTCGCGTCGATGCCCTGCGCCCGCAGCGCCTCGACCAGCTTGGGGACGTCGAGCTCCTCGCCGGCGGGGACCTTGTCGTGCCGCTCGGGAACCTTGATGACCGCGCGCGCGGCGCCGGTGAAGGCGCGCGCGTAGTCTTCCTGGTGGATGTTGCGGCGGCTCGTGTTGGAGCGCGGCTCGAAGATGGCCCACAGCCTTCGGCCCGGGTAGCGGCCGGCGACCGCGGCGATGGTCTCCCGCACCGCCGTGGGGTGGTGCGCGAAGTCGTCAATCACCACCACCCCGCCGAGCTCCGCCCTCACCTCTTGCCGGCGCTTGACGCCCGCGAACGACGCGAAGCCGCGGCGGACCTCGTTGAAGCTCAAGCCCAGCCCGCGCGCGGCGGCGTACACGCCGAGCGCGTTCTCGACGTTGTGCGTGCCCCCGAGCGGCAGCAGCACCTCGCCGAGCGGCTCGCCGCGCTCGAGCACCTCGAAGCGCGCGCCTTCGGGTCCGAAGGAGAGGTTCTTCGGCGCGTAGTCGGCGCGGACGCCCTCCTTGCCCGAGTAGGTGACGACCTTGGCCGCGCAGGCGCGCGAGAGCTCGAGGGCGTTCAAGTAGGCCGCGCTCACCGCCAGCAGGCCGTCGGCCGGGATCCGCTTCACCAGCGCCTCGAAGCTGGCCTGGTAGTGCGCCAGGTCCTTGTAGATGTCGGCGTGGTCGAACTCGACGCTGGTGAGGATGGTGGTGCGCGGCTGGTAGTGGAGGAACTTGGGCCCCTTGTCGAAGTAAGCGGTGTCGTACTCGTCGCCCTCGACGACGAAGTGGGCGCCTTTGCCGAGCCGGTAATTGCTCGAGTAGTTCTTGGTGACGCCGCCGACCAGGAAGCTCGGGTCCCTGCCGGCGTCGACCAGCACGTGGGCCATCAGCGCCGAGGTGGTGGTCTTGCCGTGGGTGCCCGCGACGACGACCGAGTGGCGGCCGCTCAGGAAGAAGGCGCCGAGCGCGGCGGGGAAGCTCATCTGCCGCAGCGCCCGCTCGCGCACCGCGGTGGCCTCCAGGTTCACGCGGCGGATGACGTTGCCGATGATGACCAGGTCGGGCTGGGCGGTGTCCAAGTTCTCCGGCCGGTAGGGCGTGAGCGCGGGGATGTCCCAGGCCTTCAGCATGTCGCTCATCGGCGGGTAGACGTTCTCGTCGCTGCCCGTGACCTCGTAGCCCGCCGTCTTCAGCATGCCCGCGAACGAGCCCATGCCGGTGCCCGCGACGCCGACCAGGTGGATGCGGCGGACGCTCTGGGGGTCGATGGTGTCGAGGACGTTGCCGTTATCGTCAGCCATGGTTCTCTTTTCCTCGCCGCAGCTAAGACCGAAACGCGGCGTCGTGAAAGCGGGCGCGCAGCTCGCGAATGCCGCTTCGGACGCGGTCGGTCTTGCACCCGTTGGTGCAGAGCGCGACCACCAGCTCCTCCGCGCGGTCGACCCAAAGGCTCACGCCGGTGAAGCCCAGATGGCCGAAGGCGCCGGGCGGCCTCTGGCCGAACCACGCGCCGGCCGACGAGCCCACCGAGCTCGGCGTGTCGAAGCCCAAGGTGCGGGTGCTGTCGCGGGTGGTGGCGTCGACGGTGAGCGCCTCGGCCCAGCGCTCGGCGGAGGCGAGCCGGCCGGCGCCGTGCAGCTCCTCGAGCACGCGCTGCCCGAAGCGCGCCAGGTCGTGCGCGGTGCCGAACAGCCCCGCGTGGCCCGCCACGCCGTCCATCGTCCAGGCGTTGTCGTCGTCGACCTCGCCGAGGGCCGAAGGGTACGCGGGCAGCGGCGCCCACCCGATGGTCTGCTCCGGCGCGCGCGGGCGGGGCCGTTCGTGCCAGGTGGGCGCCAAAGGCTCGGCCGCAGGATGCGACGAGAGCCTTCGAAAGTGCGCGCCCAGCGCCATCGGGGCGCGCACGCGCGTCTCGTACAGCGCGTCGAGCGGCAACCCCGAGGCGTGCGCGAGCAGCTCCCCCAACAGGATGAAGCCCACGTCGCTGTAGACCGCGGCCTCGCCCACGCGCTGGAACGGCTCGGTGGTCTTCGCCTGCGCGATGACCTCGTCGCGCGCCGCGGCGCGCTCGGCGGCGGGGCAGTCTTTCTCGAACAGGCGCGGGCGGCGGCGCATCACCTCGGCGAAGTACGGCACGTACGGCGGCAGCCCCGAGCGGTGCGCGAGCAAATCGCCCAACGTGATGCGCGCGCGCGCGGCCGCGGTGTCGGGCCACAGCGACTGCACCGGGAGCGCCGGCGAGACGAGCCCGTCGCTCCACAGCGCCATGAAGGCCGCGGTGGTCGACATCGCCTTGGTGATCGACGCCAGGTCGAAGACCGTCGAGGCGCTCCCCTCCCCCGCCCCGCACTCGAAGGCCAACGCTCCCCGGCGCAGCGCGACGGCGTACGCGTGGGTGAAGGCCCCTTGGCGAAAGGCGGCCTCGAGCAGCGCTGAAGGCGTCTGGCTCACGCCTGCTCCACCGCCGCCACCGCCCCTTCGAGGAACGTCAGGCTGCCGCGCGCGCCGTCCAGACGAACGCGCGCGCCGAGTGGAACCGGTTGGTTGATGGTGCCGTGGCCGATGGGGAGCGCGCGGACGCAGGGCAAGCCCGTCGACTGGATGAGCTCGCCGAGCACCTCGTCGCTGGTGGGCTGGCCGCCCGGCTCTTCACACGAGGTGAACTCGCCGAGCGCGATGCCGCGGATCTGCCGGAACACGCCGGCGAGCTTGAGGTGCGTCCACATGCGGTCCAGCCGGTAGGGGCGCTCCCCCACGTCTTCGAGCAGGAGCACCGCGCCATCGAGCTTGGGCCAGAAGGGCGTGCCGAGGAGCCGGGTCAGCACCGAGAGGTTCCCGCCCAGCAGCGGTCCCTCGGCGACGCCGTCGAAGCCCGCACGGCCAGTCAAGGCGGGCGGCGGGCCGGCGCTCTCGAGCAGCGCGTAGAGCCGCTCCACCACCTCGCGCGGCTGCTTGCCGAGCTGGGTGAGCACCGGCGCGTGGACGCTGATGCGGCCCGCGGCCTGGAGCGCCTGGTGGATGGCCGTGATGTCCGAGAAGCCCGCCACGGGCTTGGCCGGCAGGCGCGCCCAGTCGACGGCCGTGAGCAGCCGCATGCTGCCGTAGCCGCCGCGGGCGCAGAACACCGCGCGCACCGTCGGGTCGACGAGCGCCGCCTGGAGCTCGCTCAAGCGCCGGGCGTCGTCGCCCGCCAGGTAGCGGTGCTGCGAGAAGATGCCCTCGTCGAAGGTGGGCTGGTAGCGCGCGCGGATCAGCGAGAGCCCCGCCTCGAAGCTGTGGCGGTCGAACGGACCTGCCGGAGCCACGACGGCGACTTTGTCGCCGGGGCGAAGCGCTGGTGGACGAGCGAAGGACACTCGCTCTCTACATAGCATTGGAGCGCACCGGCCCGCATTCGCTGCACAAAAGCCCAAGACCTGTCATGAAAGGGGCATGTCTCAAATGACCGAACGGCGCATCGCGCTTTTCATCGACTTCGAAAACCTGGTCACCAACACCGGCATCAGCGCTCAGACCTTCGACTTGAGGCCGGCGCTCGACCTGCTGCTCGAGCGCGGGAAGGTCATCTTCCGGCGCGCGTACTGCGACTGGTCGCGCTTCCGCGAGGCCAAGGCCGGGCTGCACGAGGCCGGCGTCGAGCTGGTCGACGTGCCGCCGTCGACGCGGGCGGGCAAGAACGGCGCCGACATGCGGCTGGTGATCGACGCGCTCGAGCTCAACTACGCGCGGCAGCACATCGACACCTTCGTCATCGCCTCGGGAGACAGCGACTTCTGCCCGCTGGCGAACAAGCTGCGCGAGAACGACAAGCGCGTCATCGGACTCGCGGTGAAGGAGGCGACGAGCCCTTTCTTCGTGCGGGCGTGCGACGAGTTCATCTACCTGCCGACCGGCCGCCAAGGGGCGCGGGGCGGCGAAGGCCGGGAGCGAGGCGAGCGCGGCCGGCGGCAGAAGGGGCGCGGCGGCGGGCCGCGGCCGTCGGGCACGGTTCCCCCGCTGGCGCGCGAGGTGGTCGCCGCGCTGCTCGCCCGCGCGACCGATCCGCTCAACCCCTCGCTTATCAAAGAGACGATGGTGCGCAAGGAGCCCGACTTCGACGAGCGGGACCACGGCTTCTCGACGTTCTCTCGCTTGCTCCAGGCGATGGAGGAAGAAGGGCTGCTCAAGCGGACCCAGCTGGGCGGCCGGCAGTGGTACGTCGTGCCGGCGGATCAAGGCGAGGACGAGGCCGAGGCCGGCGTGGAGCGCGGCGACGGCGAGCCGGGTTAACCGCCGCTCAGCGCCTGCACCAGCTGAACCGAGTCGCTCGCGGTGAGCGGCTCGTTCAAGTCGAACACCTGCTCGCCGTTGATGAAGAAGCGCATGTGCGGCCGCAGGCGCGCCTGCTCATCGACGATGCGGAACTTGAGGCCCGGGTATTGCCGGTCGAGGTCGTCGAGCAGCGCGCCCAGCGTCTCGCCGGTGGCCTCGACGTGTTGCTGCCGCGTGTACGGCAGGAGCGGGCTGGGGATCAGCACCTTCATTTAGAGCTCGGCGGCCTCCACCGCGTAGATCTCCGGCAGGTGGCGCGCGATCGGCGCCCACTTCTTTCCTTCGTCGCGGCTCATCCACAGCTCGCCGCTGGTGGTGCCGAAGTACAGGCCGACCGGGTCCTGCGCGTCGCGCGTCATCGCTTGGCGCTTGACCGTCCACCAGGTTTGCTTCGCCGGCATGCCGGCGGCGAGGCGCTGCCACTTCTGCCCGCCGTTCCTCGTGACGTAGACGCCCGGCACGCCGTCCGGGCACGTGCGCGGCCAGACCGTCTGGCCGTCCATCGGGAACACCCAGACGGTGTCGGGATCGCGCGGGTGCACGACCATGGGGAAGCCGACGTCGCCGACCTTGGGCGGCATGTTCTTGCCGATGCGCTGCCACCGCTTGCCCGGCCGGTCGAGCCGATAGATGCCGCAGTGGTTCTGTTGGTACAGCCGGTCGGGGTTGGTCGGGCAGTAGCGCACGCAGTGCGGATCGTGGAAGGTGATGTTGGTGGGGTCGAAGCCTTCGACCACCTCGAGGCCGTCGATGAGGGGCGACCAGGTCTTGCCTTGGTCGAGCGACTCGTGGACGCCGCCGCTCGACATCGCCATGTAGAGGTGGGCCGGGTCGCGCGGATCAACGAGCACCGAGTGCAGCTTGGGGCCGTCGGGCGTGCCGTCTTGTTCGCTGCCCATCCACGCGCGGTACCGCGGGTTGTCGTTGAGGCCCAGGAGCGGCTCCCAGGTGTCGCCGCCGTCGTCGGAGCGGAAGAGCCCCTGCGGCGAGGTGCCCGCGTACCAGGCGTTCGGCTCGTTGGCGTGGCAGGGCGTGAGCCAGAAGGTGTGGCCCACGCTGCGGCTCTTGAGCCCTTCCGGCGATGGGGTGAAGGCCGGGGGGCGCGCGGCTTCTTTCCAGGTGCGGCCGCGGTCGGTGGAGCGAAAGAGCGTCGGGCCCAGGTGGCCGGTGCTCGCGGCGGCGAGCAGGGTGCGGCCGTCGCGCGGGTCGAGCACGACGTGGTGGATGATGTTGCCCAAGAAGTGCGGGCCGTCGACCTTCCAAGTCTTGCGCTTGGTGTCGCCGTGAAAAAACCAGGCGCCCTTGCGCGTCGCGACCATCACGAGCACGCGTCGCGCGGCTGGCCGTTTCTTCTGAGTGCGCTTTGGCATGGCGCCAACGCTTACAACGAGGCAGGTGTTTCGGCGAGCAACGAGGCGGGTGGTAGCGGACGGCCCGCGACGGTCCTATGGTGACGGGCCGATGGCGCGCGCCGTTCCCCGCTTTCCTTTTCCCTGGGGCCTGTTGATGGCCTTGGGCGTCTACGTCGCCGCCGTGTACGGCTACCTCACGCTGCGCCACTGGGGCTCGCCCGAGTACCAGGCCGCGGTGCACTACCACCAGGCGCTCGAGTTGCTCGGGGCGGATCATGGCCGCAAGGCGCCGAAGGAGCAGCTCGTCCGGGCGTACGAGCATCTGCTCGAGGCCGCGCGGCGAATGCCGCAGGTGCGGACGCTGCACGACGACTTGGAGTCGCTCAATCACCGCTTCGTCGAGCGCGGCTGGCCGATACCGCAAGAGCTCAAGAACCGCGCCGAGGCGGTGGCGGTGCTATGGCGGCGGATTCAAGACGCGAACGAGCCGATTCTGGTGGTCGGTGTGCGGCACCGAGGCTGGGCGCCGGATCAGCTGCTCGATGGCCCGTCGCAGACGTTGAAGTGGGCGAGCATTGGCGTCGTGCTCATCTTCGCCCTCTGGAGCTACTACCGGTTCGGCGCCCAGCGGCTGATGCGGGAGCGGCGCGAGCAGCAGCTCGAGGAGACCGAGCGCGAGCTGAAAGCGTTGGCCGGGCATCGGCCGGACGACACTCAGCGGCGCTCGTAGACCACGGCGAAGAACGCGTCCGTGCCGTGGGCGTGTGGCGCGCACGTGAAGCGCTCGACGCGATGGAAGTCCGGGTGGCGCGCTTCGAAGGCGCGCGCGACGTCGTCGTTCTCCGCTCGGCGGAAGGTGCACGTCGCGTAGACCAGGCGGCCGCCGCGCTTGGTGTGCTGAGCGGCGGCGGCGAGGATGTCGAGCTGCAGCGCCGGGAGCTCGATGAAGCGCTCCGGCGAGAGGCGAAAGCGGAGATCCGGACCGCGGCGCAGCGCGCCCAGCTCGGAGCACGGCGCGTCGACCAGCACGCGGTCGGCGTCGAGCGGAGGGCTCGGCGGGTCGACGTGGATGGAGAGGTGGCGCAGGCCCGCGCGCGTGGCGCGAACGCGCAACCGATCGAGGCGCGCGTGGTCCACATCGTAGGCGTGGAGCGAACCTTCGTTCTTCATCGCCGCGCCGAGCTGCAAGGTCTTGCCGCCGGCGCCCGCGCAGAAGTCGAGCACGCGTTCGCCGGGTTTGGCGCCGACGAGCTCGCCCAGGCGCTGGCTGCCTTCGTCTTGCACTTCGAAGTGGCCTTGTTGATGGGATGCGGAGCCGAGGATGTTGGGTCGCGGCGTGTCGATGATCAGCGCGTCGGCGGCCCAGCGGCCCTCGTGGGCTTCGATGCCCTCGGCGGCGAGGCGCTCTTTCAGCGCGGCGCGGCTCGTCTGGAGCGTGTTCGCGCGCAGGCCAATGGGGCCCGGGGTGTTGAGGGCTTCGGCGAACGCGTCGGCCTGATCCGCGAAGGCGTCGGTGATCTCACGCGCGAGCCAGTCCGGGAGCGAGTGGCGGTCGGCGAGCGTGTCCGGCAGCTCCGGCCGCCAGTCGGGATGCGCGGCATGGCCCGCCAAGCACAGAAGCCCCTCGAGCGCCCGCTTGGCATCGAGGGACTGCCAGGGGGTGATTCCCAAGCCCCACGCGATGCGCCGCCGCCAAAGGCCGATGCCGAAGAGCACCTCCGCGACGACCGTCCTCTCGTCAGGGGCCAGGTGGCGGTGGCGCCGGAGCAGCAGCTCGAGGGTCTTGTCCGCGGCCGCACCCCGCAGGACCTGCTCGATGGCATCCTCAAGAGGAAGCTCGGTACAGTTCTCGAGGGCTTTCCAGAGGATCGAGCGCAGCCGGCGCTCTCCCGCTGTTGACAGGTCCATG
>CAZEDU010000069.1:0-27641 GCA_964511185.1 uncultured Myxococcaceae bacterium | reverse complement strand
AACTGCGGAGTCCTGGGTACCAGAAACGGCACCTTTCTCTCCGCAGTTCGCTGCACCAGGGCTTGTCCAGACGCTCACACAGATGAGCAGCGCCCATCCCCCGGCTCGAAGTCGTGGCGCTGGTCGACGTTCGCCGCTGCATCCGCCAAGTCCGACCCCTTCTCCTCCAGGCCGACCGCGCGCGACATCTCTCCCTCGCCCCGCCTCAGTAGGAAATCGAAGTGGCCGCCTCGAGCTGGGGGCCGCTATCTGAACGGCATTGCGGCTAGACCGCGCTCACGGGTTCGCCGCGCCCGGGGTGGGCGTGGTGACGAACTGGAAGTCCGTCGCGTTCGCGTCTTCGTCCTTGCCGTTCGGGGTCCTCGCCAGCGAGCCGACGACGCCGCCGGAGTCGACGAGCGCCGTCGTCGCCCCCACGCCTTCCTGGAAGTCGAAGCTCTTGCCGCCGAGCGTCACGCCGTTCACCGCGCCGCCGTACGAGAGCGAATCGAGCAGCACGTTCTGCGCCGTGTCCAGGATGCCGATCGCGTCCGGGTTCCCGTTCTGAATCTGCCCGGTGTACGAAATCTTCAGCACGTTGGCGGGCAGCGCGTTCACCACCGCCGCCTGTCCAATCACCAGGTATTGCCCCGCCGCCAGCTTGGTCCCGGCGGCGCTGAGCGCGATGCGGCTCGACCCGCTCACGAAGTACTCGGTCTTGTTCCCGCCGTTGATCAACACCAGCGCCAGGTTGGCCAGATCCACGTCGGCGCTCCCGCCGTTGTAGATCTCCACGAACTCCGCGGTGTCGGTCGACGGTTGGTCGTAGTCGACCTCGTTGATCACCAGCCCGCTCGCGCTGCCGCTCTGCACCACCAGCGCGGCGTTCAGCACCTGCCCGCCCAGGCTCGCCTGCAGCTGCCCGGTCCCGTTCGAAGGGGCCGCGACGAAGTCGAACGTGGCCGACATCTGGTTCTGCGCGATCTGGACGGTCGCCGGCGCCGTGCCCAGCGCCGCGGGCTGCACCGCCAGGTTCACCGTCGCCGGCGCCTCCGCCGGAATGTCGAGCGACACGGTCATCTTCAGCGTCCCGCCCGGAAGGACCCGCGCCGACGGCGGCGTCAACGTCGTGAGCTTGGCCGTCGCGGTCGCCGCCAGCACCCGCACCGTCGCGTGGAGCGAGGTGCCGCCCAGGCTCGCGGTCAACACCACGCCCGCGTCGGCGCTCACCCCGGTCACGGCGACCGGCGCCGAAACCTGGCCCGCCGGAATCACCACGTCGCCGCCGTTGGCGACCTGCACGCTCGCGCTGGCGGACGTCACCCGCACCGTGACGGGGCTCGCCTGCGCGCGCGCGAGCGACACGCTGAGCGGCGCGGGGAAGGTCGGCCCGCTGGTGCCCACCCGCGTGAAGCTGGTCGCCGGCCCAAAGCCCGCGAGCTGCGGCGACGCGCTCACCACGTCCGCGCCGCTGCGCGGCTCGAGCTTGCGGTGCCCGTTGCGCAGCTCGGCGATGCCGACAATCGACGCGAACGACTCGCCCAGCGCGGGCTGCGGCTCCAAGCGGTACAGAAAGTCGTTCACCCGCAAGCCGCCGGTCACCTCGAACTCGTAGGTCGGCGCGGTCTCCCCTGGCCCCGGCGGCGGCGAGAGGTTCGTCACCGTCACGTTCGTCACCTGCACCAGCACGCTGTCGAGCGCCTCGGCGCGGCTGCCGTTGTCGGCGATGTCGGCCGCGCTCACCGCGGTCGGCGGCGGCAGCGGCTGGTTGCGCAGCCCGATGGTGAAGGTGGCCGACTGGAGCTGCAGCTGGCCGAAGAAGTCGGTCACCGTCGCCTCGGTGATGTCGAGGCGATCGCCCACCTGGGCGCCGTGGTTGTTCTTGAAGAGGAAGACGCCCGAGCGGTCCGCGCCTTGGTACCCGACGTCTGACGGGTGCACCTGCAGGAAGAGCCCGTTGCTGGCGGTCGCCGTCACCAGCACGTTCGAGAGCGTCACCTTCTGGCCCACGAAGCCCGCGCCCGCCGCGCGCAGGTCATAGATGGTCACCGGGCAGGCCGACGCGCCGGGGTTCGGCGCCGCGCACGCGTCGCACACGTCGCCCTTGCCGTCGTTGTCGCTGTCGGATTGATCCGCGTTCGCGTCCGACGGGCAGTTGTCCGACCCGTTGGGCACCCCGTCGCCGTCGGCGTCGTTCGGATCCACCGCCGCGACGCAGCTGGTCCCCGCGGCGAGCGGGCACACGTCGCACACGTCGCCCAGGCCATCGCCATCGCCGTCGGCCTGCTTGCCGTCGTCGAGCGGGCGAGCCGGGTTGAAGACGCCGGGGCAGTTGTCCTGACCATCGGGGACGCCGTCGCCATCGGCGTCGCCGCTGACCGGCACGCCGCTGTAGCTGGTCGAGCCGTTCTTCACGTTCGCCGCGGTGCGCTTGGGCGCGCAGGTGGGCTCGTTCAAGGGCGCGCCGCAGAAGAAGAGCGGATAGGTGCTGGCGTTCGCGCTCTGCAGCGAGGCCAGCCCTTCGCCAATCTCCCCCTGCAGACAGACCGCGCGCTGCTGGCCGCACACGTCGACGGCGTCGCAGCTCTCGGAGTTGAGCGCGCTGATCAACACCTGATCACCGAACAGCGCCTTGCCCGCACGCATCGTGAGCAGCACGTCGCCCGGCTCCGCCTCGAGCACCGAGCCGTACGTCTTGCCGTCCTTCTGCCGGAAGACGGCGACGTCGGCGACCTTGCCCACCTCGAGCCGGCCGATCTTCGAAGACACCTTGAGCGCGTCGGCGGCCGACGCGGTCACCATGCGCCACAGCTGCTCGTCCGAGAACACCTTGCCGAAGTGGTTGGCGTTCAGCTCGCCCGCGCACCGGAGCTCGCGCAGCAGGTTCATCGACCCCGAGCGCACCCAGTCGGTGCCGAGCGCGATCGGCACGCCCATCCGGAAGTACGCGGCCACCGGCGCGGTGTCGCCGTAGAGGAAGATGTTCGAGCGCGGCGACCAGACGAGCGCCGTCTTGCGCGCGGCGACGAGCCCAATGTCGACCGCCTTGAGGCCGATGCCGTGAATCATCGCGGTGCGCTCGCCGATCAGCCCGCGGCTCTCTTCCGACAGGCAGAGGAACTCGTTGCGCGCGGACGCCTCGATGCCCTCGGACACGTGCGGCAGGTACGCCGCGTTCTGCGGCACCACGCTCGCGGTGTCGATGCTCGGGTAGTTGCAGCCCTGCGTCAGCTCCTGGCCGCTCGAGTCGCCCAGCGGGAACGTCTCGTACTTGAGCCCCGAACCGAACCCCAGCCCCTCCTGGTTGCCGCCCGAGTTGCTGGTGTTCGGCTTGTCGAGGTTGCGCAGGAGCCCGTTCTGTCCGCCCGAGCCCGCCACCGACGTGGTGCCCGCCATCAGCTGTCGAAGCTCGGCCCACTTGATCTGCGCGTTGGTCGCGCTGCCCCCCGCCGAAACCACCGTGTGGCCGTCGTTGCCCCTGCGCCAGTCGTGGCGGTGCTCGAAGCGCTCGTCGGCCTTGCTCGGGTTCGGCACATAGGGCGCCGCCTGGAACGTGATGTGGTCGTGCGCGTTGATCAGGCCCGGCGAGACGACCGCGCCGTTGCAGACGATCTTCGTCGCGCTGGCGGCGCCTTCGGCCGCGGCGCAGTCACAGCCGACGCAGGCGATCATCCCCGCGCTGTCGATGAACACCTGCCCGTTCTCGAGCACCTTGCCCGGCGTGAGCACCGTCGCCGTGATGATCCGCCCGGTGTCCCCTGCCTCCACCTCGCAGCTGCCCGCCGCCGCCTGCGTCGCCACCGGCGCGCACGCCTCGACCACGCCGCCGGTCACCGTGCAGTCGCTCTCGCAGCCGTCGCCGCCGGTCAGGTTCCCGTCGTCGCAGGCCTCGCCGAAGTCGAGCGCGCCGTTGCCGCACAGCGCGGGGTTCGAGCCCGGCAAGCGGCAGTCGGCCTGGCAGCCGTCGCCGTCCACCTGGTTGCCGTCGTCACATTGCTCGGCGCCTTCGACGCGGCCGTCGCCGCAGATGGCGACGGGCTCCTCCACCGGTCGGCCAGGGCACGCGGCCAAGACCAAGCAGCACAACCCGAAGCCCCATCGAAGATGCCAAGCCATGGACACACGTTTCCTTCGTTCGCGGTGTGAAGAAGTATCGGCCTGGGCTTCATACGTGGTGTGTGTGGCTTTTTCGTGTCTCTGATAAGGGTCTTGTCACGCTCGGGTGACCCACCGCAGGTCGCCCAAAATCTCGAGTGAGCCCAGGCAGATGGCCGATCGCAGGCTCGATAAGTTATTGCCCGTTCCGCGCTGGCCGTCCCAAGCCGAGGCCGAGGCGGGCCGCTGGTTCACGCCGGTGAGGCTGGGGCCCATCACCGCCCGGCACCGCACCTGGGTCCCCGCGATGGTCCCCTGGCGCGCCACCGAGGACGGCTTCGTCACCCCGAACGTCATCGACTGGTACACGCGCTTCGCCCGAGGCGAGCCGGGCGTGCTGGTGGTGGAGGCGACCGGCATCCGCGACGTGCCGAGCGGCCCGCTGTTGCGCGTGGGCCACGATCGCTACGTCGACGGCCTGGCGCGGCTGGGCGAAGCGGTGCGCCGGGCGAGCGGAGGCCGCACCCGGCTCTTCATTCAGATCATCGACTTCCTCGCGATTCGCCGAAGGCCGGCGAAGGACAAGTTCTTTCAGCGCTTCCTCGCGCTGACCCCCGCGCACCGCGCCAAGCTCGCCGCGCTCGACCAGGACGAGACCTGGCGCACCGCGGACGAGGCCCGCCTGCGCGGTCGGCTCGAGGCGCTCGACGACGACGCGCTGGGCCAGGTCCTCACCCCGCGCGAGCTCGAGGCGTACCGCTTCGGCGACCGCGAGCAGGTGAACGACGTGCACCTGCCGCACATCGCCGAGCTGCCGGCCATGCTGCCCGACCTGTTCGCGCAGGCCGCGCGCCGCTGCGCCCGGGCGGGCTTCGACGGCGTGGAGCTGCACTTCGCCCACGCGTACACGATGGCGAGCTTCCTCTCGGCGCGGAACCAGCGCGGCGACGGCTACGGCGGCTCACCCGAGAACCGCGTGCGCTTGCCGCTCGAGGTGTACCAGGCGGCGCGCGCGGCGATGCCCTCGAGCGCCGCGCTCGGCTGCCGCTTCCTGTCCGATGAGATCATCGAAGGCGGCAGCCGCGTGGACGACGCCCTCTTCTTCGCGCAGGCCTTCGCCCGCGCCGGAATGGACTTCCTGTCGCTCTCCCGCGGCGGCAAGTTCGAAGACGCCAAGCAGCCCAAGGTCGGCTGGGCCGCCTACCCGTACACCGGCCCTTCGGGACACGAGTGCATGCCGACGACGCGCATCGACCCGCCGGGCCCGTTCGGCCGCAACCTGGAGCCCACCGCTCAGATCAAACGCGCGCTGGTGAAGGCCGGCCTTCACACGCCCGTGGTCGCCTGCGGCGGCATCGCCTCGTTCTGGCAAGCCGAAGCGGCGCTCGCGCGCGGCGACGCCGACGTGGTGGCGAGCGCGCGCCAGACGCTCGCCGATCCGGACTGGTTCTTGAAGCTCCGCCACGGCCGCGGCGAGGACATTCGCCGCTGCTACTTCACCAACTACTGCGAGGGGCTCGATCAGGCCCACCGCGCCGTCACCTGCCAAAGGTGGGATCGCGGCGTCTTCTCCGACGACGCGACCGCCTCCCGCGCCGCCGACGGCCGCCGCCTCGTCGCGCCGCCCTGGTTCCCTCCGCAGCCAGACACCCGCTGATCCGCTCGGCCACTCCCAGACGAGAGTACGGCGCAAGGGGGCGGCCGCCCACACCGGCGCCTGGCACTTTCTTTCGCTCCGGAGGAAGTCGTGAGTTAGAGTCGACAGTGGTTTTCGCGTTCGGCAGCTGCTCCCGAACGACATCGCTCTCTTGAACTCGCTAGGTGAGACCGACCGATGAAGAAGGTCATGCTGGTCGATGACACGCAGACGGTGTTGATGCTCGAGAAGATCATCCTGGGCACCGGCTACCAGTACATCGACTGTCGCAACGCGCTCGAAGCGTACGACCAGGCGAAGCTGCAGAAGCCCGACATCATCCTGATGGACATCAACATGCCGGTGCTCGACGGCATCGGCGGTCTCAAGCTGCTCAAGGGCGACCCCTCCACCAAGGACATCCCGGTGGTGATGGTGACGACCCGCGGCGAGCCCGCCAACCTCGAGCTGTGCATGCAGCTCGGCGCTTCCGAGTTCGTGGTGAAGCCGTTCGACCGTGTCGGGCTGCAGAACACGGTGAAGAAGTTCTTGGAAAAGACCCCTTGATCGGGCCGGCCTCTTTTCAGTTGGGGGACCACTGAGCATGGATGCACTGGAAACCGAGCTGGACAAGCTGGGGCACCTGTACGTGCTGGTTCAGCGCCTGCACGCCAGCTTGAGCTTGGTGGAAGTCCTCGAAGCAGCGAGCGAGGCCATCACCAACCTGATCGGCAGCGAAGACTTCGCCATCTTCGTGCGCGACAGCGACACCCAGCGGTTCGAGAAGGTGGTTCAGGTCGGCGCCACCGCCGCCAGCACCGGCCCGTTCGCCGAAGGCGTGGGCCCCTTGGGCGTCACCGCCGAGACCGGCCAGCTGCGCTTCGGCAACCCCATCGTCGCCGCCGTGCCGCTCTTCGGCAGCCGCAGCGAGCGCGGCTGCATCGGCGTGATCGCCGTCTTCTCGCTCCTGCAGCACAAGCAAGGCCTCACCGACCGCGACCAGGAGCTCTTGCGGACCCTCTCCACCAACGCCGGCGTCGCGCTCGAGGCCGCCTACTTCGCCACCGAAGCCCGCAGCGAGTTCATGAGCGCCTCCCGCATCAAAGAGCTCATCGCGCAGGCGAAAGGCGAGGTTCACACCTAAGCAATGACCGGCAGCCTGGTCATGCGCTGCGGCGCATACGAGCTCGCCTTGTTGCTGCCGACCGTCCGCGAAGTGGTGCGCATGGTGGCGATGGCGGCCCCCGCTCTGCCTTCCATTCCCCACAGCCTCGGCCTGGTGAACCTGCGCGGCAAGCGGGTGCCGGTCATCGACCTCGCCGCGCGCCTGAAGCTTCGGCCGCCGCGCTCCGTCGCCGAGCTGGTGGACGGTCACATCGTCTTCTTGCGTGAAGAGACTGCCCGCGTCGCGTTCGCCATCGACGAGGTGCGCGAGGTGAACGAGGCGGATCTGACGCCGCCGGATCCGTCGCTGCTCACCAAGGACCTCTCTCCCCTCGCACACGCGCTCGCGGGTATGCTCGAGGCCGAAGGGCGCAGCATCCCCGTGTTTGATCCCGGGCGCCTCATCGACGACGCAGAAAAGAAGAACCTGGCCGAGGTCTCGTCTTCATTTGCGTAGGACGGTAGATGCACAAAGGCTTGGCGATGTCGGCTGCGAACGGCCACAAGGAGCGCTTGAACCCGCAGGTGCTCGTCCGCGCCAAGAAGGCGCTCGCGCGGCGCCTGGGCCTTCGCTTCGACGATCGCAACCTCGACATGCTCGAGGCCGGCCTGCGCAAGGCGTCCGAGACCGCGCAGACGCCGGCGGAGGCGTTGATCAACCGCTTCGACGAGAGCGCCGACGCGCGCGCGCTGCAGCCGCTCGTGCGCCACATCACCATCGGCGAGACCTACTTCTTCCGCCACCCGGAAGACTGGGCGATGTTGCGCGAGACGCTCCTGCCCCGGCTCGCCGAGGCGCGCCCCGAGCCCGGCGTCTTGCGCGCCTGGAGCGCCGGCTGCTCCACCGGTGAGGAGGCCTACTCGCTCGCCATCGCCCTCCGCCAGGCGCTGCCCGAGCGGCTCACCCCCAAGGTCCTGGGCACCGACATCAACCAGGCCGCGCTGGTGATCGGCCGGCGCGGCAGCTACGGCCGCTGGTCGCGGCGCAGCAAGCTGCCCATCCCGCCCCAGTACGTGCACGCCGAGCAAGGCGAGGTGCGCGTCGTCCCCGAGATCCGCGAGCTGGTGCGCTTCTCGTACCTGAACCTGATGGACGACGCGTACCCCGACCTCGCCTCGGGCACGGTCGAGCTCGACCTCATCTTCTGCCGCAACGTGCTGCTCTACTTCACGCCCGACGCCGTCAAGCGCGTGCTGAGCAAGCTCGCCCAGGCGCTCAAGCCGGACGGCTACCTGGTCGTCTCGGCGCTCGACGCGTCCGCCTTGCCCGAAGGGCTCGAGCGCGTGCGCGCCGACGTGCCCAACGTGCTGCAGAAGAAGCGGCCGCGCCTCACCCCGCGCATGCCGGGCGATCCGCCCTCGCAGCCGCCCATCCCGCCCACCTCGCCGCCCCTGTCGCCGCCGGTGCCGCTGGAGGTCGCCGCCAAGGCCGCGGCCGACGCGAAGGACCTGGTGCGCGCCGAGAAGCTCGCCCGCCGCGCGCTCTCGCAGGACCGCTCGGCCGCGGTGCTCCACCTGCTCGCGCTCATCGTCAGCGAGCGCGGCCAGCCCGACGAAGCGCGCGCGCTTCTGCGCGAGGCCATCACCGTCAAGGAAGACTACCTGCTCGGCCACCTCGCGCTCGGCATGCTCGACCTGGCCGCCGGCGAGAACATGGTCGCCGCCGAGCGCTTCCGCTGGCTGCTCAAGCGCCTCAAGGAGCTCGACGCCGACGCGACGCTGCCAGGCCCCGAGCCGCTCTCGGTCACCTGGGCGCGGCAGCTGGTGAAGAGCTCGCTCGAGCGCGCCCTGCAGTCACAACCGCCGCGCCAGGTGGTGGTGGTGGGCGACTCGAGCCAGCTGCGCCACGCCTTGGCGCGCCACTTGGGCGGCCTGCGCTGCGAGCTGCTCGAGGTGCCCGACGGCGTCGAGGCGCTGCGGCTGGTCCAAGAGGTGCGCCCCGCGCTCTTGTTCGCCGACTCGAAGGAGAACGAGCGGCAGGGCCTCTCCATCACCCGCGCCCTCAAGCTGAACGAAGACTTTGCGCGCCTGCCGGTGGTCTTCGTGACGCCGCCGGACGACGCGCTCGCCGCGGAGATCGCCGCCCTCCCGGGTGCGGTACACTTGGTGAAGCCGCTCGAGATGAAGCAGCTCGCCACCCGGCTGATGTCCTGCCTGCAACCGGAACCCTCTTCATGAGCGACCAGGGCCAAAGCCGACGCGACGTCGAAGCCGTTCTCCAGGCGCGCGCCGAAGTCCTCGCGCAGTCGCAGGAAGTCCAAGAGACGGCGACCACCGCGCAGTACGCCACCTTCTCGTACGGCGGCACCACCTTCGGCGTGCGCATGTCCGACGTGCTGCGCGCGCAGAGCCTCCGCCACATCACCGAGGTCCCCCGCTCGCCCCCCTACCTGGTGGGCCTGGCCGCCGTCGAAGGCCAGCTGCTCTCGCTGCTCGACCCGGTCACCTTCTTCGAGCTGCCGCGCGGCCGCGTCGGCGACGTGAGCGGCGCGCTGGTGGTGAGCAACGGCAAGCGCGTCATCGGGCTCGCCGCCGAGGAGCTGATGGGCATGGAGGCCGCGGTCGGCGCCCCCACTCCCGTCGCTTCGGGCAAGATGGGGCCTGGCATCGCCGGCTGGCTCAGCACCGACGACGGCGAGCTTCGAATGCTCGCGCTCGACGTTCACGCACTGCTGCAAGACCCCCGCTTGAAGGGCGCCTAACGAACCTGCCATGGCAGTCGACGAAGCCTTTCGACAAGTCGTCGCGGTCTACGCCGAGGAGCTGCGCGAGCAGGCCGGTCGCATCGCCGAGCTGACCTTGCAGCTCGAGCAGGACCCGCAAGGCGCGGGCCGCCAGAAGGCGGTCGACGAGCTGTTCCGCCACGCCCACTCGATGAAGGGCAGCTCGGGCGCGCTCGGCATCACCGACATCGAGTCGCTCGCGCACCACCTGGAAGAGGTGCTGACGCCCTTCCGCCGCGGCCAGGGCCCGCTGTTGCCCGAGGTGGTCGACCTGGTGCTGCGCGCCATGGACGCGAGCCGCAAGCGCGCCCAAGGTCTGCTCAAGGACGGGCCCGAGGGCACCGAGGGCATCGCCGACGTCACGAGCGCCGACCAGGGCATCGTCGCGGTGCTGCAGGCCGCGCCCGCAGAGGGCTCCGTCGAAGGCCCCGGGCCCGCGCAGTCGCCCGCGCCCACCCCGTCGGCCCCGATGCCCGGCGCCGGCGGCGAGGAGGCGCACGCGGCGGGCGCGGAGTCGGAGGACGAGACCATCCGCGTCTCACTCCAACGCCTGATGTCGCTCGAGCGCCGGCTCGACGAGCTGCGCACCCTGCACAGCCGGCTCGACCAGCGCGCCATCAACACCGAAGGCTTCGCCAACGCACTGGAGACCTCGCTCGAGCGGCTGCGCTCCATCGCCGCCACCAACCTCCTGGTCGCCAGCATCGCCGAGCCGCTCGAGCGCGTCCTGCAGCAGCTGCAGCTCGAGCACCGCTCGCTCATCGACGACGGCGAGTACCTGCAGGCCAGCGCCGACTCGCTCGACGACGAGCTGCGCACCATGCGCATGGTGCCGGCGCGCACGCTCTTCCCGCCGCTGCAGCGCGCGGTGCGGCAGACCGCCCGGCGCTTGCAGAAGGACGCCATCCTCAACGTGGTGGGCGGCGAGGTCGACGTCGAGCGGCGGGTGCTCGAGGAGCTCAAGAACGCGCTCATGCACATGGTGCGAAACGCCGTCGACCACGGCATCGAGTCGACCGACAAGCGCGCGGCGGCCGGCAAGCCCACGCGCGCGGTCATCCACCTCACCATGGAAGAGCGCGGCGGCGAGCTGCACGTCACGCTGCAGGACGACGGCAGCGGCATCGACCTGGGCGCGGTGCGCAAGAAGGCCGTCAACATGGGGCTCATCACCCAAGAGGCGGCCGAGGCGATGTCGCGGCGCGAGGTGTACGAGCTGCTCTTCATGCCCGGCTTCTCCACCGCCTCGAAGGTGACCGAGACGAGCGGCCGCGGCGTCGGGCTGGACGTGGTGCGCGAAGGCATCATCCGGCTCGGCGGCCGCGTCGAGGTGCAGTCGACGCAGGGCCAGGGCTCCACCTTCTTGCTGGTGGTGCCGATGAGCGTGTCGACGTCGGAGGTGATGCTCCTCGAGGAGCACGGCCGCATCTACGCGCTGCCGCACGCCAGCATCAGCCGGGTGGTGGGGCTCAAGCCCGGCGACCTGAAGTGGGGCAGCGGCCGGCTGTGGTACGAGCTGGAAGACGAGCCGCTCGAGGTGCACTACCTGTCGAGGCTGCTCGGCCTGCCGCAGGGCTCCGACCGGCGCGAAGGGCAAATCCTCGCGGTCGTCGCCACCGCCACCTCGCGCACCGGCATCGTCGTCGACCAGCTGCTCGGCAGCCGCGAGCTGGTGCAGCGGCCGCTCCCGTCCGAGCTGCACGACATCGACGTGCTCGGCGCCGGCGCGATTCTGCCCAATGGCGCCGCCATCTTGGTCCTCTCGCCGCGCGGCTTGGTGGATCAGTCCAACCGGCTCGACGAGGCGAGCGAGAAGCAGGCGGCCGAAAGCGGCAAGAAGCGGCGCGTGCTGGTGGCCGACGACTCCATCGCCACCCGCATGCTCTTGCGCACCGTCCTCGAAGCGTCGGGCTACTCGGTGCTCACCGCCGCCGACGGCGACGAGGCGCTCCTGCTCGCCGAGCAGGTCGACCTGGTCGTCTCCGACGTGCGCATGCCCGGCCTCGACGGCTGGGGGCTCACCCAGAAGCTGCGCGCGCAGGCCCAGACCGAAAAGCTGCCGGTGGTGCTCTTCTCGACGCTCGACTCGGAAGAAGACCGGCAGCGCAGCACCGACGCGGGCGCCAGCGCGTTCCTCACCAAGCGCGCCTTCGACCGCGGCCAGCTCCTCGAAGTCCTCCAAACGCTCATCCGGGACAAGGCTTAAGTGACTTCGACACCTCACAAGCTGTACGGCGTCGTGGTGGTCGACGACAGCGCGAGCTTCCGCGCCGCGCTGGTGTCGGCCCTCGAGCGAAATCCAGAGCTTAAGGTGATGGGAGAAGCGCGCACAGGGCGCGAGGCCATCGAGCTGGTGAACACCCTCAAACCCGACGTCGTCACCATGGACGTGGTGATGCCCGAGATGAGCGGAATCGACGCGACGCGAACCATCATGGAGCTCTCGCCGGTGCCGGTGCTGCTGCTCACCACGCTGGCGCGCTCGGAAGAGCAGACGCAGGCCCTGCACGCGATGAAGCTCGGGGTGGTGGACGTGGTGGCCAAGCCGTCGTTCGCGGCGGGCGGCGAGCCCCAGGTGCAGGAGCTGGTGCGGCGCGTGCGCGCGATGGCCGAGGTGCGGGTGGTGCGGCGGCGGACCTCGGTGGTCGCCAAGGGCCAGCTGCCGCGGGTGGGGCCGCGCGAGATTGAAGTGGTGGCCGTGGCCACCTCGACTGGAGGCCCCCCGGCGCTCGAGCGGTTGTTCGCCGGCATCCCGCGCCCGTTTCCGCCGGTGGTGGTGGCGCAGCACCTGGCGCCCAGCTTCGCGCAGGGCTTCGCGCGCTGGCTGCAAAAGGCGACCGGCCGCAAGGTGGTCACCGTCACGCGGCGCGAAGCGCTGAAGCAAGATGTGGTGTACGTCGCAGGCGAGCAGGCACACCTGCTGCTCTCACCGGGCCACGTCGAGTCGCTGCCCGCGGGGGTGGGTCAGCTCGCACCCGACGCCAATATGCTGCTTCGTTCCGCGGCGACGTCGTATGGTGACCGCGCGGTCGGCGTCGTGCTCACCGGCATGGGCCGAGACGGCGCCGAGGGCTTGCTGGCGATGAAGCTTCAAGGCGCGTGGACGATCGCGCAAGATGAGGCATCCTCCGTGGTCTACGGGATGCCGCGCGTCGCGCTCGAAGTGGGCGCGTCGTGTGAAGTGCTCGGCATCGATGACATACCGATCCGGTTGGTGGAAATTTGTGGAACGACTCTTCAGCCTTGATCCTATGCGGGTCGAGGCACCGGCTCACCGTTTACGCGGCTTGGAGGGCTCAGCTCTGATGACGACATCATCCGCGAAGAGAGCGGCGCTCGGCCTGCTCGCGCTGTCCGTCCTTTCGACGGGCACCGCGCGCGCCGCCAGCGTGGTCGCCCTCACCAACCCGAAGGTCGCTCAGTTCCAGGAAGCCGTGGTCGCCGCGCGGGGCGTGAACCGCGATTTGGCCGAAGTCGACGCCGCCGCCGGAGACGCGCTCGAGCAAGTCAAGCGCCACAACCCCAACGTGGTCCTCGCGGTCGGCCAGGAAGCGGTGAAGCTGGCGCAGAGCGGGCTCACCAACCTGCCGGTCGTCTACTGCATGGTGCTCGAACGCAACGTCACGCCGTCGAGCACCATCACCGGCGTGCCGCTCGAGGTGTCGGCGCGTGATCAGCTCGCCCGCTTCAAGGAGCTGAACCCCAACGGCAAGCGCATCGGCATCATCTTCGACCCCAAAGCCTCGGGCGCCTTCGTGTCCGACGCCAAGCGCGCCGCCGACGCGCTGGGGCTGGACCTGATCGCCAAGACGGTGAACGACCCCCGCGACATCCGCACCGCGCTCGAGACCATCGCCGGCAGCATCGACGCGCTGTGGCTCGCGCCCGACCCCCGCCTGGTGAAGCAAGAGGTCTTCAGCTTCCTCTTGCAGTTCACGCTCGAGCGGAAGATCGCGCTCTACGGGTTCTTGGACACCTTCACCAAGGTCGGCGCGCTCGCCTCGGTGGCGCCCAACTACTCCGAGATCGGCAAACGCGCCGGCCAGCTCGCCGCCGAGATCGCCGCGCGCCCGGCGGACAAACGGCTGCCGGTGCCAGCGCCGGCGCACCACAACGGAAGCCTGACCGTGAACTTGAAAACCGCCAAGCACCTGGGCGTCGACGTGCCGCAACGCGTCCTCGATGGCGCCTCGCAGGTGTTTCGATGAGCGAACGGAAGGAGGGGGGAATGGTGAACGGCAACGGGACGTCCTGGCTCGGTCGCACCATCGCGAAGGTCGCACCCAAGACGCTGACCCGGCAGTCGCTCGTGCTGGTGGCGCTGGCGATCGTCCTCGCGTTGATCACGGTGCCGCCGGTGCTCTTCGGGCGGTTCGAGCAGGAGGTCGAGCTCGAGCTCAACAAGCGCGGCGTCACCACGGCGAAGACGCTCGAGAAGCACGCCGACCTGCGCTCGCGCATCACGCTCGAGGAGAAGGTCGAGGCCCGCAAGGTGCTCCTCGACTTCGCGCAGTCCGACGCCGAGATCGTCTACATCGCGGTGCTCGATGACCAGAAGCAGCTGTTCGCGTTCGCGCCGTCGCCGGAAGACCCGGGCAAGTGGAGCGACGACAAGCTCAAGCTGGACATCATCGACAAGCACATCAAGGCGCTGAACGAAGGCCGCGAGGCGAGCATCGAAGGCGTGCGGACCTTCCAGCAGGAGATGATCCGCGACAAGTCGGGCGGCAGCCAAGACGACCTCGGCCTGTTCGGCGACCAGACGCAGAAGGCCGCCGAGGCCGGCACGCTCGGCCACGTCATCCTCGGCTACTCGACGGCGTCGACGAGACAGGCGGTGCTCCAGCAGCTCGGCGCCGCGGTGGCCATCGCCTCGCTCATCCTCTTCGTGCTCTTCATCATCCTCTACCTGCGCTACCTGGGTCAGCGGCTGGGCCGCATGATGCGCTACACCGAAGCCTTCGCCGCCGGCGAGCTGCGCCAGCGGCTCAACGATCCGATCGAAGACGAGGTCGGCCGCATGGCGTCCGCCGTGGTCAAAGCCACCGAGCAGACCGGCGCGGTGATCAAGCAGCTGGTCGAAGCGTCCGGCTCGCTCTCGGTCGTCTCCACCACCATCCTCGAGTCGGCCTCCCACCAGTCGTCGAGCGCCACCCGGCAGGCCAACAGCCTGGCCGAGATGGGCGCCACCATGGCCGAGCTGCGCGAGACCTTCGCGCAAGCCGCCAGCAAGGCGCAGGAGGTGATCGAGCTGGCCCGCAAGTCCGAGCAGTCGAGCTCGGGCGGCACCGAGGCGGTGTCCGAGAGCATCAACGGCATGGCTCAGATCAAGGAGCAGGTCGAAGCCATCGTGGTGCACATGCAGGGGCTGGCCCAGCGCACCAACCAGATCGGTCAGATCATCGACGTGGTGAACGACCTGGCCGAGCAGTCCAACATCCTCGCGCTCAACGCCGGCATCGAGGCGGCGCGCGCCGGCGAGCACGGCCGCGGCTTCGCGGTGGTCGCGCGCGAGGTCCGGTCGCTGGCGGAGCGCTCCAAACAGTCCACCGCGCAGGTGCGCGCGATTCTGCGCGACATCGAGTCGGGCGTGCGCGAGGCGGTGCGCTCCATCGAAGAAGGCAGCCGCCGCGTGCAGTCTGGAATGAACGTGGCCAACGCCGCCGGCGCCGCCATCAAGCGGCTCGCCGAGGCGATCGCCACCTCGTCACAAGCGGCGATGCAGATCGCCGCCTCGACGCGGCAGCAGTCCACCGGCATCGAGGAGATTTGGAGCGCGATTCGCGAAATCGACCGCGCCGCCAGCGAGACGGCCAGCGGCATTCAAAATCTCGAGGGAACCGCGGCAAACATGAAAGCCCTGTCCGACGGCATGTCACGAATCGTTGGCAACTACCGTGTGTGATGAACGTCGCTTCTCGAGTTGATTGAGATGTTTGCAGGCTCGAGCAGAGCCACCCACATTCTTCGATGGCGCGCGCGCCGATTGGCTGTAGACGAGACGAATCATCGAGGATAGTCTTTCGACCGTAATTGGGGCCGGGGGTCGGCGCGCCCGTTTGAGCAGTTTGGTCCTTAGCGCCGGGCCGGCTCCAACAGAGGTCAACGAGCAGGGGGACGATGACCACCGCAGCGACGGCAGTACTGGCAAGTTGGCTTGTGTCGAGCGCGCTCGCGCAGGGCGGGGAAGTCCCCGCGGCGGAGACGGCGGCGGCGCCTGCGCCGGTGGCCGAGAGCGCTCCTGCGGCAGCGCCGGAACCGCCCGCGAGCGACAGCGCCGCGGAGATGAGCTTCGACCCGATGACGGGCGAGGCGATTGCCGGGCCGACCACCGAGACCGACCTTTTCAGGCTCGAGCAGATCCTCGACCAGCGCGTCATCACCGCGTCAGGCATCGAAGAGGAGCGCTCGCTCGCCTCCGCCAACGTGACGGTGATCAGCCGCGAGGACATCGACCGCCGCGGCTACCGCACCCTGGCCGAGATGCTCTCGACGGTGCCGGGCCTCTACATCATCGATGACCTGGTGATGCCGTCGGTCAGCGTGCGCGGCGTCAACGGCGGTCTGCGCGCCGGTACCCGAATCGTCAAGGTGATGATCGACGGCGTGGCGGTGAACTTCCGCCCCGACCTGACCTCCTTCATCGGCGCCGAGTACATCCCGGTCGAGGCCATCGAGCGGGTCGAGATCGCCAAGGGCCCGTTGTCGGCCCTCTACGGCGCGAACGCGTTCCTCGCCACCGTCAACGTCATCACCCGCCGCCCCACCACCGGCACGCACGTCGAGGTGGCCGGCCGCAGCACCGTGCTCCGCAAGGTCGGCGCCGGCGGCTCGGGCCTCATCACCTACCGCGGCGAAGGGCGCGAGCTGGTGCTCTCGGCGTCGGCCGACCGCATCGACCGCTCGGGCGTCAAGCTGCAGAAGACCTTCAACAACATCCGCGTCGACCCCACGCTGTACACCCGCGACAGCGCCGGCGACCTGTCGACGCCGATGTCCGCGTTCGCGCGCTTCCAGCAGAGCTCGGAGACGTGGGGGACGTTGAACCTCGAGGGCGGCATTCAGCGGCTCGACTCCAACGGCGAGTTCCTCCTCAACTCCATCCTCACCGGCAGGAACCGGCTCAGCCTGGAGAACGACTGGCTGGCGCTGAACTACAACCGCCGCTGGAACGAGGTGCTCGGCACCACCGCGTCGATCAGCTACCACCGCGGCGCGCCGACGCGCGACTACGAGATCTACCCGACCGGCAACTACCGCTACTACTTCCGCCCGATGTTCAACTACGAGGCGTGGACCGGCGCGCTGGTGCTCGACATCACGCCGGTCGAGCGGCTGGCCCTCAACGTCGGCCTCGACGGCGAGCTCGACAACGAGCGCATCCTCTACTACCAGCAGTGCTTCAACGAGCCTTCGGGCAGCTTCAAGTCCGGCGACTGCCAGGACTTCAAGATCGGCGAGGACCGCGCCAAGCGCCGCGGCTTGAACGACGTGGGCGCCTTCGTGCAGGCGGCCTGGTCTCCCATCGCCTCGCTCAAGGGCTTCAAGCTCACCGGCAACGCGCGCGTCGACCGCATCCAGGCCGGCCCCGCCACCTACCCCACGCAGGTCTCGTGGCGTGGCGCGGTGGCCTACGCGTGGTCGCCCGAGTTCATCACCAAAATCGTCGCGGGCCGCGCCTTCCAGACGCCGTCGGCCACCCTGCTCTTCGCCTTCCCGGGGTCCGACACCGACTACAACGTGCTCGGCAACCTCTCGCAGCAGGTGGCGCAGACCGAGCAGCTGAGGCCGCAGTCGGTCACCAGCGGCGAGCTCAACGTCATCGCGCGGCTCTTCGGACACCTCGCCATCGAGCTCGGCGTCTACTACCAGCAGCTGCAAGACAAGATTGAGTTCGAGCCGATCGGCAGCGATTACATCGCCATCAACAAAGGCGAAGCACAAAACGTCGGCGCCGAGGTCATCCTCCGCTACGTTCGCTCCCGCGTGAACTCGTTCGTGATGTGGAACAGCCAGCGAACCATCGGCGACAAGGGCATCGAGTCGGCCCCGCCGGAGCTCTACCCCAACGACTGGGGCGCGCTCGGCGTCGACGTCGACATCAACGAGGCGTATTTGAACGCCGGAGCCGCGCTCCGCTGGGTGGGGCCCCGCGGCTCGTCGTCGGGCAACACGCGGCTCAACAACAACAAGCCTTACGAGCTTCCCTCGTTCTACTCGGTGGATTTGACCCTCTCGACCCAGGGCCTGAAGTTGGTCGGCGGCAGCGAAACGCGTTTCTTGGCTGGCGTTCGCAACCTGCTCGATCAACGCTGGTCCGCGCCGGGCTTCGGGGGCACCGATATTCCGAACTTGGGCCGGATGTTCATCGTGGAAGCGCGTCAGGTGTTCTGACGGGTTTTTAATCAAGGGGAGGAAGCATGAAACGTTGGAGTACGGGTATCGCCGCTGCAGCGCTGATTTTCGTGGGCTGCAATGAGGGAGTTTCAGACAAGAAGCAGATCGCGGTCGGCACCATTCGCGATCTGACCGGCCCGGTGCAGCAGCCGAGCTGGGAAGAGGCGCTCAACATGGCCTTCGAGCACGCCAACAAGGGTCTCGAGACCGCCAAGCTGAGCTACGAGTTCAACCAGCTCGCGGTCGACTCGACGTCGAACCCCACCCTGGCCACCGCCAGCGGGGTCGACTTCGTGAAGAACCAGGGCGCCAAGGCGCTCATCGCTGATACCAGCGGTGACGACATCGCGCTCAACCGCACGCACTACGATGCCGACACGTCGAACGACCTGAACGTGCCGATTCTGTGTTTCTCGTGCGTCTCGCCGCAGATCAACAACCCGAACCCGGTCAACCCGACCGACGAGGCAGACAAGCTCACCAAGCAGAATCCGAAGCGCTGGAACTTCCGCACGGTGATGCACGCGTTCCGCCAGGCCGGCGTGCTCGTGCGCTTGGGCATGGCGAAGAAGCCGGGCACCTGCAGCAACCAGGTCCCGGGCGACGTGAACTGCGACGGCGTCCACAAGATCACCATCTATGCGGGTCGCGAAGCCTTCGGCATTGGCTTCTCGAACGCGATTCGGGACCAGGCGAAGGCGGCCGATCCGAACGTGGTGGTCGAGCAGGTCTTCCACCCGCCCACCACCGACGCGACCTACAACTGGTCCACGGACGCCGACTTGCTCGTCGACAACCGCACCCGCGTGCAGAACCTGTCGACCGGCGCCGTCGAGTCCGACACCGCCGACCAGTACCCGGACGTGGTGTACGACGCGACCTTCCCGGTTCCGTCGGCCGGCATCACCAACGCGTACAAGAACATCGACGCGAGCCTGCGCCGCCCGATGCTGCACACCTCGGGCACGCCGTTCCGCACGACGGTGAGCAAGCTGGGTGACAAGAGCAACGGCGAGGAAGGCACCACGCAGCTGTTCGCCGACGGTGCGTCGGGCGAGCGGTTCAGCAACGACTTCCGCGCGTTCGCCACCAAGTACGACGGTCCGGGTTGGTCCGACGCGCACGCGTACGACGGCGCGGTGATGGCCTTCTTGGGCATCGCGGCGGCGGCCAAGGCCAACAACCTGACCGACTGGAGCGAGGTCACGGGCGAGCAGGCCCGCGACGCGATCCAGAAGCTGGCCGACCCGGCCGGTGAGAAGGTCAGCTCGGGCGCCGACGAGTTCGCCCGCGCCTTGGGCCTCATCGAGCAGGGCAAGGCGATCAACTACGAAGGCGCCTCGGGTCCGATGGACTGGAGCGCCGAGACGACCAACGAGGGCGCGCAGAACGTGCAGAACCGCCTGGGCCGCTTCGTGGTCGAGAACGGCCGCTACGTCATCAAGGAGACGTACGACTGCGTCAAGGACGCGGCGTGCCCGCTCCAGTAGTCGGCTGACGCTTTAAGCCTCACGGCGCCCCCGCTTCGGCTCACCCGAGGCGGGGGCGCTCTCTTTTCGGCGGGACCTCACGGCTCGCCGCGGCCGGCCAAGGTGCGCGCCACGAAGTCGGCCTGCAGCTGAAGCAGCGGAGCGCGGAGCGCGGGCGACTCGAGCTCGGCCAACGCGGCGGCGATCGCCTCCAGCGTCGAGACGCTCCCTTCGGTCGGCGCCTGCCGAAGCCGCGGGGCCGCCGCCGGTGGCGGGCGCAGCACCAAGCGCGGCAGCGCGCGCAGCGGTGGCACCCGGCGCAGCATGCGGCGGGTTTGGCGCCAGGTCCCGTCGAGCAGCACCAGCGTCTCGACGGGCTCGGGCATCGGCCGCTCCGCCGGCGCGTCGTCGGGGAACACCAGGCAGGCGTTGGGCAAGGCCGCCACCTGCGCGTCGAGCGCCTCGGAGCTCCCCGCGTACGGCCAAATCTCGAGCGACGGCAGCGCCAGCGCGGCGATGCGCGCGGTGTTGGTCGACTTGTAGGCCTCGCGCTCGTGGCGAATGACGACCAGCTTCGTGCGCGTGACGAGCTTGGGCGCCAAGCCGCACAGGCAGTAGCGCTGCTTCAGGTAGCAGCGCTTGCAGCGCCCGGGCAGGTGAGACTCGGTGCGGGACCTCATGGGGCCCCACCCTTCTACGCCAGTTTCAGGCTTCCTCTTCGGCCCGCGAGCGCAGCCGGTTGCGACCGTTCAGCGAGCGGTCGAGCTTCGGCTCGCTCAAAATGAGCTCGAGCCCCTTGGCGACCCGCGCCAGGCGCGTGGAGGGGACTTCCCCCAGCACCATCATCACCCGCCGCATCTCGGGCTTGAGCTCGGTCAGGTCGGGCTTGCTGGCGAAGTCGAAGAAGTGAGGCAGGTCGATGGACAGCCCCTGGCAGAGCTTGGCGAGGTTGGTGAGGGTTATCTCGGTGATTCCGCGCTCGCTGCGCGAGACCGACTCGGGCGGCAGCCCAGAACGACGTGCAAGCTCTCGAACCGATAGCGCTCGCGCCTCTCTCAGACAACGAATTCTCGCGGCGACGCTCTGAGCAAAGTCCTTCGGCATCTCTCCCGTCCGTTCGACGGCTCAACAAACGTTCGACGCGCTCGAACCTACGCGCAAAGAAATCACGGCAGAAGATGCTCGCAGTCCAACGGCCACTGAGGGCGAGGACGTGACGCGAACAACCAGAACAGTCGGAAAAACTGCGTTCGTTGGATGACACAAAGACCGAACCGCGGTGAGTGCGACAGGTATGACTCGGGCGCTTGACCTCATCTCGCGCCACGCCTAAGCGCGTTGCCACTGTGCGCGCCCTGTTTCTGTCGACGCTCTTGGTGGTCCTTTCCCACTGCGGTGGCCCGGGCGAAGGCCCTTCGCCCGCGGTCTGCACGAGCAACGCCTCGTGCGCCGACGGCCAGCTCTGCCAGGCGGGCGTCTGCGTCGCGTCGACCGGGTGCGAGGCGCACGAAGGCAACCCGCCGAACCTGCTCGCCAACGGCAGCTTCGAGTGCGCGAGCAGCGATGCCTGGCGCACCAGCCCCACCGAGTCGGCCCAGTTCGAGGTGGTGGCGAGCCCCAGCGCGAAGGCGGGCGGCAAGGTCGGCAAGGTGACCGCGCCGAGCGACGCGTCGGCGGCGAGCGTCTGGTACGCGAACGACGCGGTGGTGAAGCCCGAGACCCGCTCGTACTGCGCGACGGTGTGGGTGCGGGGCACGGCGCAGGTCGGGCGGCTCAACGTGCGCAAGGCGGCGCCCGGCCAGAACCAAGACGAGGAGTTCTCGGTTCCGCTGACCGGCGAGTGGCAGTCGATTCCGCCGCCTGGCACCGGCCCGATGCTCGTCACCGGAAAAGGCGAAGAGCGCTTCTTGCTTCGGGTCTACATTCCCCAGCCGAAGGCCGGCGAGTGGATGGAGCTCGACGGCGTGCGGCTGTGGGAGACGACGACCGGCAGCTGCAAGTGAAGAACGCGCGGTGAGCGAGGCGAGCGATGGCTGACTTGAAGGACAAGGTGCTCTTCATCACCGGGGCCTCGCGCGGCATTGGCAAGGCCATCGCGCTCCGGGCGGCGAAAGACGGGGCGCGCATCGCCATCGCGGCGAAGACGGCCGAGGCGCACCCGAAGCTGGAGGGCACCATCTTCACCGCGGCCGAGGAGATTGAAGCGGCGGGCGGCAAGGCGCTGCCGCTCACCGTCGACATCCGGTTCGAAGAGCAGATTGCCCAGGCGGTCGCCAAGACGGTGGAGACCTTCGGCGGCATCGACATCTGCGTGAACAACGCGAGCGCCATCAGCCTCACCGACACCGCGTCGACGCCGATGAAGAAGTGGGACCTGATGCACCAGGTGAACGTGCGCGGCACCTTCGCCACGACGCAGGCATGCCTGCCGCACTTGAAGAAGGCGAAGAACCCGCACGTGCTGATGCTCTCGCCGCCGCTCAACTTGAAGGCGCATTGGTTCTCAGGCCACGTCGCCTACAGCATCTCGAAGTACGGCATGAGCCTGTGCGTGCTCGGCATGGCCGAGGAGCTCCGGGAGCACGGCATCGCGGTGAACGCGCTGTGGCCGAAGACCGCCATCGCCACCGCGGCGATGAAGATGCTGGGCGGGGACGAGGCGATCCAGAAGTGCCGCACGCCCGACATCGTGGCGGACGCGGCGCACCACATCCTCACCCGCGACAGCCGCAGCTTCACCGGCCAGTTCGTCATCGACGAAGCGCTGCTGCGCGAAGCCGGCGTGACCGACTTCACGCGCTACGCGGTGAAGCCGGGCGTGGAGCCGATGCCCGACTTCTTCGTGGACCCCTGAAGGCCCCGGTGAGGGCTCCCGTCACGGGCGCGGCTTGAGCCGGCCCCGGCGGACGATGGCCTCGGGGTCGCCGTGCTTGACCGCCAGGTGCAGGTGGGGCGACCCCGCCGCGGAGCCGGAGTAGCCGAGCAGCTGCCCCGCGCGGACGCGCTGGCCGGCGCGCACCACCAGGCGCGACAGGTGCGCGTAGTAGTACTCGTTGTTCTTGGTGTGCAGGTGCAGCCGCTCGCCGGCGAGCCGCGGGTTGCTCGAGTGGAGGGGGCCAATCTCGCGGCCAATGGTGCCGCTCACCATCGCGTAGACCGGCGTGCCGACCGGAACGCCCAAGTCGACCGCGTTGAGGGACTCCCAGTTCGACAGGCCAGCGTTGCCGGGGTTGCCGCGGTGCGCGGCGGCGCCGCCTAAGTCGCTGCCGCGAATCGACAGCGGGTAGAAGGGACCGCGCATCGCCTTCTTCGCGAGCTTCTCCATCGCCACGAACTGCTTGCCGCTGATCTCCCCGTCGTTTCGAAAGCCCTTCCTGCGCTTCTCGAACGCGCGCACGGCGCGCTGGGTCTTCGCGTCGAAGTGGCCATCGACCTTGCCGACGTCGTACCCGAGCGTGGCGAGCGCGCGCTCGCTGCGGAGGACGAGCGGCGAGCGCTCCCCCAGCGCCTGCGGCGCGCTCTTCTTGTGATAGCGGTAGACGCCTTCGAGCTTCTCCCAGGTGGCGGCGTCCACGAAGCCGGTTACCCCCAGACCGACAGCGCGTTGAAAGGCGCGCACGGCACCGCGGGTGCGCTGATCAAACTTGCCGTGGGTGTGGCGCGGATCGAACCCCGCCGCCTTGAGGTGGTGCTGAATGTTGGCGACCTCGGGCCCGTTGTCGCCGAGGCCGAGCGTTTGGGCCGCCACCCGCTCTCCGGTGGCGCGGTCGCGGTTGAGATGCGAGCGGGTGTGCCGGGTGATGCGCACCGAGAAGGCGTCGTGCGCGTACGCGCGCACGGCCTGGGAGAGCTGGTCCTGCACCTTCGCGTCGAGCCAACCCTTGTTCTTGAGGCCAGGCTCGTCGCGCCGGAAGTCACGAATCGCCAGGGTCGTCTCGGGCGCCGGCTTTCCGTCGACGCGCCCGGGCGAATACCCGAGCTTTCGCAGCGCTCGCTGCGCGGTGGAGAGGCGTTGGCGGTTGGGCTCGGATGAAGCGTCGCGCGTGCTCGATGCCATTCTAAGAAATTGTCGTGACTTGCCCTCCCCCAGTTCCCTCGGCTTCAGGACGCCTGAGCACCCGATGTGGCGCCTCCACGCGCAGGCCCATCTAAATATAATTGTCTGAAATTATTATGATTTCTTGGCGCGGTCGCGGCGGGCTTGGCGTCGGCTGGCGTATCGGTGCACCAACACGCCGCCTGGGTTCCCCCATGAAGCCATGGATTCTTCATGGCTTTTGAGAGGGGTGTGCTTCTTGCTCGACCCTCTTCCATATGAAGTCGGCACATGTCCTGCGGTTCGTGGCTTGTGGGTGGGTGCTCTGGGCGCTGGGGTGCGGAGCGGATCTGGGCCAGGCCAAGCCGGGCTTCGCGGAGATACTCCCCGTCGACCCCACCGGGCTCACGGTCGAGCGCGTCGGCAGCGAAGCGACCTTGCGCTGGCAAGACCTGTCGGACAACGAGTGGGGCTTTCGAGTCGAGCGCTCGACCGAGCCGGACGGGCGCTTCGTGCTGGTGGCGCTGGTCGAGCCCAACGGCACCCGCTACGTCGACACCGACCTCATCGACACGACGCACTACTTCTACACGGTGCGCGCGTACAACGAAGCGGGCTACTCCGAGGCGACCACTCCGGTCATCGCGCTCGGGTCCAGCGCGCAGACGCCGAGCACCCCCAACACGCCGACGACGCCTTCGACGCCGAGCGGCACCGACACCACGTCGACGCCCGCCAGTCAGCCGACGACGCCACAGCCGCCGCAGCCGAGCTTCGGCGTCACCTCGCTCACGTTGATCAACGCCGATACGGATCAGCCGATCGCCGGGTTCGACCCGCTCGCGAACAATGCCGTGCTCGACTTCAGCGCGCTCGGCACCCAGAACTTGAGCATCCGCGCGAACGTGATCGGCACGGTGGGCAGCGTGAAGTTCACCCTCGATGGCACCGAGCTGCGCAACGAGAACAACGCGCCCTACGCCCTCGCGGGTGACGTGGCCGGGCCCGACTACAACGCGTGGACGCCGACCGTGGGCGCGCACGTGCTGGTGGTCACCGGCTACGAGCTGACCAACGGCGGCGGCGCGGTGGGCCGCTCGATAACGCTCAACTTCACCGCGCAGCCGTGACGAAAGCTCACTGGCAGCAGGTGCCCCAGTCGCAGCTGAGCGTGCAGCTGAGCCCCACCGAACACGGCAGGTCGAACCGGCACACGTCCCCCGGAGAGCCGCCGGTGCCGCACTTGCCGTAAAGCTGCGCGTCGCCCGCGCGGCAGAACGTCGGCAGCTTGCAGTTGCCGTTCTGCACGGTGCACAGGTCGCCCGGGTTGCCCTCGAAGCACCAGCAGCCGCCGCTGCCCGGCAAGCACGCGCAGTCCGAGGTGGCCGGACAGGTGTCGGGGCTCGCGTTCGGGTTGCACGGGGTCAGGCCGCCGTCGCGGGTGCCGCCGTCATCGTAACCTCCATCCTGTGGAGCGCCTGCGTCGTTCGGCACGATGGTGACCCTCGCAGGCCCTGGGGAGGAGCCGGTCGGAGGCGCCTCGGGCCAGGGCTCGCAGGCGCCCATGGCGAGCAGCCCCGAGCCGAACAGCGCGATGGCGGCGATGGTCTTCCTCATAGGCCTGCCATTGTAGTGATGCCCCTGTGGCACGGGCCAGTGACATCCCCTTCGATTCAAGGACTTGCTTCCTTCTCGCGACACGCGCATTCATGCGCGCCCGTGATGCGCTCCCGAAAATTTCGATGCCTTCTCGCCGCTTTGGCGCTGACCTGCGGTGCCTGCGGACCCTCCGCCGACGCCCCGCGTGACGACGCGCTCGACACGTTGATCAGCTCGGAGTTGACCACCACGCACTTGGCAGATCGCTCCTGTCAGGTGGTGCTGCGCGAGGCCGCGCTGGCGCGGCGCGACGACGGCGCGTTGGAGACCGCGTGCACCGGGTCGACCTGCGAGGGGGTGGTGGTCGGCACGTTGGAGCTGTCGGCGCAGGCGGCGGCGTCCGGCCGGCCCTACGTGACGCACCAGTCGGCCGAGCACGGCCGCTGGTACACCACCGCGGCGACCCAGGTGAAGCGCACCCCGAGCGGCGGCGCGCTCTACCGCTTCCGCATCCGCAAGAACACGCTGAAGGTGACGGCCAACGGGCAGCTCCCCGCCCAGGCGCGGCTCGAGCTCGGCGTGTACGTGCGCGGCTCCGACGGCAGCCGCCTCTACGACCACAATCGCGTCCCCGGTGATTTCGACAACTACGTGCTCGACGCGACGTCCGGCTTCGCGGTGAGCGACGACCCGCGCGTCTGCCCGGCGCAGCCGTTGGCGCACGCGCAGGTGCAGTTCCGCGGCGACGGCCAGACGCTGCAGCGCGGCCGCTTCGTCGCGGGCGGCGACGTCACGCTCGACTACGCGCTCACCCGCCTCACCCGCTGCCGCGGCACCCACAACGGCTTCCCCGCGTGGGACCTGCGCGCGTTCATCCGCTTCTCCCCGGGCGGGCAGCAGGTCGACGGCACCGTGCGCGCGTTCGAGACCCACAACGGCGTGCCCACTCCCGTCGCTTACGCCGCGCCGTTCACCTTCCGCGTGCCGGCCGACGCGCAGCGCGCCGAGGTGTGGTTCAAGAACAGCGCTGGCAATGGCTGCGAGGCGTACGACAGCAACTTCGGCCTCAACCACGCCTTCACGGTGTGGGCGGACCCGCCGCCTCCGGTCGCGTGGGCGGGCGACTTCGGCGGCAGCTTCAGCCGCAGCTGCGTGCACAGCGACGGCGTCCCCGAGGTGCAGTGGGTCGACAGCTACATCCAGCAGCGCGCCTGCATGTTCGTCGACGTCGACGTGTACGCGCCCGGCGTCACCGACCGGGTGGCTGCGCCTGAGGCGGTGCTCGCCCAAGTCGCGTGGCGGCTGGATGGGCAGGCGGAGCGGCGCGACTGGCTCACCTTCGTCGAGCGCGTCGGCAACAACTACCGCTTCCGCTGGGACGTTCCCCGGCAAGAGCTCAACCTGAGCCCCTGGAACACGCTCTTCTACCAAATGCGGCTGTCGACCAACGGCGTCGCGTGGAAGACGGTCGGCGCGTCGAACGGCGCGCCGCGACGCATCGAGCGAGAAGAGAGTTGGTGTGGTCCTGGTTGGGCCACCTGCGCGCGGCCGTGAGCGAGCCTCAGCCCACGTACCCGGCGCTCTCCACCCGCTGGCGGCTCCTGCTCCTGGCCGGGGTGGTCGCTCAATTCCTCTTCGTGCACGGCGCCGTGTGGAAGCAGCGCTTCGACTGGGACCACTCGATTCTCTACAGCTATCTGACGATCCCGCCGCTGGTGCTCGTCGCGCTGCTGCTCACCCGCCGCTTCGGCCCCGTCGCCTGGCTGGTCCACACGATCGAGCTGATGGCGGCCAAGTTCGCCGTCACCGCAAGCGTGCTGCTCGTGCTGCTCGTCTTCACCGATCCGCCCGAGCCGGCGCCGCCCGCCGCCGCGAGCGCGAAGCCCGCATCGCGCGTGGAGCGTGAAGCGCCGGCGCCGCCCAGCCCGAGCGTCATCGATGAGCGGGACACGGGCGAGCTCGAAGGACAGGTGCTCGACGCGAAGGGGCAGCCGGTGAGCGGCGCGCTCGTCTATGTCGCGCGCGGCCTCGAGCGCTTCACCTTCGCGCCGGGCGCGCCGGCGTTGGTCCTCGAGAACGACGGGCGCGGGCTCTCGCCTGCACGCGTGGCGGTCCACCTCGGGCAGGCGCTGCACGCGCGCGCGACGGACCGGCAGCTCCACACGCTGCTCATCAAGCGTCACGGGACGGGCGCGTGGATCACCAACGTCCCGGTGCCCGAAGAAGGCGAGCTGAGCGCCATCGCGCTGAGGGAGGCGACGGGCCTGTTCACCATCGAGTGCGCGGTGCACGGGAAGAAAGAGGCTCCCGCGTACCTCGGCCGCTTCGCGCACCCGTTCTTCACCTGGAGCGATGCGGAGGGCCGCTTTCGTCTCACGCGCGTGCCACACGGCGCGCTCGAGGTGGAGGCGTTTCTCCCGCCGGGCGCGCCCGCGCGGACGAGCGTCACCGTGCAGCCGCGCCAGCAGACGACGATGCGGCTGTCGCTCTAGTACGACCTGGTCACATCTTGAAGGCGTAGCACGGGTGTGTCTACCCTTGGG
>CAZEDU010000068.1:19846-27871 GCA_964511185.1 uncultured Myxococcaceae bacterium | reverse complement strand
GGGCGCCCGCCGCGAGCTGCACGCGCGCCATCTCGCGACAGGCGACGCGAAACGCCTCCCAGTTCTCCGGCTTGAGCGGATACTCGATGCTCAGCCGCTCTTCCTGCTTGCTGCGCAACCGCACGGTCCCCGCTTCATCGCCCGGCAAGAGCCCGTCGATGGTGAGCGCGATGATGGCCTGCACGTGCGGCAGCTTCGCCATGCGGTCCTGATGCGGGACGCCAAAGTCGGTGAGCACCGTCGCCGCGAGCAGCGGGTGCACCGGCGCGACCTCGAAGAAGAAGCCGATCCTCCCTTCTCCCCGCTCGACGAACTGATGCGAGTACACCGACTGCGGCGCGCCCGCGTACGCCTCGACCGGCTCGTCGTAGAACGCCGCCATCACCACCACCGGATGCAGGAACGTGCGCATGCCCACCCGGCCGGCGTGGTTCAAGTCCGAGCGCAGCAGGAGCGCGGGTGAGTTGATCGCGCCGCCGCTCACGACCGCGACCTTCGGCCGCACCACCAGCGCGTGGCCGCTGATCCGCGCGTGCACCGCGGTGGCGCGCCGGCCGCTCCACTCAATCCGTCGGGCGGAGGCGTCGGCGTACAGCCGCAGGCCCTGACGGACCGCGTCGGGGATCACCGTGACCAGCGCGCTCTGCTTCGCGTCGATGGGGCAACCCAGGCCGCAGTACCCGATGTCGGCGCACCGCTGCACGTTCCGCTTGATGAGGCCGCGGTGGTGGCCGAGCTTGCCCAAGCCATCCCAGAGCAAGCGGTTGTTGCGGTTGATCCGCTCGAGCGGCCACTCCTCGATGTGCAGCCGCGCCTCCACCGCGTCGAAGTGGGGCGCGAGCGCCGCCTCGCTCAGGCCCTGCACGCCGTGCTCCGACGCCCAGCGCTCGAGGATTCGCTTCGGCGTGCGGAAGGACGAGCACCAGTTCACCGTCGTGCCGCCGCCCACGCTGCGGCCCTGCAAGATGTGAATGGACAGGTCGTCGGTCGCGCGGTTCCCGAGCTCCTGGTACAGCATCGGGAACGCCGTCGCCTCGGTCAGATCGAAGTCGCGCCGCGTGTGGTAGCCGCCCTCCTCCAGCATCACCACGTCGAGCCCCGCCGCGGTGAGCTCCTTCGCGAGCCAGCCGCCGCCCGCGCCCGAGCCGACGATGCACACGTCGCAGTCGAGCTGCAGGTCCTCTGCCACGTCGGCGCCGGTGTGAATGCGTCCGCTCACCGAGCCTCTCCCTTCCACGCCGGCGCGGTCGGGTCGTGAAAGCCTTGCGGCGGCCCCGGGTAGCCGACGGCCGCCCAGGTGAGCGGCGAGCCGTAATACGACGCGTAGACGAGCGACCGGAGCGCGTCGTAGCCGGTGCGCCGCAGCGCGACGCGGCTGGTCTGCCATCCCCGCAGCACCTCGTCCTGCGCGTCGGGCGGCAGCTGCGTGAACGGCTTCGTTTTCCCCTCGAAGAGGAACGAGGTGAGGCCGTTCTCGAACAACCCGATGAGCTGCTTGAGCTCGGCGCGCACCGATGCGTCGGCGCGGGCCAGGACGCGGTCGGCGTTGAAGGCGACCCGCACCCCGTCGACGGACGGAAAGCCTTCCCGCGGCGGAATCAGCCGCGCCGCGATGGCGGCGATGACGGCGTACTCGACCTCGTCGAACGTCACCAGCCCTTCGGGCGGCAGCGGCACCTTGCGGCTCGCGCGCGAGGCAAAGAACCCCGCTCCGCCGAGCGCGAGGAGCGCGCCGCCCAAGAGCCCGCGTCGGATGACCGTGCGACGAGTGAGCATGACTGTTCGAAGCAGACTACTGGTCAATCCGCTCGCCTTGAACCCCTTGCTGGCGCCGCGGGCAACCCCTAAACCTGCGCCCCCATGGCTAAAGCACTGGCGATGATCCTGGCGGGTGGGCAAGGCACCCGGCTCGAGCCGCTCACGCGCGAGCGCGCCAAACCCGCGGTGCCGTTCGGCGGCCGGTACCGCATCATCGACTTCTGCCTGTCGAACTTCGTGAACTCCGGCATCTTCAAGGTGAAGGTGCTGACGCAGTACAAGTCCGACTCGCTGAACACGCACCTGTCGCGCGCGTGGCGCATGACCGCGTTCCTGGGCCACTACGTCGAGACGGTGCCGGCGCAGATGCGCACCGGGACCGACTGGTACAAAGGCTCCGCCGACGCCATCTACCAGAACCTCAACATCATCACGGACGAAGAGCCCGACCACACCTTCGTCTTCGGAGCGGATCACATCTACCGGATGGATTGCCGGCAGATGCTGAACTTCCACCTCGAGAACAAGGCCGACTGCACCGTCGCGGCGATCCCGGTCCCCATCTCACAGGGCAAAGAGTTCGGCATCATCGAGGTCGGCCCCGACGGGCGCATGCTCAACTTCCTCGAGAAGCCGAAAGAGCCGCCGCCGATGCCGGGCGACCCGAGCATGTGCCTCGCCTCGATGGGGAACTACCTGTTCTCGACCGAGCCGTTGGTGCGCGAGATCGTCCGCGACGCCGCGGAGGAGTCCTCGGCGCACGACTTCGGCAAATCCATCATCAGCCAGATGTACAAGCACTCCCGCGTCTTCGTTTACGACTTCGCGAAGAACCAGGTGCCCGGCCAGGGCGAGAAGGAGCGCGGGTACTGGCGCGACGTCGGGAACGTCGACGTCTACTACCAGTCGAACCTGGACCTGGTGGAGGTCGACCCGACCTTCAACCTCTACAACGACCTCTGGCCCATCTACACGCACAACCTGAACTTCCCGCCGGCGAAGTTCGTGTTCGCGGACAAGGAGACGAGCCGGGTCGGCCACGCCACCGACTCGCTGGTGTCCGAAGGCTGCATCATCTCGGGAGGGCACGTGCACCGCTCGGTGCTCTCGCCCAAGGTGCGGATCAACTCGTTCGCCGAAGTGCATGAGTCGATCCTCTTCGAGAACGTGCAGATCGGCCGGCGCTGCCGAATTCGCCGCGCGATCATCGACAAAAACGTCGAGATCCCGCCGGGCACCACGATTGGCTACGACCTGGAAGAAGACAAGCGGCGCTTCTTCGTCACGCCCGGAGGGTTGGTGGTGATCCCCAAGGGGATGAAGCTGGAGTGACGGGGCCTGGCTAGTGGCCGGCCTTCGCGGCCTGCCGGTTGGCGAACTCCTCGAGCACCTCGGCGACCTCGGCGTTCACGCGCTTGAGCATCTCCTGCTTGGCGCGAAACGGCAGGAACGCGCTCTTGAAGCCGGAGATCAACACGGTGGTGAGGTCTTCGAGCGAGAAGCCCAGCTCGGTGTGCGCGCGCCACAGCTCGTGGGTCACCGTGGTGTCGGTGATCAGCCGGTTGTCGGTGTTGATGGTCACCCGCAAGCCGTAGTCGAAGTAGAAGCGCAGCGGGTGCGACGCGAGGCTGTCGACCGCGCCGGTCTGCACGTTCGAGAGCAAGCACACCTCGAGCGGGATGCGGTGGTCGTTCACGTAGTTGAGCAGGTCGCCGTCCTCGCGCAGGCGCGTGCCGTGGCCAATGCGGTGCGCCCCCAAGTTATGGATCGCCTGGCTGATCGACTCGGGCCCGAACGCCTCTCCCGCGTGGGCCGTGCAGTTGACGTTGTTCTTCAGGATGAGCGCGAACGCCTCTTTGTGGTCCTTGGCGGGGAAGTTCACCTCCGCGCCGGCCAGGTCGAAGCCGATCACGCCGCGGTTCTTGTACGCCACGCACAGCTCGGCGAGCCGCACCGACGTCTGCGGGTGGATGTGCCGAATGCCGCAGACGATGACGCCGCAGCGGATGTTCTTCTCGCGCTCGGCGCGCCGCAGGCCCTCGAGCACCGCGTCGATGACCATGGTCATCTTGAGCCCCTGGCGCAGGTGCAGCGCCGGCGAGTAGCGCACCTCGAGCCAGCGCACGTTCTCGCTCGCCGCGTCGATGGCCAGCTCGTAGGCCGCGCGGTACAGCGCCTCCTCGGTCTGCAGCACCGACAGCGTCACGTCGAACGCCACCAGGTACTCGTCGAGGCTCTTGCACACCTGGCCCATGTGAATGGCCTTGGCCAGTCCATCTTCGGTGTCGGCCGGGAGCTTCACCTTCTGCTCTTCGGCCAGCTCGAGGATGGTCTTGAGCCGCATCGACCCGTCCAGGTGGCAGTGCAGGTCGGTCTTCGGCAGCGCTTGGAGCAGCTCCCGCGTCACCTCGAGCGACGGGATGCGAATGCTGGGCGGTTGCTCTCGGCGTTCCGAGCTGGAGATGCCCACCGCACCCGGCAGCTCGTCGTCACGGATGGAAGCCATGGCTCCAAAGAGTACCGGCGCCCCAGCCGCTTGCCACTTGAATGGCGGGCGACATCTCAAGTGGCTGAATTTCGAACTCTCCGAGTCGTACGCCCTGGCCGAGCAAGCACCTGTGGGCGGCGTTGACCCAGCGGCGGCGCGGCCCCTAATCTGTTAAAAAATTCGTTAAAGGTTTCGACCATGGCGCTCAAGAGCGACGACATCGTCCCCATCCATCAAGTACGCGCGCGATTCACCAAGCTCGCCGAACAGGTGCGCCGAGGCGAAGAGAAGGTCATCACCCGCAACGGACAGAGCTACGTGGCGTTGATCGATTCGCGCCGCCTCGACCACTACCATGCGCTCGAGCGGGCCCACATTCACCTGAAGCTCCTCGAGGAGGCGGTCCAGGGAGTTGAGGACGTGAGCGCCGGACGCACGCTCAGCGTCGACCAGCTCCGGAGACGCGTGAAGCGCAAGAGCGCTGCCCGTTCTCGCTGACGAATGGCCCGCCGACGCTCCGCACGCAACGTCGTCCGGGTTGCGGAGAACTTTGCTCACAACCTCGAGTCGGTGCGTCGCTTCTTGGAGGAGGCGGACGCGCTCGAAGCGTATGACCACCTGCTCTCGAAGCTGTTCGAAGACGTCATCCCCAATCTGGAGCGGTTCCCGGACCTGGGCTCGGACTTGCTCTCACGGCGGCCCCAGTCCATCGAGGCGGAGCGCCTGCACGAGCGGCTGCGGAGCTGGCAAAGGCGCGGCTTCGCCTTTCGCCAATATCTCTTCGATGAGTACGTGCTGCTGTACGCCAACCGCGAGCGGGCGACCTACCTGCTGGCCCTTCGCCATCACCGGCAGCTCTCGTTCGACCTGTCGGGTCACTGGAGCGAGTGAGCCGCCATGGCTCAGGCGGGAGAGAGGAACCGCGCGACGACCCGCTTCAAGCCCACCGAGCCGAACTTCACGGTGAGCTTCGCGTTGGGACCCTCGCCGTCGACCTCGAGCACCACGCCGTCGCCGAACTGGCTGTGGCGCACCCGCATGCCGCGCACGTCGCCGCCTTCGCCGAAGTCGCTCGACTGGTCGTAGCTGCGGTCGATGTACGGCCCGGAGTCATCGTCGTACGACGGCCGGCGCACGCGCGGCGGCTGCGCCATCACCCGCGGAGGCTCGAGCTGCTCGCTGGGGTTGAAGCCGTACAGCTCCGCCGGCACCTCGCCGAGGAAGCGCGACGGCGCGTTGAACTTGAGCTCGCCGAAGAGCGACCGGCTCTGCGCCAAGGTGGTGACGAGCCGCCTTCGCGCGCGCGTGAAGCCGACGTAGCAGAGGCGCCGCTCCTCGGCCATCTCCTCGGGCCCGGCGTTCGACTCGAGCGCCCGCTTGTGCGGGAACACGCCGTCCTCCATGCCGGTGATGAACACCACGTCGAACTCGAGCCCCTTCGCGGCGTGCATCGTCATCAACGCGACGCGGCCTCGCGCCACCTCGCCGTCCGCTTCGCCCACCAGGCTGATCTGCTCCAGGAAGGCCTGCAGCGGCGGCACCTCGACCGCGAGCGCCTCAGCCGACGCGGGCGGCAGGGCGGCGCGCTGCAGGTCGAACTCCTGCGCGGCGCCGACGAGCTCGCGCAGGTTCTCAGCGCGGCCCTCCCCTTCGTCGCTCCCTTCGGCCATGTACGCTTCGACCATGCCGGTGCGCTCGAGCATCTTCTGCACGGCGGTCGCGGCGTCGGGCGCTTGGGGCAGCTCGGCGAGCAGCCGGTCGACGAGCGCGCGAAACGCGGTGAGCTTCTTTATCGCGCCGGCGTTCAGCGCCTCCACGCGCTGCGGAATCTCGAGCGCCTCGTACACGCTGTAGCCCTCGGCCTGCGCGTGGCGGGTGAGCCGCTCGACCGTGGTGTCGCCGATGCCGCGCGCCGGCGTGTTGATGACGCGGAGCAGGTCGGCGTCCGACTTCGGGTTCACCATCAGGCGCAGATACGACGCGGCGTCTTTGATCTCCGCCCGCTCGTAGAAGCTGCGCCCCGACACCAGGGTGTAGGGCACGCGCGCCAAGCGAAACGCCTCTTCCAGCACGCGGCTCTGGGCGTTGGTGCGAAAGAACACCGCCATCTGGTCGTAGTCGGCCACGCCCTGCCGCTGCAGCTCGTGGATCCGCTCCGCGACGGCCTGCGCCTCCTGCCGCTCGTCGCGCTGGACGATGAGCTCCAGGTGCTCGCCCTTGGGCCGCGCCGACCAGAGCTTCTTCGGCATGCGGCGCGGGTTGCGCGCGATGACCGCGTTGGCCGCCTCGAGGATGGTCTGATCCGACCGGTAGTTCTGCTCCAGCTTCACCACCACCGCGCCCGGGTAGTGGTCGGGGAACTCGAGGATGTTGTCGACGTTCGCGCCGCGCCACCGGTAGATGGACTGGTCGTCGTCGCCCACCACCACCAGGTTCGAGCCCGGCGGGGCGAGCTGCCGCAGCAGCGTGTACTGGACCGCGTTCGTGTCCTGGAACTCGTCGACCAGCACGTGCTCGAAGCGCCCCTGGTACTTGCGGCGGATGACGTCGTGCCGGCGGAACAGATCGACGAGCAAGAGGAGCAGGTCGCCGAAGTCGACCGCGTTCGCCGCGCGCAGCAGCCGCTCGTAGGCGACGTACACCCGCTGCATCCAGCGGCCCTTCATGTCCCACGGCTCGACCTTCATCTGCTCCGCCGTGCGGCCGGCGTTCTTCTCGTGGTCGATGCGCGAGAGCACCTCGCGCGGGTTGACCGCCCCGGGGTCCAGGTTCGCCTCGCGGATCGCGCGGCGCATCACCTGCATCTGGTCGGTGTCGTCGTAGATGACGAACGAGCGGGTGAGCCCAGCCGCCTCGGCCTCGCGGCGCAGGATCATCGCGGCCGCGGAGTGGAAGGTCGACACGGTCAGGTCGGACGACTGCGGCCCCATCAGCGTCTCGAGCCGCTCGCGCATCTCGCGCGCCGCCTTGTTGGTGAAGGTCACCGCCAGGATGCGCCAGGGCTCGACCCCGCGCTCGAGCACCAAGTGGGCGACGCGGCGGGTGATGACGCGCGTCTTGCCAGACCCGGCGCCCGCCAGCACGAGCAGCGGCCCGTCGCCGTGCAGCACGGCCAGCTGCTGCGGCGGGTTCAGATCTTCCAGGAGCGACGTCGACACGGCTGACCTATACGGGCATCGAAGCGAACTTGCCAATGCCCCTAGCCAATGCCCCTAGATCGACGGGCTCGCGCGGCTACGCGGCGACGATTTCACCGTCGTGAATGCCGGCGAGCTTCTTGCCCTGCAGCGAGAAGACCGCGCCGTAGGTGCTGTCGCCCGCGCCGTAGTCGATGCTGATGACCCGCTCGTTCGTCTTCGGGTCGCGCAGGTGCCGCACGACGAACTCGTTCATGTCGACCAGCGCGAAGCACTGGGCGAGCGTCTTGGCGCCGCGGTAGCTCTCGGCCTGCTGCGTGGCCTGAACGATCATCTTCGCCACGTTCGCCGGCACCTGGCTGGGCTGGGTGTAGACGGTCCGCTGGTCGGTCTTGAGGGTGGTGCGCAGGTCGTAGAAGTTGTCGAACCGCGCCGCGACGTTCATCTCGCCGGCCGCCGCCTTGAGCGCCTTGGCGAAGTCGACCGCCAGCTTGCCGGTGAGCGACATCTTGTTGATCTCGGCCTTCGACAGCCCGTTCTTGTTGAGGTCGTACTTCGAGATCATCCGGCTGTTCGCGTACGAGACCGCCCGCTTCACGTCCTTCTCGGTCACCTGCGCGCCGGCCTTGAAGTCGCGGTGGT
>CAZEDU010000068.1:0-19752 GCA_964511185.1 uncultured Myxococcaceae bacterium | reverse complement strand
AGACGTCCACCAGCTTCTTCTCCGGGCCGTCGATCTGCTTGAGCGCTTCCTTGATCTCGGCGCGGCTCACCCGCTTGTCGGCCCCTCCGGCCTGGACGATGGTGTTCGCGGCGAGCTGCAGGGCGTGCTGGACATCGGTCTTCGATATGCGTGGCATGGCCCCATTCTCGCCGCGGCGGCGCGCAGGTTGCGTCCTGCCAATGCGGTTAAGCTCCCGGTCATGGCCGAAAACACCGTCCAACGCCCCACCGCCGAAGCGCTCGCCATCTACGCCGCCCGTTTCAACGACAGCGCGGCCTTGAAGACCATGTCCACCGTGCTCTCCTTCCCTCAAGGCGAGCGCGTCCACCTCGAGACCATCATCCAGCCCTGGCAGCGCGGCGGCCTGTCGGGGACGCCGGCGGTGAACGGCGGCGTGCTCTCGGCGCTGTTCGACCTGGCCATCGGCTGCACGCCGGCGCTGGTCGACCCGACCCGGAAGACCGCCACGGTGCAGCTGTCGATGACCTTCGAGCGCGGGGTGATGGGCGAGCGCATCCGCGTGCACGGCAAGGTCGAGCGCGCGACGTCGAGCTTCCTCTTCTCGTCCGCCACGCTCTACGACGAGAACGACCAGGCCTGCGCGCGCTGCCTGGGCGTCGTGCGCATGAGCCACAAGAGCTGGGGACCGCCGGGCACCCCCATCACCCCGCCGTGACCGTTACGAAGTTGCCACCGTCGGCGTTTCCCGAGCGCTTCTCTCCTCGCGCACGTGCCTAACTTTTCGTAACCACACGATTTGATCTCTTGGCGCGGTGTGTGCTTTTCACCGCGCCCCATGCGAACCGCGCTCCTCGTCGCCCTGCTCCCCGCGCTCGCCGCGGCCGAGCCGGCCCAGACCGCCACCGCCCCGCTCGGCGACGCGCCTTACCGGGAGTCGCGCGTCACCTTGCGCAGCTCGGCCACCGCGCTCTCGCTCGATAGAGGCGCCGAGCTCACCTACAACCCGTACGTCGCGCTCGCGCTCGGGCTTGACGCCCGCTGGCGCTTCACCCCGAAGCTGTCCCTGCGCGGCCGCGTCGACTTCTCGCGCGAGCTCACCGAGTCCGACGTCACCACCTACGCGGGCGAGACGCTGATCGGCGACGTTCGGCTGTCCGCCGCGTTCGACCCGATCGTCACCATTCCCGGAGCGCTCATCGACGTGGGCGCCGAGGCCGGCGTGCGGCTGCCCACCAGCCTCGCCGCGCGCGCGCAGACGCTCCAGGTCGCGCTCGAGCCTGGCGTTTCGTTGCGCCGCCGCTTCGACGTCCGCGAAGGGCTCTTCCTCGGCTACAGCTTCGGCCCGAACATCAACTTCCACCGCTACACCACCGCGGAGCGCTTCTCGCCCGCCATCACCGGCTGCACGGGCTCGCCGCTCGACTGCGAGCGCTTCTTCAACACCGGCAGCCGCAACGCGCAGTGGTCGCAGAGCCATTCGCTCGAAGGCGGGCTGCAGCTCACGCCGTGGTTCGGCCTGGTCGCGGCGGGCGGCGTCGAGGTTCAGTACCTCTACCCCGCCGCGCAGGATGACCGCGTCAACTTCACGCCGCAGGAGCCGACCGACGCGCGGCACTTCAACTTCTTCCTCGCCGAGGCGACCTTCACGTACAAGAAGGCCGTCTCGCTGGGGCTCGGCGTCAGCACGGTGAACCCGCAGCTTCGGCCCGACTCGACGCGGTACCCCTACGCCCTCAACCGCTACAGCCAGCTCTACCTCGATCTGCGTGTCCACCCGGCGGGGGTGGTCGCGCAATTCATCTCCCCGCCTGCAGGAGCAAAGCCGTGAAGACGCTCTATTCCCTCGGGTGCATTCTCCTCGCCGCGCTGGTCGCGTCGTGCGCCAAGGAGCGGCCTGCCATCGACCGCGTGCAGCCGAACGTGCTCGCCAAGTCGACGCTCGCTGGCGAGTGGTACTACCAGCGCACCGTCGTCGACATGCCGGCCGGTGAGAACTTCACCTTCGTCGGCGCGACCGACTTGGGCGGCCTCTCCCGCGTCCGGTGGGAGATCCAGGAGAACATGCTCTACGCGCGCCGCTCCACCGAGTCGGTGGTGGGCACGGATCTCAAGAAGGAGCAGGGCGAGAGGTACCTGGGCGAGGTCGTCGCCGCGTTCCCCATCCAGAAGCACTTCGACATCTCGAACGCGTACAACACCACCACCGGCGAGAAGATCAACGTCATCGAAGAGAACGACCGCGACCGGCCGTGGCACGAGCGCGAGTACGTCCGCGTCGACTGGTCGGTGAACCGCGTCCAGAACTACGACCTGGACTTCGAGCGCGCCTCGGTCGAGGCGGTGCCGTACTACGTGCAGGAGATCGACCCGGCGACCGGCGAGCGCCACAAGGACGCGCCGCACTTCGCGCCGGACGGAAGCTACTTCGACATCACCAACAAGATCTTCGCCAAGCCCGGCTCGGTGAACCTGCCGGGCTACGGCGAGATTCCGCTCTGCTGGCTGCGCGGCCACGAGTTCAGCCAGTGCGGCCCGGGCGAGTACACCCTCCGCAACAGCTTCATGAAGGTGAGCCCCGAGCGCCAGTACGAGCCGATGCCGTACAAGGGCCGCCCCACCGAGATGTTCGGCTACTTCCAGACCAGCCGCATGGTCTACGACCCGAAGACCGGCATCCGCGAGCAGGGCAAGGAGCGCTACCTCAACCGCCACAACATCTGGAAGCGGTGGTTCGACGACGAGGGCAAGCCGCTCCCCTACGCGCAGCGCGAGCTGCGCCCCGTCGTCTACTACGCGAACGACGAGATGCCCGACTGGCTCAAGCCGGTGGGCCAAGAGGTGGCTGATCAGTGGAACCGCGTGTTCACCGACGCGGTCGAGTCGCTCGGCTACCCGCTCAAAGAGGGCGAGCGCGTGTTCGTCTTCTGCCCGAACAACCCGGTGCAAGAGGGGGATCACCCCGCGTGCGGGGCGCCCGGCCTGGCGCCCCGGCTGGGCGACATCCGCTACTCGTTCATGGCCTACGTGCCGAAGTTCATGACGTACGGCCTGCTCGGCTTCGGCCCGTCGAACATCGACCCGGAGACCGGCGAGATCTTGAGCGGCATGGCGTACGTCTACCACCACAACAACCTGGCCACGTACGCCACGCAAGAGATGGTCGAGCTGCTCAACGGCAGCAAGCGGCCGGATCAGTTCATCGACGGGGTCGACCTGACCGAGTGGATCAACACGGTCAACCACGGGAAGAAGAGCGAGCAGACCTACGCGCTCGCCGACGCGCAGCACTTCGTGAAGACCCTCACCACCCGCCCGAGCGCCCGCTACTGGGACTCGCTGCGGCAGGCGCCGAGCATGGCCGAGGTGAAGCTGCAGACCGACAAGGGCTTCGACGCGTTCATCGCGCCGTACCTCAACGACATGTACCAGCGCGGCATCCACAACGGTGAGCGCCAGCTGTCGGCGAGCCGCCTGCGCGCCCTCAAGGGCACGGCGATTGAAGATCTGCTCCTCAACAAGGAGCTGCTCCTCGCCTTCGGTCAGACGCCCGGCGCCGCGCTCTCCGACGATCAGAAGGCGCTGGTCAGCGTCGCGCGCGGCGGCCTGGGCCAGCGGCTGAAGGAGCAGGCCAAGCTGCGCGAGGCGTTCGCCGAGGCGCGCAACTACTACACGCGCGATATGGCCGACGACGCGCTGCTCGGCATCGCCAAGGAGCTGAAGGGCCGTCCGGCCGGCGAGGTCTACGAGCTGTTGCGCAAGACCATCTACACCGCGGTGCTCGCGCACGAGGTCGGCCACACCGTCGGCCTGATGCACAACTTCGGCGCGTCGGACGACGCGGTGAACTACCACGACGAGTACTGGAAGCTGCGCGACGACGGGAACGTCGGGCCGCGGCTGCTCGACCCGATGACCCAGAAGGAGATCGACGGCAAGCTCTACAACTACGGCTACAGCTCGATCATGGACTACGCGGGCCGCTACACCATCGACGGCCAGGGCATCGGCAAGTACGACCGCGCGGCCATCCTCTACGGCTACGCGAACAAGGTCGAGGTGTTCAAGGACCGCGGGCCCCTGCCGCACCAGTGGCTGCGCGACTGGTTCGAGCGCGACGGCGAGCTGGTCTACTTCATGAACACCGGCCCGCAGGCGGTGCACTACACCACGCTGTACAAGCAGCTGGGCCCCAAGCTCTACGACCGCAACAACCGCCAGCTGGTCGACGCGAGCGCGCTGTCGGAGGACCTGTCGACCGCGACGGTGAACGGCCAGGCCCTCACCCGCGTGCCGTACATCTACTGCTCGCACAGCCGCTCCAACCTGTCGGACCACTGCCTGACGCGCGATGCGGGCGCCGACAGCTACGAGCGCATGAAGAACATCCTCGACGACCTGGACACCTGGTACATCGTCCGCAACTTCCCGCGCGGGAAGGTCGGCGTGGATCAGTCGCAGTACGTCGGCACCTGGTACGGCCGCATCTACCACCGCCTCAAGTCGTGGCACGACCTGTACGGTCTGTACGCCGACCTGCTGCCGCGCTTCTACGACGCGAACGTGATGCAGCAGTTCTACGCCGACCCCACCAACGGCTGGGGCGCCAAGACCTGGGCGGTGCAGAACGCGTTCAACCAGCTGATGAAGACGGTGATGATGCCGGACGTGGGCAGCTACTCGCGGCCGCTGCTCCAGCCCGACGGCACCGCGTTGATGCGAACCGGCTACGGCGCGCCGATCGCCAACATCGGCATCGACAAGGCCCGCTACTTCTCCACCAGCTGGAGCGACGGCACCCGCCAGTGCGGCTACACGTGGTGGGAGTGCCTGCACCACATCGGCTTCTACCTGGACAAGGTGATGGCGATCGAGGCGCTCTCCGACTCGGAGACGAACTTCGTGGCGCGCTCCACGCCCGAGGACATTCGGCAGTGGGAGGTGAGCTACTACTCGACCTTCACCGAGCAGATCCGCAAGCTGAACACGGCGATCCTCTCGGGCAACTTCGCGCAGGTCGGCCCCTACTGGGACAACGGCGAGCTCAAGTTCCCCAACTATGCGGGCGCGCTCAGCGACACGCGCACCTCGCCGGTCGATCCGTACGCGACGTTCAGCGTGCAGCTGTATTGGCAGGTGCTCGGCCAGGCGCGGTTCTTCGACAACTTCGACCAGAGCTTCCGCGACGACTCGCGGCTGTTCATCCGCGGCACCGGCTCGGAGCCGTCGGTGCCGGAAGACGAGGTCACCACCTTCCGCGACCCGCTCACCGGCATGCGGTATGGCGCCTTGCGGACGGCGTCGACGACCGGCGCGCGCGCGTTGCTCGACCGCGCGAACAAGCTGCTCGCCACCTCGACGTATTGCGACAGCGTGAGCCGCACCCCGTCGCAGGACGACGACTGCCGCAACCGCGTGCCGAACGTTCCGCCCGAGATGGCCGACCGTGAGCTCTTGAGCACGCTTGATTTGATCAAGGTGATGGCCGACCTGACGCCGATCATGCAGTTCGGAGATCCGCGGAGCCCGTAAGCGGCCAAGAGCACTCCCCTGGAAGCGAAGGCCCGTCGCCCGACCCGGGGCGGCGGGCTTTCTTTCGCGCGGGGCAACCCAGGGCGGCTGCGCGCCGATAAAGGGTTGATGGGACTCGACCTCCAGAAGATCCAACAGCACGCCCGCGCCGCCCTGAGGCCCGCCCAACGGTCCGAGCAGCGCAACCTGCTCAAGACCAAGCACGTCCGTGTCGACACCTATTTTCGGGCGAAGGCCAGCGACCCGCTCTCACGTCACTACTCGTTGGGCATCACCGCCGAAGGACAAGGCGCGTTCAAGGTCGGTCCCAGGCGCTTCGAGCTCGGGCGCCGGATCAAATTCGAGATCAACGGCGAGCCGCACTACCTGGCGTTCGAAGGAAGCATCGGCGGCAAGGTGAAGGGCAAGCTCACCGCCGAGGTCTCTGCCCATGCCAACGTGCTCGCGGGCACCGCGCTCGTGGTGAAGCTCAAGGGCGCGCCGAAGAGCGAGCTCGACTTGAGCGGCAAGCTGCTCCTGCGCTCGAACCAATGCGGCACGATCGCCGACGGTGGCCTCGAGCTGAAGGTCAAGCTGGACGCGCATGGCGAAGGCACGCTCATTTTGGTCCCTGGCGAGGACGCCAAGCTCAAGGTGTTCAAGCGGGTCGGTGTCACTGCCGACTCGAAGGTGGCGATCAACACGCACCTGCTCGATGGCAACATCCCTGGCAGCACTGGCGCCTGCGAGCTGTACCAGCTCTCGCCCGTCGACGAACTCGTGCCCTGGAGGGTCCTGCCGTACCTGTCACCGGTCGGCGCGGGCTACATGCTCGGCCGAGCGCACGGCCCTAAGGCGATCAAGGCTGGCAAGAAGCTCTGGGGCCAAGCCTCGGGCGCCGCGACCGAAGCCGCCAGCAAGATCAAGAACCTCTTCCCTTAGGAAGGGGTTGGACACGCCGCTCGTGGCCTGCGGCAGACCCGACCAGCGCAGCCGAGCCTCCAACCGGGGATTTGACGCGTTTGAGGTGACAGACGCAGGCGAGGCACTGCACACCATGAAGGCGGTCGTGTCTTGGCTCTTGCTCGAAGCATCTGGGCACGGCCGCCGATGACCACCCTTGATGCCTGCCTTCCAGGCCCTGAAGAGCTAAAGCACAGCGCGCCGGCAGAATCCCTTCCTGCCGGCGCGCCATGGTGATCGCTCGAGCCCACTACCGACGCGCGCGGCGGGAGCGGAGCGGAAGGACCGCAACCGCGAGCAGCAGCAGCGCGAGCGCCGAGGGTGAGCTTGTCGACGAGCAGCCGAAGCCGCCACCGCTGAACTCCACCGACCCGCCGCAGCGCCCGGCGACGCACACGTTGCCGCCGCACTGCACGTCCGAGCTGCACGCGGCCCCGTCGGGAAGCGCGCACTGGTTGACGGTCGCGTTGCAGGCGCTGGTCGAGCAGACCGCCTCGCCGTCACCGCAGGTGCCGCCGTGCAGACCGTCGTTCGGAATCGCCACGCCCAGCCCTAACTTGCTCGCGCAGCTCAGCGTGTTTCGGTCGCAGTAGCTGTCGGCGCTGCAGTCGGAGTCGAAGTGGCAGCCGTTCACCGAAGCGACGCAGTAGCCCGAAGTGCAGCTGTTCGAGGCGCACTGATTGTTGGCCACGCAGCTCTCTCCAGGCGGAGCCGCGCAGGCGTTGGTGGCGGGGTTGCAGAAGCCGGTGGCGCACACCGTGGCCGCGTCAGCGCAACCACCGCCGTGCAAGCCGTCGCTCGGGATGGTGTCACCGACGCCGAGCTTGGTCGCGCAGGTCAGCGTCGAGCGGTCGCAGTATTGGCCCGCTCCGCAGTCGGTGTCGACGTAGCAGCCGCTCACCGCCGGCACGCAGTGACCCGAGGTGCAGGTGTTCGACACGCACTGGTTCGCGCTCGTGCACGCATTGCCTTCGCCCGCCGCGCAGGTCGAGGTCGCGCTGTTGCACAGCCCCGAGGCGCACACCTTCGCCGCATCGGCGCAAGTACCGCCGTGCAGACCGTCGTTCGGAATCGGCGTGCCCGCCGGCAGCGTCGCCACGCAGCTCAGGCTCGGCCGATCGCAGTACTCACCGACGTCGCAATTCGCGTCGACGTAGCAGCCGCCCACCGCCGGCACACAGTGGCCCGAGGTGCAGGTGTTGGACACGCACTGATTCGCGCTCGTACACGCATCGCCTTCGCCCGCCGCGCAAGTCGAGGTCGCGCTGTTGCACAGGCCAGACGCGCAGACCACCGCCGCATCAGCGCACGTGCCGCCGTGCAAGCCATCGCTCGGAATCGCCGTACCCGCTGGCAGCTTCGCCACGCAGGTCAGACTCGGCCGGTCGCAGTACTCACCCACGCCGCAATCGGTGTCGACGTAGCAGCCGCCCACCGCCGGCACGCAATGGCCCGAGGTGCACGTGTTCGACACGCACTGGTTCGCGCCCGTGCACGCATTCCCGTTGTTCGCCGCGCAGGTCGAGGTCGCGCTGTTGCACAGCCCCGATACACACACCTTCGCCGCGTCGGTGCACGTGCCGTCGTGCAGGCCGTCGTTCGGAATCGCCGTACCCGCCGGCAGCTTCGCCACGCAACTCAGGCTCGGGCGATCGCAGTACTCGCCCGCGCCGCAATCGGTGTCGACGTAGCAGCCACCCACCGCTGGCACGCAGTGGCCCGAGGTGCACGTGTTCGACACGCATTGATTCACGCTCGAGCAGACGGCGCCGTCATCGGCCGCGCAGGTCGAGGTCGCGCTGTTGCACAGCCCCGAGGCGCAGACCTTCGCCGCATCGGCGCACGTGCCGCCGTGCAGACCGTCGCTCGGAATCGCCGTACCCGCCGGCAGCTTCGCCACGCAGGTCAAGCTCGGCCGGTCGCAGTACTGGCCCGAGCTGCAGTCGCCATCGACGTAACAACCGCCCGACGCGGGCACGCAGTGCCCCGAGGTGCAGGTGTTCGACACGCACTGATTCGCGCCCGTGCACGCATTCCCGTTGTTCGCGGCGCAGGTCGAAGTCGCGCTGTTGCACAGCCCCGAGGTGCACACCTCGGCCGCGTCGGCGCACGTGCCGCTGTGCAGGCCGTCGTTCGGAATCGCCGTACCCGCCGGCAGCTTCGCCACGCAGGTCAGGCTCGGCCGGTCGCAGTACTCACCGGCGTTGCAGTTCACATCGACGTAACACCCACCCGCCGCCGGCACGCAGTGACCGGAGACGCAGGTATTGGACACGCATTGGCTCGCGCCGGTGCACGCATTCCCGTCGTTCGCCGCGCAGGTCGAAGTGGACGAGTTGCACAACCCCGAGGCGCAGACCTTCGCCGCATCGGAGCAGGTGCCGCCGTGCAGGCCGTCGTTCGGAATCGCCGTACCCGCCGGCAGCTTCGCCACGCAACTCAGGCTCGGCCGGTCGCAGTACTGGCCGGCGCCGCAGTTCGCGTCGACGTAACAACCGCCCGACGCCGGCACGCAGTGGCCCGAGGTACAGGTGTTGGACACGCACTGGTTCGCGCTCGTACACGCGTTGCCATCGCCCGCCGCGCAGGTGGAGGTCGCGCTGTTACACAGCCCCGAGACACAGACCGTGCTCGCGCCGGAGCAGCTGCCGTCGTGCAGGCCGTCGTTCGGAATCGACGCGCCGACCGAGAGCTTCGCCACGCAGCTCTGGCCGCTGCCGTTGCAGTACTCCCCTGCGGGGCACTGCACATCCTGACTGCAGATGTTGCTGAGCGAGAACGTGATGCTGCTCACGCCCGGGTACGAGGCGGTCACTTGGTAGCTGCCGGTGCTCCCCGCCGCGGTCGCCAGCACGACCGCTTGTCCTTGCCCGTTCGTCACCGCGGACGTCGCGCTCAGGGCAGCGCGCGCGCCGCTCGTCGGCGCCGAGAAGGTCACCGTCGCGCCAGCGATCGGCTGATTGAGCTCGTTGCGCAGCGTCGCGGTCAGCGGCGTGCTGAACGCTTGACCCAACGGCGCCGTCTGCCCACTGCCGCCGGTCGCGGTGAGGTTCGGCGGCCCCAAGTTCTGCAGCGGGAACTGAATGTTCGGAAAGCCGCTGGAGCTGGCGGTCACGTTGTACGAGCCCTGGGTGCTGTTCGCGGTCGCGGTGACGCTGACCTGGCCCTGGGCGTCGGTCACGCCGCTCGAGGCGCTCAAGCCGGCGCTCGCGCCGCTACCGGGCGCGGTGAAGCTCACGGTCTGACCGGAGATGCCGTTGCCGTGGGCGTCCGTCACCCGCGCGACCAGCGGCTGCAAGAACGCGGTGCCGGCCTGGGTCGCTTGCCCCGCCCCGCCGCCCACCACGAACTGCGCCGCGGGACCGGCGGTGTTGGTGAGCGTGAAGAGCGCCGGGGGGGAGACGCCGCTGACGCTCGCGCTCACGTCGTAGGTGCCCACCACCGTGTTCGCCGTCGCCACGGCCGCCGCCTGGCCGCTCGCGTTGGTCACCACCACGTAGCTCGACAGCCCCGCGGAGGCGCCGGTCGTCGGCGGAGAGAACGACACGGGCAACCCGGGGATCGCCACGTTGCTCGCGTCGCGCACGGTGACCACCAGGTTGGCGAACGCGGTGCCCACCGTGCGGCTTTGGTTGTTGCCCGACGTCACGGTGATGGTCGCCGGCGCGCGGTTGGTGAGGTTGAAGGTGATGCTCCCTGCCCCGCTCGCCGCGGCGGTCACGTTGTAGGCGCCCGAGGTGCTGTTGGCGGTCGCGACGATGGTGGCCTCTCCCAACCCGTCGGTCACCGCGCTCGCGCTGCTCAGCACCGCCGACGCTCCCGAGACCGGCGCGGTGAAGTTGACGGTCACCCCGCCCAGCCGGTTGCCGGCCGCGTCGCGCACCACCGCGACGAGCGGCGTCTGGAAGGCGGTGTTGATGGCGGCCGACTGCCCCGCGCCGCGGACCACGGCGATCGACGCGGGCGTCCCATTGTTGGTCAACAGGAAAGCGGCGGGCTGCGCGCCGGGGGCGCTCGCGATCACCTGGTACGTGCCGGGAATCGTGTTGGCGGTCGCGGTCACCTGCGCCTTGCCCTGCGCGTTGGTCACCGCGGTGGTCGAGCTCAACGTCGCGCTCGCGCCACCCGACGGCGGAGCGAAGGTCACCGTGACGCCGACCTGCGGCGCGCCCAGCGCGTCAATGACCTGCGCCACCAGCGGCTGCCCGAACGCGACGCTGGTGTTCGCCGTCTGCCCCGAGCCGGAGACGATGGTGAGCGTGGGCGGGCCGAACTCGGCCGTGACGCTCTGGTTGCTGCCCACCGACACCACGCAGATCGCCTTGGTGCCGGTGCACGCCCCCGACCAGCCGAGGAACGAAGCGCCGGGCACCGGCTCGGCGCGCACGACGACCTGAGAGCCCTGCGCCACCACCACGCTGCCGCCGCCGCACGCAGGACCGCAGGTGATCGGCCCGGGCACCACGCTCAACGTCCCGCTCGCCGCGCCGGTCTTGCCGAAGGTCAACGTGCGCGACGCCGCGTTGATGGCGTCCGAGTCCACCGCCACGTTGTCGTCCGGGCTCACCTCGGCGCCCCCCTGCACGGTGGCGCGCGCGGTGGTGGTCACGGTGCCGGTCCCCGTGCCCGCCACCACCTTGGCGTTGACGGTGTAGGTGACCGAGCCGTTGACCGGCAGCGCGTTCACCGTGTCGATGTCGCCGGCGCCCGCGCTCGCGCCGCAGGTGGCCCCGCCGCTCGCCGCGCAGGACCAGACCACGTTCTCGAGCTGCGCCGGCATCTGCTGCTCAAGCCGGACCGTGGAGGCGGCGCTCGGCCCAGCGTTGGTGGCCGTGATGGTGTACGTGACCGACTGGCCCCAGCTCACCACGTTCGCACCGTTGGTGTTGGTCACCACCACGTTCGACAGCGGCAAGTTCGTGAGCACCGTGCGCGTCTTGATGCCCAGCCGGGGATCGAGGCCGTCGGCGAACACGCCGTAGTCTCCGAGCTCGATGGTGCCGACCGCGCTGGCGTCGACCTGAACGGTGACGTCGAAGCTCCCGGTCGCCAAGGGCTGCACCCCGCCGACGTTGCAGGTCACCACGCCCGACGCGCCGACGGGCGGGGTCGTGCAGCCCGACGGCAAGCTCACCGAGTGGAACGTCGTGTTGGGAGGGATGACCATCCGCACCTGCGTGTTGGTGGTCGGCAGGTCGGCGCCGTTTCGGTACCGGAGCCGGTAGGTGATGGTGCCGCCCGCAGCCGCGTGGGCGGGGGCCGTGGCGGCCACGTAGAGGTAGGGGAAGTCCGCCGAGTACACCTCGTCGAGGTAGAGGCGGCCCGCGTGGCCCGTCGGCTGACAGCCCGCGGCGATGGCGCGGATCTCGATGGTCTCGCCGACCAACACCTGATCCGGCCGGAACACGACGTCAGCCACCGTCCAGTCGGTGTAGATCCACCCCGTCGGTCCGTTCTTCCATGGCACGCCCGGCTGACCGCTGGTGTTGAAGTCGACGTAGACGTCCTTGCCGCGCGTCACGTTGCGCACGCGGATGAAGTAGAACGGCTGCTGCGTGTAGTTGTGCGTCGGGAACTCGAGCACCGGCGCGAACGCGAAGCGCACGTGCAGCCGGCCATCGGCCGGATCGATGTCCTCCTGGGTCACCACCATCTGCTGCGTGACGATGTTGGCGTTCTGGTCGGAGCCGCGGCTTCGGCTGGTGCCCGACGTGCCGCTCAGCCAGTTGAGGAGCAGCGTGCGGTCCCCGAACTGCGGGAAGCGAAACGACGCCGCGGTCCCCAGGTTCGGATCCGACTGGCTCTTGTAGCCCGTGCCCCGCACCCGCGTGGCGTCGACGGCCGCGCCGCCGATGGTCAGGTTGAGGCTCTCGAACGTCTGCGGCTCCATCGGCGAGACGCCGGTGGCGTGGCTGGCGGCGATCACCGTCCAATTGGACGGCGAGGCCGCGTTGGCGTCGTTCTCGAAGGCGCCGTTCGACCACAGCTCCTGCACGAACGCGTCGACCTCGTCCTCGTGCGCCTCATGCGCGTGGGACGGCTGCGCCTGCGGCGCGAAATCCAACACCAGCGGCGCCTCGCAGGCGCTCATCACCAACACCCACGCCAACAACCCAAGACGACATCGGCTCGCTGCTCTCGAAGTGAACGTGTGCATGGCGGTTTCCTTCTTCGTGCTCTTTCGGGGGGGACTCATTGGGGCCTCTGCGGCGCTTGAACCTGGAAGCGGAACTCGACGCGGCGGTTCTGCTCGCGCCCTTCGGGCGTGCGGTTGTCCGCGATCGGCTGCTCGGCGCCGTGGCCCTTCGTCACCAGCCGCTCGCCTGAAACGCCGCGCTCGATGAGCTCGGCGCGAATCGCCTCGGCGCGGCGGAGCGACAGCCGCTTGTTGCGCGCGGGGTTGCCGACCGAGTCGGTGTGGCCCTCCACCGTCAACACCCCGACCTGCGGGTTGTCGATCAGCACCTTCGCCACCCGGTCGAGGACGTCGAACGAGGTGGGGAGGACGTCGGCCTTGCCGGTGGCGAAGTGGAGCTTCTCTTCGACCCACAGGCCGCTCTCGACGATGCGCACCTTCTGAGGCTCCGCGGGCGGCGTCACCTCGGCGACCGCCACCGGGCAGCCAGGGCCTGGCTCACCCGCGCAAGCGTCGACGTCGTCCTGGAGTCGCTCCTCGTCCGAGCCGGCCAAGGGGGCCTCGACGCGCAGCGCGGGCGGCGGCGCGGGCGGCCGCGTCCCCCAGGCCACCCCGGCGAGCACGCGAAAGGCCGGGTTGCCCGGCGCGTTGCCCATGCCCGGTCCGCCGAGCGCGAACAGCTCGAGCCGGCCGAGCGGCACCCGCCCTCCCGCCAGGACGTCGCCGGCGAAGGGCGCGCCCGCGCCCCCGAAGAAGTAGGCCCCCCGCGCGACCACCTCTCCGCGCAGCCCCTTGCCCAGCGTGGTGAAGGCCAGCGCGGTGGTGACGGCGTTGCCGAGCGCGGACGTCGCGTCGCCACGGCGCGGCGACAGCTCGAGGCCCACCTCTCCGCCCAACCGAATCGGGCCCACCCGGCGTCCCAACCCCACGCGCGGCTGCGCGGCGAACGCCTCGTCGCTGGCGAAGGCGCGGCTCGAGCCGAGCGGAATCCCCACCCCGAGCTGCGCGGCCAAGTCGATGGGAGCGCCGGCGCGTTGCTCGAGCAGGCCGTAGCGCACGCCGAGCCAGCCGGTGCCCAGGCTCACCCCGGACGGATCCGCGATGCCTACCCCGGTCAGGTCGTCGCCGCGCTGGGCCCAAATGACGGGCAGGTGCGCCGAGAGCTCCAGCCGCTCGATGGGCGACCACGCCGCGAGCAGCCGCGAGTCGACGCGCTGGCTCACCGCCGCGCCGATGCGCTCGCCGGTGTCGCGGCGGAGCACCAGCGGCTCGTGCTGGTAGTGGCCCAGCACCGACACGCGCAGCTGGCCGCGCTCGAGCACGTCACCGGTCGAGGCGATCAAGCTCGCGCCGGCGGACGGGTTGAGCGACAGCCGCTCCAAGTCGAAGCCAGGCGGCGGCACGAAGCTCTGAGCGCGCGCGCCAAGGCCGAAGACGATGCAGGCCGTGAGGACGACGCGCTCCACCCACGCCAACGCCGCACTGCGAACCGAGCTCTGAGAACCCATGGGTCACCCCTCTGGGTCGTGGGCACTGCAACCCGCTCGCCGAAGCGACCCAGGCCGCTAACCGCCGAGCACGCCTCGCGCGCGCGATGCCGCGACCACACGCGACCACTGGGTGCTGCCCTGCCTCGAGGTCTCGGCGACCCCAGGTAGGCCTTTGGCGTCACGAGCGGGTGACGACGCCCGAGCGCGACGGCTGGCCAGGTCGGACCAGGGTGCCGATACTGCCCGCCGTCTTAGGACGCAGTCGGTCGACAGACCTTCCGCGCCATGCGCCAGGAGCAAATCGCTTGTCACGCTTGATCATCGGGCTCGTCGTCGCGGTCCTCGCCGTGGGTTGTGACATCGGAGGCCAAGCGCCCAACGAGCCGAGCCCGGCCGGGGACAGCCCGGCGGCCGTCAAGATGTCACCCGACGCCTCGGTGCCCGGCCTCCAACAAACCACCGCGCCCGACGCGGGCGAGCCGGAGCCCGAAACGCCGCCCAAGCCGAAGGAGTTCCGCGCGGTCTGGGTGACCCGCTTCGCCTACAGCAAGCCCGCCGATGTGAAGCGGCTGATTCAGAAGGCGGCGGACGCCGGCTTCAACGTCGTCTTCTTCCAGATTCGAGGCAACGGCGACGCGTACTACCGCTCGTCGCTCGTTCCCTGGGCGAAGCGGCTCACCGGCGTGCTTGGAAAAGATCCGGGGTGGGACCCGCTGCAGCTCGCCATCGACGAGGCGCACGCGCGCGGCATCGAGCTGCACGCGTACTGGAACGTCTTCGCCGGGTGGACGCCGCCCGCGGGCTGCGGCGCCGCCGGCACCTGCGCTTGCCGGCCGGAGCAGGGACGCGCCGATTCATGCGTGCTGCCCGAAGCGTCCGCTGCGGGAGCGCCCGAACATTTTCTGCGCGCGAATCCAGAGGCCATCGCCGTGACCTCCAGCGGCACCAGCGTCGACAGCGAGTACTACTGGCTCTCGCCCGGCAACCCGCTCGTGCGGCAGCACCTGGTGCAGGTCGCCACCGAGCTCGTGAAGGACTACGCCATCGACGGTCTTCACCTGGACCGCGTGCGTTACCCGGGCGAGTCGTACTCGCATGACCCGGCCAGCCTGGCGGCCTACGCCGCGGAGACTCAGCCTCGGCCCAGCTACGCCGACTGGCAGCGCGGCCAGGTCACGCGCGCGGTGGCGGAGATCGGCGCGGTGCTTCACCAGCACCGGCCCAAGGCGCTCTACTCCGCCGCGGTCTGGGGCATCTACCAGCCGCTGCCCGGCTGCAACACGTCGCAGGGCTTCAAGAACTACTACCAAGACTCTCTTGGCTGGACGAAGGCGGGCATCATGGACGCGTTGGTGCCCATGATGTACTGGGACTTGAACAGCGGCTGCACCGACTGGGCGAAGCTGCTCGACGGGTTCCTCGCGGGCGCCAACGGCCGCTTCATCATCGCCGGCATGCACGCCATCGACTCGGGGAGCAGCAAGCCGCAACCTCCGCGCATCGCCGCGCGCATCGCACACGCGCGGGCTACGAGCGCTCCGGGGATCGCGATCTACGCCTCGGCGTATCTCGACATGGCGCCCGAAGGTCAAACCAGCGGCGACACGTGGGCGACCTTCCAGGGCGCCGGCGCGCCTTTTGAGGCGGCCGCGGTGACCCATCCGATTCCCTGGCACTAAGCGAAGGCGGGGCGAGGCCGTTCACGTTCACGACCACGACCACGACCACGACCACGTCTACCGTTGACGTTGACGTTGACGTTGACCTGAACGGCGTCGGCGACGTGAACGGCCTTTAGCCCGCCCAGTCCACCAGAAACATTCAGCTCGCACACATCGACAATAGCGACAACCATCCTACGCCCTCGACATGCTCGCTCGTCTTCGGTTGCCCCCTCGCACTCGAGCATCCCAGCCAGCCCCGCGCCGCTGGGCGCGCATCGCCGAGTACTGGTCTCGCAAGTTACCGTTGGTGTTGGACATCGCCGTTCGCCCGGACTGGCAGCGGCTGCTCGTCGTGTCCGAGCTCGCCCGCCGCATGCGGTACAAGACCCAAGTCGAGGTGATCCCGTTGGCGCGCGTCGACATGTTGCACCCCGTGACGCGGCATCCCACCGCCAAGATGCAGGAGCGGATCCACCGACTGAAAGCGGCAGCGCCGAAGCTGCGCCACCCGCGATACCCGAACGTCGTTTTGCTCACGCGCGCGCAGGCGGACGAGATCATCCCCTCCATTGATCAGATTCAGGTGGTCCGTGATCCGCGCACCGGCCGCTACATCACCCTGCAGGGCGTCGGGCGGCTCACCGCGTTGCGCGCCGCGTTCGGCGACTCCGCGCACGTCGAGGTCGAGGTGTCAGACGTCCGGGGCCGCGTGCTCAAGGAGCTGCGCGCAGTGCGCCGCATGTACAAGCTCGAGAAGAAGAACGAGCTCCCGCTGCCGCCTGCTTTCTAAACGTCCCTCACGAGGCCCGATACCGCGGCGCGGCCCGAAAGACCTCCTCGGGCACCTCAATCTCCATCCGCAGCAGCGCGCCGCCGAGCGTCTTGCCCAGATTGTCCGACCGGAGCGAGCGCGCCCCGCCTCCGCCCAGCGCCTGGCGCATCACGAAGTTGAGCGCCCAGACGTTCTCCGCCTCGTAGCGGAGCACCTCGCCGCGCACCAGCGCGCCAAAGTGCGCCTTCACCCGCTCCGCCGTCACCTGGTCGCGAATGGCCGCGTACGCCGCCGCGTCGTTCGCGAAGAGGGCGATGTTGCTCGTGTCGCCCTTGTCGCCCGAGCGCACCTGGCAGAGGTCGCGCAGAAGAAGCTTCGGCATCAGTGTCCCTCGTCCTCGATGGTGACGTTGCGAAACGTCTCACACGCCTTCCTCCACCCCAGCAGGTACGGAACCGACCGCAGCTCGAGCGCCGCCTTCTCCAGCAGGCGGCCCACCCAGCCCGCCGGCGGCGGCTCTCCCAAGCGCACCGGCGCCAGCGCCTCGAGCGGCGCGTAGTGCGTCTGCGTCGGACCAATGCCCTCGAAGTCGTGGGTGAGCGGCGTAGAAGAGCCACCCGGCAGCGTCTGCTTCAAAACATCCGTGACCAGCACGTACTCCGAAATCGGCACCTCGTTCTTCAGCATCCGGTGCACCAGAATCACATCCAGGCCCGCGAGCTCGGTGAACCGCTTGACGCGTTGGTAAGCGATCTCCCCTTCGTGCGCGACGAACTTGAGCTGCAGCGAGCCGACTTGCGTGCACGCGCTGCACGAGCACAGCGCGCTGCGCTCGGTCAGCTTCCGCCGGCGCGCGGCGAAGGCCCGCCGAATGCTCTTGACCGACTCGAGCAGCGGCGCGCCGCCCGCGCCTTCCGCGTACAGGAACGCCGCGTCGCCCTCGAGCTTGGCCAGCTGGAAGGGCTTGGCCGAGTCGATGATCGCCTCGAGCAGCCGCGCCACCGCGTCCTGCGCGTGCGCCAAGCTGAAGCGATGGCTGGAGATGAACCGGGTGTAGCCGCTGATGTCGGCGATGAGCAGGAGCGCGCGCGGCACAGTCGTCAGACCTCCGTCATTTGCACCAGGACCTCGCGCTCCACCAGCGCCCGAGGCAAGAGCGTGGGCCACAGGCCGACCAGCTCGCTGGGGCTCTCGAAGATGCCGCGGCCGAAGGTGGTCATGCCGAAGGGCGGCGCCGACAGCGCCAGCGGTGGCATCTCACGCGCCACCCGCGCCGCCGTCTTGGCGTCGGCGCAGCGCCAGGCGATCCGCAGCACCACCTCGGGCGCCTCGTCCGCGCCGGCGGTGGGGACCATCGCGCCGTGGAGCGCGTTCACGCCCCAGAACTCTTCGTGCCACTCGTCGACTGGGAGCCCGGCGAGCGCGACCCGCTTTCGGAAGATCGCCGCCGCCGCGCGGGCCTTGGCGTACGCGTCGGGCCAGCCGAACGCCGCGCGCGCCTCGGCGCTGAACCCGCTCGGATACGCGACGAGCGCCTTGAGCGCCGCCGGTGCCGGCGCGCCGCGACAGCCCGACAGCCGCACGCGGTCGTCGCCCAAGTCCTCCACCTTCACCGAGGTGAAGTCCGCCACCACGTCGGGCGTGAGGTAGCGCTTCGGGTCATGCACCTCGTAGAGGAGCTGGTGGCGAACGGTGTCGAAGCTCACGCGGCCGCCGGTGCCCGCCGCCTTGGTCAGCACCGCGGTGCCGTCCGGCTCGCACTCGGCGATCGGGTAGCCGAAGCTCCACGGGTCGGGCACCTTCCACCACGCGCCCGAGAGGTTTCCGCCCGTCGACTGCCCCGCGCACTCCGAGAGGTGCCCGACGAGCACGCCCGCGGCGAGCTTGTCCCACGCGTCGGCGCGCCAGCCGAACTCGTACACCATCGGCGCGAGGAACAAGGACGCGTCCGCCACGCGGCCGGTGATCACCACGTTCGCGCCCTGCTCGAGCGCGCGCACGATGGGCTGCGCGCCCAAGTACGCGTTCGCGAAGAGCGGCGGCGCGGGCAGCTCGGACCAGGGCTGCCCCGTCTCGGCGTTCTCGAGCGAGGCGCCTTCCGCGCGCATCGCCTCGAGCCGGCCGCGCACGTCGTCGCCCGTCACCGCGGCGATCTTGAGGCCCTTGAGCCCGAGCGCACCGGCCCGCTGGACCGCGGCCTCGGCCGCGCCGCCGACGTTGATGCCGCCGGCGTTGGTGATGAGCTTCACCTTGCCCTGCGCGACGTACGGCAGCGCGATCGACAGGTACGCGTCGAGGTCTTTGGTGAAGCCCGCGGTCGGATCTCTCTGGCGATCCTTCTGCAGAATCGCCAGCGTCAGCTCGGCCAGCGCTTCAAGGCACAGGTAGTCGACGCCTGCTTCGAGCAAACCGCGAATGGACGGCGCGTGGTCGCCGTACATGCCCTGCCCGCCTGCGATGCGAATCATTCAGCGGACGATAGGTGATTTCTTCCGGCCGCGCGCCGATTGCCGCGCGCGCCGTGGCATGGCCCAGGCCAGGAGCACCCAGACGACGCCGAGCCACAACACCGCGGCCGGCGCCGACGCGCACCCGCTCGAGATCTCGTCCCGCGGTCCGCCACCCGTCGGGCTCGCGCCGCCGTCTGCGCCCTTCGCTCCGGCGACGCCGCCGTCCGGCAACGTCACGCCGTCGCAGCCTTCGTCGATCTCGCCGTCGCAGTCGTCGTCGACGCCGTTGCACACCTCCGGGCTCGGCTCACCGGGCCGGCAGTCGGCCGCGTTGCACGAGACCGACGCGCGGGCGCACATGCCGATGCCGCATATCGCGCGCACGCCCTCGTCCACGCGCCCGTCGCAGTCGTCGTCCTTGTAGTTGCACGTCTCGCTGGCGCCTGGGTACACGTTGGCGTCGTTGTCGTTGCAGTCGTTGTTGTTGCTCACGTAGCCAGGCGGCCCTGGGCACGTCACCACCGCGGTGGCCTGCCTGCTGCCGAAGCCGTCCTTGTCGTTGTCCGGGTAGAACGGCGCGGGGCCGGTGCCTTCGTCCACCGAGCCGTTGCAGTTGTCGTCTTTGTTGTTACAGACCTCGGGAGCGCCCGGATAAACCTTCTCGTCGTTCTCGTTGCAGTCGCCGTCCTTCTCCGAATACCCGGCCGGCTTGCTGCAATTCCGGGTGATGCCGCTCTCCGACGAGCCGACGCCGTCGTTGTCGTAGTCGCGGTAGTACGTCGTGCCC
>CAZEDU010000067.1:21404-27934 GCA_964511185.1 uncultured Myxococcaceae bacterium | reverse complement strand
CGGTTTTCTTGGAGAGTTTTCCCGTGAGTGAGCATATTGCCCAGGTCAACGACGACCAGTTCGAGGAACAGGTCCTCAAGTCCAGCGAGCCGGTCCTGGTCGATTTCTGGGCCGAATGGTGCGGCCCGTGCAAGATGATCGCGCCGATCCTCGACGAGCTCGCCGCGACCTACGAGGGTCGCCTCAAGGTGGCCAAGGTCAACATCGACCACAACCCGAAAACCCCGCGCAACTACAACGTGCGCGGCATCCCGACCCTGATGATCTTCCGCGACGGCAAGGTCGAGGCGACGCAGATCGGCGCCGTCAGCAAGACCCAGCTCGCCCAGCTGATCGATCGCACGATCTGATCCGCGCAGGGATTGGAGATTCGGGATCGGGGATTCGTGGATCAGGAACGTGACCTGCCGAAACCCGAATCTCCGATCTCCACTCCCCGCGGCAACGCTTTACGCCCGGCACCGCCCGGTGCTAAGTTAACCGCGGTCCCGAGGAGCGCATCCGCTCCAGCCTGCGGACATCCCCCCCGCAATTCCCTTCTCCCCAACGGCACCCCATCGAGGTCCGTCCGTGTCCGATACCGACAATACCGAGAGTGGCGGAACCGCCACGCCCCCGGCCCGTTCCGAATCCCGCCAGCGTCCGCCGCGCACTCCGCGCCCGCCGCGCGAGGAAGCCACGCCGCAACAGCCGACGCCGGCCGAGCAGCAGGCCGAGTACACGCCGCCCAACGACGACTACACGCCGCCGCCTCCGGTTGCGGCCGATGGCGAAGGCGGTGCGGGCGAGGGCGGCGGCCAGCAGCGCCAGCAGCAAGGCAATCCGCAGCAGCAGGGCGGCCAGCAGCGCCCGGGGCGCAACCGGCGTGACCGCGATCGTCGTGGTGGTGGCGGCGGTGGTGGTGGTGGCGGCAACAACAACCGCTTCCAGAATCCGCAGCACCGCGGCCTGCCGCAGGTCGACGAGGAATGGGTCGAAGGCCGCGAAACCGGCCCGCTGATCGACCTCAACGAGCTCAAGCGCAAGAACGCCTACGACCTGCTCGCCATGGCCGAGCAGCTCGGCATCCAGGAAGGCGTCGCGCGTGCGCGCAAGCAGGATGTCATCTTCAACATCCTCAAGGCGCATGCGCGTGCCGGCGGCGGCATCTACGGCGAGGGCGTGCTCGAGATCCTGCAGGACGGCTTCGGCTTCCTGCGCGGCCCCGACCAGTCCTATCTCGCCGGGCCCGACGACATCTACGTGTCGCCGTCGCAGATCCGCCGCTTCAACCTGCGCACCGGCGACTACATCGCCGGCCGCATCCGCCATCCGAAGGAAGGCGAGCGCTACTTCGCCCTGCTCAAGGTCGACCACATCAACGGCGAGCCGCCGGAGGCGTCGAAGAACAAGGCGCTGTTCGAGAACCTCACCGCGCTGTTCCCGCGCAAGGCGTTCCGCCTCGAGCGCGGCAACGGCTCGACCGAGGACATCACCGGCCGCATCCTCGACCTCGTCGCGCCGATCGGCCGCGGCCAGCGCGGGCTGATCGTCTCGCAGCCGAAGGCCGGCAAGACGATGATGCTGCAGAACGTCGCCCAGGCGATCGTGCACAACCACCCGGACGTGCACCTGATCATCCTGCTGATCGACGAGCGTCCGGAGGAAGTCACCGAGATGCAGCGCGGCGTGCGCGCCGAGGTCATCAGCTCGACCTTCGACGAGCCGGCCACGCGCCACGTGCAGGTCGCCGAGATGGTGATCGACAAGGCCAAGCGGCTGGTGGAGCAGAAGCGCGACGTCTGCATTCTGCTCGACTCGATCACCCGCCTGGCGCGCGCCTACAACACCGTGGTGCCGCCGTCGGGCAAGATTCTCTCCGGCGGCGTCGACTCGAACGCGCTGCACAAGCCGAAGCGCTTCTTCGGCGCCGCGCGCAACATCGAGGAGGGCGGCTCGCTCACCATCATCGGCACCGCGCTGATCGACACCGGCAGCCGCATGGATGAGGTCATCTTCGAGGAGTTCAAGGGCACCGGCAACTCGGAGATCGTGCTCGACCGCAAGCTGATGGAGAAGCGCATCTTCCCGTGCCTCGACATCAACAAGTCGGGGACGCGCAAGGAAGAGCTGCTCTTGCCCGAGGCGGACTTGATTCGCATCACCGCGCTTCGGCAGGTGCTGCACCCGTTCACGCCGATCGACGCGATGGAGTTCGTGCTCAAGCACATTCGGCCGACAAAGGGCAACGCCGAGTTTTTGGGCTCGATGAACCGTTAATCCGCGCCGGGTGTGCTAGGAGGCGCTCCTTTCTTTGGAGCGCCTCATGTCCTTTCCAGCGCGTCTGAGCCTCTTCGTCCTCCCACTTCTGTTCGCCTCGTGCGGACGGACCGACCCGCGCGACGCACTGGAGCGGCCCGAGCCGCTGCGCAGCCGGCTGATGGCGGCAGGGAGGGGTTGGGAGTGGACGCAGACCCCGGCGGGCGCGGTGGTCCGCGTCGATGGCAGCGCCGGTTCCGTCGTCTACAGCCTCTCGCCCGAGGGGACTTGGACGGCCCTCGAAGGCACCGAAGGGCTCACCATCGGCGCGCCGTTCGGCGACCGCGTGCCGCTCTTTCCGTATTCGGGCGGCTTCATCCCAGGCACCTGGCCGGCGGCGGTGCGCGTCTTCGACACCGCGACGAAGCAGATCAGCACGGTCGCGCTGCCTTCGACCCGGACGCCCGAGCTGGCCTCCCGGAACGAAGGGCTTCGCTGGGTGGCCGCCGGCCCGGAGGGGCTGGCGTGGGAAACGACCGTGGGTTGTCAGGTCAGCGCGGACGGCAAGTGCGTGGGCGACACCACGTCGACCGAGTGGCTGAGCCTGCGCGGCGCCGGTGGCGACATCGTGCGCATCGCGGCGCAGGGCGCGAGGCGGCAGACCCGCTTCCTCGCGTCGGGCGAGCTGGTGGTCGTCGAGCACGGCGAGCGCCTGCGCGTTCGGCGAATCGCGAAGTCTGGAACCGAGCTCGGGAAGCTGGAGCTGCCCGCGAATGAGCTGCCGGTGCCGCCGCTGAAGGAGATCGACGGCGGTTTCGTGCTGATGACCTCGACCGATGGCGAGAGGGGCGGAGGGTTCGTGAGCTTCCGCCGCGTCACCGTGTCCGGCGTGGAGCTCACGGCGCCGTTGATTGGGGTGGAGGCGGACCGAATGCTCTCGGAGCCGCTGGTGGACAGGACGTGGCCCAGCAAGCTGCTCTTCGCCGTGATCGAAGACCGCACCGACGGCTACCGCAGCGCGCAGACCGAGGACTCGGCGGTGGTGCTCAAGGCGCTTGACGTGAACCACGGCCAACTTCAGGGTCGTTGGCAGGCCGAGGGCTTTCTGCTCGCTTCGCCGAAGGGGTTCTTCAGCGTGCTCTCTCGGACGGACGGCCGGCGCGTGCTGCAGTACCGCGACTACGTCCAGGCCGAGCCTGAGGTGCTCGGCGACGTGTGCTCGCTCTTGGGCAGCGAGAACTGCGAGTCGGTGGGCGAAGCGCAGCGCTACGCGTTCTCCATCGAGCCGGTGGGGCGGTTGGGCCAGACGCTCTACCTGGAAGTCGAGCGGGGGCGGAACCCGAAGTTTGCCCGCTCGATCGTCGCGGTCGAGCTGCCCGCGAGCGTTCCGTAAGGCTCAGAGGTACGGGCTGAACAGCCGCGCCACCCCGTCGCGCAGGCGGACGGGGAGCGGGCGGCCGTCGATGTCCGCCAGCGCGAGGGGGCGGGCCGTCTGGATGCGCTCGTCGACGACGCGCTGGAGCCGCGCGGCCAAGGGCGGGCTCAGGCACTCGACGTTGAGCTCGAAGTTGAGCCGCAAGCTGCGCGGATCCCAGTTGGTGGAGCCGAGCAGCGCCCACGCCTCGTCCACCAGCATCAGCTTGGAGTGGTCGAACGGCGGCGGCGAGAGGAAGACGCGGCAGCCGGGCCCGAGCACCTGCCAGAGCATGGCCTGGGTCGCCCACTGAACGGGCCGGATGTTGCCGCGCGAGGGCAGCACGATGTCGACGCGGATGCCCTTGAGCGCGGCGACGGTCAGCGCGGCGATCAGCGCCTGATCCGGCAGGAAGTAGGGCGTCATGATGGTGACGCGGCGCTGGGCGGCGGTGATGGCGCCCAGCATCACGGTGCGCAGCGCGCCCATGTCGGCGTCGGGGCCGTCGCTGATCGCGCGGGCGGTCACCTCGCCGGCGCTCGCCAGCGGGGTGAACCACGGCTCGTCCTCGAGCCGCTCCCGGGTCGTCCAGCTCCAGTCTTCGGCGAACGCGCGCTGCAGCTGGGCCACCACCGGTCCTTCGACGCGGAAGTGAATGTCGCGCACCGGGTGCCGGGGCGACGCCGCGAGCTGGTGCCCGGCGCGGATGTTCATGCCGCCGGTGAACGCCAGCTTGCCGTCGACCACCATGCACTTCCGGTGGCTGCGCAGGTTCGCGAACATCCAGCTCGCCGGGCTCCAGGTGGGCAAGAAGAGCGCGACCGGGACGCCCTGGCGCTTGAGGCGCCGGTGCATGGGCGGATGCGCGTAGCGGACCCCGACCGCGTCGATGAGCACGCGCACCGGAACGCCGCGGCGCACCGCTTGGGCGAGCGCGTCGGCGAAGCGCGCGCCGACCGCGTCGTTGTCGAAGATGTACGTGCACAGCGTGATGGACCTCTCCGCGCCGTCGATCGCGGCGAGCATCTGCGGGTAGGCCTCGTCGCCGTCGATGAGCGGCGCGACCGCGTTGCCGTGCGTCAGCGGCCAGTGGGTGATGCGATCTCCCAGCCGCAAGAGCCGCGCGAGCGGCGCGCTCGGCTCGAACCGTGGGGCGGGCGCGGCGTCCGTCTCGGCGGGCATCCTGCCGGGGGGAAGCGAACGCCGGTCGCGCTGCAGTTCGAGCGCGGTGCGCCGAATGCGGTTGACGCCCAACAGCGCGTACGCGGCCGCGCCGCCGAACGGCACGAGCCAGATGAAGCCCAGCCAGCCCACCACCGCGCGCGAGTCTCGCTTGCGCAAGATGGCGTGGCCCGACGCGGTCAGGCTCAAGACGACGGCGAGCGCGGTGAGGAGGAGCGGCCACGCGCGGATGACGTCGAGCATGCAGGCCTCTTTCGTGTCAGCCCGCGGCGGCCTCGGGCGGCTGCGCTTTTTGCCGCGCGAAGTCGAAGCAGGCGACCACGATGGCGGCGATCGGCACCGCGAACAGCGCGCCGATCAGCCCGAAGGTGCGCTCGCCGGCGATGAGCGAGAAGGCCACCACCAGCGGGTGAATGCGCGCGGCGCTGCCCATGATTTTGGGGTTCAGCATGTACGCCTCGACCGCGTGGATGCCGATGATCCACAGGAGCGCGGCGAGCCCCGTCTGCCAGCTCTGCGACAGCCCGATGGCGACGATGGGGATGGAGCTGATGATGCTGCCGAAGATGGGGATGAGCGAGAGGAGGGTGGCGATGGTCGCGAGCAGGAGCGCGAACTTCACGTCGAAGATGACCAGGCCGATGAAGGTGAGCACGCCGTTGACCAGGCAGATGGTCACCTGACCGCGCACGACGCCGGCCAGCGACCGGTCGATGCGGTTGACCAGCACCCGCAGATCCGCGTCGAGCTCGGGGGGCACCAGGCTCCGCGCGTAGGCCTTCACCGACTTGATGTCGATGGACAGGTACGCGGCGACCATCAAGATGAAGAACAGCATGAAGACCGCGGCCAGCGTGCCGCCGATGATGCGCCGGGAGACCGCGAAGATGTCGCGCAGGTTCTCGCGCAGGAACGACGAGACGCGCGTCGCGGAGTCGCTGATCACCGCCTGCAGGTCGATGGAGAGCGAGAGGCCTCCCTCGGGCCGGCCGTGCTCTTGGGCCGCGCCGGCGTAGAGCTCGATGGGCAACCCGCGCGCGTACAGCCAGTCTTCCGCGCGGCGCGAGAGCTCCTGCACGCGCTCGGGCGTCAGCGCGTTGGCGTACTCGACCGCCTCCTGGGTGATGCGCACCAGCTCGCGGTACAGCTGAGGAACGAGCGCGATGAACGCGAGGTACACCACGACGAAGAACAGCGCGTAGATGAACAGGATCGCCGCCCAGCGCGGCACCGCGCGGCCCTTGACCTTGAGCTGGCTGATCCGATTGACGCCGGGCGCCACCAGGTAGGCGATGAGCGCGGCCCCCGCGAACGGCAGAATGACGTTTCGGAAAAACACCACCACCACGAGGATGAAGATCCAAAGCGCGCCCAGAATGGCGAGCCGGCGGCTCGAGGCGACGGGGGGGGCGTTCATGGGGGCTTGTCGGAAGGGGCCGGCGGCTTATTGCAGATGCGTTGACCGCTCGCAAAGGACGTTGCTACAAGCCCGGCTTCCTCTCGGCCACCCCACCCTGGAAAGAAGGGTTGACCATGCAGTCAACGCGCCTGGGCACTTCGCTTCTTGCCGCGCTGGCGATCTCGCTGCTCGCCGGCTGTCCCAGCTCGACCACGACGCCGCCGGGCGACGCGGGCACCGTCGACTTCGTCGGCCGCGCCTGCAACGTCGACGCGGAGTGCGGCGGCCTGCGCTGCG
>CAZEDU010000067.1:0-21394 GCA_964511185.1 uncultured Myxococcaceae bacterium | reverse complement strand
GCCGTCCGCAATGAGCGCGCGTCTCCCAGATCGAGCGTCAGCACACTCCAGATCTGCGACGGCATCCGCCGCCAGTGCATCTGCCTGTCGGACGACAGCTGCAAGAGCGCCAACCCCGAAGAGCCGGTGCGGTACTGCAACAACTACACAGGCCTGTGCGTGGCGGAGGTGACCGGCTGCACGCAGGACACCGACTGCAAGGACGGCCTGGGGCGCGTCGACCCGACGATGTTCTGCGACGCCTCCACCCGCAGCTGCCGCCCGCGCAAGACCTTCTGCGAGCCGTGCCAGAGCGACAAGGAGTGCGGCGGCGCCGAGGACAACTGCCTGCTCGAGGCGACGCTCAACCAGCGGTTCTGCTCGAAGGCCTGCGCGACCAACGCCGACTGCGCGCGCGGCGCCAAGTGCGAGACGCGCGAAGGCAAGCTGCAGTGCTGGCCGGCGCCGAACCCGCTGCAGCCGACCCAGACGGTGACCTGCAAGGACTTTCGCGGCTGCACGCCCGACAGCTTGAAGAGCTGCGCCACCAACGCCGACTGCGCGGACCTGGGCGGGCAGCGCTGCGACCCGGCCCAGGGCAAGTGCGTGGCGATCCAGCAGGTGTGCGGGTTCGGCACGGTGTGCGATCCGCGCAACCGCATCTGCGTGGCCGAGTGCACCGCCGACGCCGACTGCGGCGATCCGAAGCTGCGCTGCAACAACCGGGTGTGCGAGCCGCTCGGCGAGTGCACCGAGGACAACCAGTGCCCCGCCAACAAGGTCTGCAGCGTGCCGCCGGGCCAGACCGCTGGGCAGTGCATGCCGTTCTGCCAGGGCAACGCCGACTGCTCGTTGGGGCAGGTCTGCGAGAAGAGCCAGGCCGACGGCCGCTACCGGTGCGTGTCCGGCTGCAAGAGCCACTTGGACTGCGCGGTCAATCAGCGGTGCAACGCGACGACGCAGCAGTGCGAGGGTCCGGTGGTGGGGGGCCAGCGCGTGTGCCAGGCCGCCGCCGCTTGTAACGGCTGCGAGGAGTGCGTCGGCAACGTCTGCCAGTCGGCCAAGGTCGCGTACTCGGCCTACTGCGGCCAGTGCACGAGCAGCAGCGACTGCAGCTTCCCGCTGGGCGACTGCGTGCTGATGGACGACAACCTGAGCTACTGCGTCAAGCTCTGTGGCACCGGGCCCGCGGAGTGCCCGCAGGGGTTCGTCTGCCTGCCGGTGGGGGACGGCACGAAGTCAGCGTGCGTTCCGTCGAACCGGCAGTGCCAGAACAAGTGCTCGTGAGCCGGGGCGGCTTGGCCTCGATGGGGAGCGTGGGCTGAGTCGTTGATTCGCCTGCGCTTCGGTGGCTCCTGCTTTGCCAAGACGCGGCCGCCTTCTTGGGCGGCGCTGGTCTGCGAAGTGCGGTGAAAACAGGGGTTTTCCCCGCAGTTCGGCGCCCCCGGCCGCCAGCGGTTCCACTGGCAACTGAGCGACCCCCAGAGCGGATAACTCCAGAGCCAGTCGTCTCACCTCGGATGGAGCACCGATGCCCCCAGCCGCCTTCAGATTCTGGGTTCCCCGTCGCATGACGCGGGTCGCGCTACCGCTCCGGGGTGACCAGCTCCGGACGGTGGTGCGCGGCGGCTCGAAGGCGAGCGTGAGGGCGCACGCGGTGGAGCTCGACCGGGTGCACCGCGCGTTCGGCAGCGAGGTTCAGCTCGCGCTCGAGCTCGAGGGCTGGTCGACGAAGCTGCTCAACTACTACCGCCCGAACAAGATGAAGCCGCCGGTGGTCACCGACGCGAAGTGGAAGTCGATGACGCTCGATGCGCGCGCGAAGTTCATGAAGAAGCACGGGATCGAGTGGAACGGGCTGGTGCGGATGGACGACGCGCCGGCCTGGCTGAGCCCGACGGTCAAGAAGGAAGTGAACGGCTGCTACGAGATCAAGACGGACGGCTTCGTCAGGACGCTCGGCGAGCTGTTCCATCAGATGAACTGGCTGCACCGCAACGTCGACGAGAACGGCGGCATGCACTTCCACGTCAGCTTCGAGCTGCCGCCCGTGGCGCGCAAGGCAGAGCGGATCCAGGCGAGCGAGCAGGTGATGCGGGCCCTGATGCACGGCAACGAGTACGCGGGGCTGCGCATCTACGCGCGCAACGCGCCCGGGTGGCTCAAGAAGGCGGGGAAGGGCGTCAGCAGCAAGTACGTGACGTTCTACAACCAGGAGCGAATCGACCAGCTCTCACGGTCGTTGCCCCAGCCGAGGCCGCAGGGCAACAAGATGTCGACCTTGAGCCTGCGCACGGGGATCTACGGCAACGACGACCGCGTCGGGCTCGAGCTGCGCGGCTTTCAAAGAGATCCGACGACCGCGCGCCGCGCGCTCGCCAACCTGCTCCGCTACCTCGAGGACCCCGAAGGGACGCCGCTCAAGTTCGGCCTGCGGGGGAACGCCGTTCACCCCGAGCTGGACGTGAGCCACTTGAGCGCGGACTCCGTGAACGCGCTCGAGGCGGCGCTGGTCGCCTCGATCAAAGCGGACTTGAAGGCCGGGCGAATCCCCGAGGAGAAAGAGGCGCGCACGTTGAACAAGGCGCGCTCGTTCTTGTCGCAGGCCGCTTCGGCCGCGTCCCGTCAGACGGTGGCGGTGCCGCTGGCCCAGCGCTGGAGTGTGCCGATGGTGGCGTGGGAGGACCGCGCGTTTCTCCCGGCGAAGGTGAAGAAGCGGCTGGTGAAGTCGCGCGAGGCCTTCGTTCAGACGATGAAGGAGCTGGTGGTGGAGTACTCGGAGAAGAAGGTCGACGCGCGGGCGCAGGAGCGGATCGAGGCCGCCGTCACCACCTGGGCCAAGAAGGCCAACATCCACGAGTACTTCTAGCTCACCTGAAGCAGGCGCTTCCGCTCCGCCGACCAGCGCCGCTCCGCGCGCTCCAGACACGAGAGCATCGCCTTGCGGTGGACGCGCCCCTCGGTGGCCTCGCCGAGCGAGAGCATCTGCTCGATGAGAAAGCGGGTCAGGAAGAGCAGCGCCGGCTTGTGCTCGGGGGCGAGACCGCGCTCGAGCCAGCGGCGGTTTCGGACGTAGTCGTCGTAGGCCTCGAGCTGGCGTTCGAGGTCGAGGCGCGCGAGGCGAAACGCCTCTTCGAAGAGCGCGTCGGGCGGGCGGCGTGACTCGAGCACGCCGTGAAGCCCGGCGGCGAGGCTCGGTTCGAGCTCGCGAACGGGCGGCGGCCACTGGCTCAAGTCCTTCACCAAAAGCTTGGCGACCTCGTCGAGCAGGTATTCGGCGAGGGGGACGGGCTTCTGGTCGAGGAGGAAATCCCAGCGCGAGGGCATCGGCTGCCCATCATTCGTTGGTCGGCGGCTGGGGAGCAAGCCGCGCTAACGCCCGTCGGAGGAGACCAGGCGCAGCGGGCTGGACGGCACGGCGGCCGCCGCTTCGTCGCCGTAGCCGATGGAGAGCTCGCGCCGGACGACGTCGTAGACGGTTCGCTTGAGCAAGAAATCGCGGTGCGTCACTTCGTCGGTCAGCTCGACGTTGAAGATGTTGCCGGTGCCGTTGTCCTCGAGGATGCAGCAAGGGAACGGGTTCACCTTGTCGTGCTTCGAGTAGATGGACACGAAGCGCACGCTGCGAGGGAACGCGCCGATCTTCAGCCGGCGGATGAAGGGCGACATGGGCGTCATCTGCCAGACGCTCTTGGCGAACGCGCCCGCGGCCAGGCAGCCCAAGTACGCCGTGGGCGAGCCGTTGTGCGGCGTGCCGAGCGTGACGAGGTTCTTGACCCGGCGATCGCCTCCCAGCCGCTTGACGTAGTAGCGGCCGATGAGCCCGCCCTTCGAGTGGCCGATGATGGTGAGCGGGCCCATGCCAGGGTAGCGCGCGTACATGCGCTCGACCTTGTCGCGCACCTTCTCGGCGAGCGTGTCGATGCCTTCGGTGTTGAACGAGTCGAACAGCCCGCCCAGGTTGATGGACCAGACGCCGTAGCCGTCGCGCCGGAGCCGGCGCTCGAGCACCTGGAAGGTGCGGCGGGTGGCGAAGAAGCCGTAGAGGAGCAGGACAGGGCGCTGGCACTGAGAGAAGTCGGTGCGGCGCACGACTTCGTTGCCTGTTCGGTCGAAGTCCAGGTATCCGCGGAGATCGTCGAGGGTCTGCTTCAGCCTGCTGACTTTCGGAAGGAGAGGGCTCATGGCTGCTCGTCCGCGCACCGGCCTACGCGGTACTGCGCAACAGTATACGCACCAATCCTAAGTTTTTAGAATACCGGCCCATTTCCAGTGTAGGTGTAGCGGCCCTTGACCGCCTTCAGACAAAAAACTTCAGGAAATTCTGAAGGATGCGATCTCCAGCCGGGGTGGGTTGAAGGCCAGCGCAGAGATCGCGGAGCGACTTCGCCGCGAGCGCTTGGGCGCGGGCGGCGATCACCGCCCCGAGCGTGGCGGAGGTGGCTTCGGGGTGAAACTGAACGCCGCGGCCGTGGCGGCCGATGGCCATCGCCTGGTTGGTCGAGTGCGCGTTGGCGGCGAGCCGCTGAATCGGCTCGGGCTCGTCGACCACCACGTCCTCGTGGGTGGCCTGGACGAGGAACCGCTCCGGCAGCCCGTCGAAGAGCGGGTCGGCTCGCCCAGCGGGGTGAAGGCGGACCTGCACTGTGCCCACTTCCCGGCCGCGCGGGTGGCGGATGACGCGCGCGCCGTACGCGTGGCCCAAGAGCTGGTGTCCGAAGCAGACGCCCAAGGTCGGCGCGCCGCGCTCGAGGCCCTCGCGCAGAAACGCCGCGGCGCGGCGCATCCACGGGGTGAGCGCGGTGACCGACTGAGGCGAGCCCGTCATCATCACCGCGTCGAAGCGGCGCGGGTCGGGGAGGCGCTCGTTCAGGTGCGCCTGGACGACGGTGAGGCGCGCGCGGCCCGACAGGGCGCGAACGAACCAGCGGTCGTAGTCGCCGTGCAGCCGCTGAACCGCTTGGGCGGCGTTGCCCGCCTTGAGCAGGAGGACGTGCGGGTTCTTCCGTTGCTCCACTTGGGTCTCGTGCCTAGAGTTCGACGCCGATCTTAAGCGCTTCGCCCTTCCTGGCGCTCCTCACCACCCGGTGCACGTCGATGGTCGACCCCCGCTCGCTCCGTCCGAAGCTTCCACCCAGCAAGCTCTTCATCGACGGCAAGTTCGTCGACCCGCTCGAAGGCGGCACCCTCACCGTCGCCAACCCGGCCACGGGCGAGACGATCTGCGACGTGCCGGCGGCCGGGGCGCGCGACGTCGACCTCGCGGTGAAGGCGGCGCGGCGGGCGTTCGAGTCGGGGCCTTGGCGGACGATGACCGCGACCGCGCGGGGCCGTCTCATCCGCAAGCTCGGGGAGCTGCTCTGGCAACGGCGGGAGGAGCTCGCGCTCCTCGAGTCGATGAACAACGGCAAGACGTTCAAGGACGCGCTCAAAGGCGACGTGGGGCCCGGCGCGAGCACGCTGACGTACTTCGGCGAGTGGGCGAACAAGATCGAAGGGGCGGTGCTGCCGGTCGCCGGCCCGTTTCACACGTACACGCTGAAGGAGCCGGTGGGCGTGGTCGGGGCGATCGTCCCCTGGAATTACCCGACGAGCTTGGCGTGCTGGAAGCTCGGGCCGGCCTTGGCGGCGGGCTGCACGGTGGTGCTCAAGCCTTCCGAGCTGACGCCGCTCACCGCGCTCAAGCTGGGCGAGCTGGCGCAGGAGGCGGGGCTGCCGCCGGGCGTGCTCAACGTTCTGCCCGGCTACGGCGACCCGGCGGGAGAGGCGCTCGCGCGGCACCCGGACGTCGACAAGGTCAGCTTCACCGGGTCGATTCGCACCGCGCGCCGGCTGATCCGCGCGTCCGGCGACACCAACTTGAAGAAGCTCACGCTCGAGCTGGGCGGGAAGAGCCCGCAGATCATCCTGCCGGACGCCGACATGGCGAAGGCGGTCGACGCGTGCTTCTGGGGCATCTTCAGCAACAAGGGCGAGATCTGCAACGCGGGCTCGCGCGTGCTGGTGCACGACAAGGCGTACGACGCGTTCGTCACGCAGCTGTCCGAGCGGGCCAAGAAGATGCGCGTGGGGGATCCGCTCGACCCCGCCACCGAGATGGGCTCGCAGATCTCGGCGAACCAGCTCAAGGCGATTCTGGGTTACATCGCCTCGGGCAAGGAGCAGGGCGCCCAGGTGCTCGCGGGCGGCGAGCGCGACGTCGAGGGCGTGAAGGCCAAGGGCCACTTCGTGCAGCCCACGGTGTTCGGCGACGTGACGCCGAACATGAAGATCGCGCAAGAGGAGATCTTCGGGCCGGTGCTGGCGTGCCTGCGCTTCGGCGACGAGGCGCAGGCGCTGGAGATCGCCAACGGCACGACCTACGGGCTCGCCGCGTCGATCTGGACGCGGGACGTGGCGCGCGCGCACGCGCTGGCCAAGCGGGTGAAGGCCGGCGTGGTGTGGATCAACTGCTTCAACGAGTTCGACGACGCCGCGCCGTTCGGCGGCTACAAAGAGTCTGGCTGGGGACGCGATCTGTCGCCGCATGCGCTCGACGGGTACCTCCAGGTCAAGGCGGTGTGGACGCAGCTGCCCGAATAGGGGGAAGCACAAATGGCTCGAAACGGTCACTCGGCCGCGCGCGCGAAGAAGGCGCCGGTGCAGCGCGACGCGGCGGGGGTGGACGCGCTGAAGGCGTGGCTTGGCGAGAAGGGCGTGGTGAAGGCGAAGGTCGGCGGCGTGGACGTCGACGGCGTGTGGCGGGGCAAGTACATCTCGCTCGAGAAGCTGTGGTCCGCGGTGAAGGGCGGACTGGGGTTTTGCGACGTGGTGTTCGGCTGGGACCTGGCCGATGACCTGTACGACAACGCGAAGGTGACCGGCTGGCACACCGGCTACCCCGACACGACGGCGCACGTCGACGTGTCGACCGGGCGGGTGATTCCGTGGGAGCCCGACACCGCGGCGTTCCTGCTCGACTTCGTGAACGCCGACGGGTCGCCGTACGAGGCCTCGCCGCGGCAGCTGCTCCAGAAGATCGGCCGGCGCGCGCGGGAGATGGGCTTTCTGCCGCGCTTCGGCGCCGAGTTCGAGTACTTCCTGTTCAAGGAGACGCCGCAGTCGCTGCACGAGAAGGGCTTTCGCGACTTAACGCCGCTGACCCCAGGCATGTTCGGCTACTCCTGGCTGCGCACCTCGACGAACGCGGGGCTGGTGCACGCGCTGATCGACGGCTGCAACAGCTTCGGCGTCGACATCGAGGGCATGCACACCGAGACCGGCCCGGGCGTGTACGAGACGGCGATTCGGTACGACGATCTCGAGAAGGCGGCCGACAAGGCGGTGCTGTTCAAGACGGCGGTCAAGGAGATCTGCGCGCGGCACGGCGTGACCGCGTGCTTCATGGCGAAGTGGAACCAGAAGCTGCCGGGCTGCTCGGGCCACGTGCACCAGTCGTTGTGGAATCTCAGGGGAGATCAGAACCTGTTCCACGACGCCGGCGCCGAGCACCGGATGAGCAAGACCTTGCGTCACTACTTGGGCGGCCAGCTCGAGCTGATGCCGGAGCTCACCGCGCTCTACTGGCCCACGATCAACAGCTACAAGCGCAGCGTCGAGAACACCTGGGCGCCGACCACGGCGACCTGGGGCGTGGAGAACCGCACCACCGCGATTCGGCTGATCGGCGACAACGCCAAGTCGATGCGCCTGGAGTACCGGCAGCCCGGGGCGGACATGAACCCGTACATCGGGATGGCGGTGTCGCTCGCCGCGGGGTTGTGGGGAATCGAGAACGAGGTGGAGCCGCCGCCTCCGTGCGCGGGCAATGGCTACGAGGCCAAGGCGAAGCCGCTGCCGCGGAGCCTGAAGGACGCGGTGGCGCTGCTCAAGGGCTCGAAGCGCGCGCGCGCGCTGCTCGGCGAGGCGTTCGTGGATCACTACCTGCGCACGCGCGAGTGGGAAGTGCGGCAGTACGAGCGGGCGGTCACCACCTGGGAGCTCGAGCGGTACCTCGAGCTGATCTGACGGAAACGAGCCTTTCGACATGAACCTCTTCGACATGCCTTCGGAGCCGCGCGTCACCGAGATGTCGTACCCGACCAAGGTCGTCTTCGGCGCGGGGGCGCTGCAGCGCTTGCCGGCGCAGGTCGCGCGGCTCGGGATGAAGCGGCCGCTCGTGGTCACCGATGCGGGGGTGGTGAAGGCGGGGCTGGCGCAGCGGCTCTACGACGTGCTCGCGGCGGCGAAGGTGGCGTACGAGGTGTTCGACCGGGTGGAGCCGAACCCGACCGAGAAGGACGCGTTCGACGGGGTGGCCGCCTACAAACAGAAGAAATGCGACGGCGTCATTGCGATCGGCGGGGGCAGCCCGCTCGACGCGGCGAAGCTCATATTGTTGCTCACCACGCACGAGCCGCCGTTGTCGCGCTACGACGACGCGAAGGGCGGCGATCAATACGTGCGGGATGACCTGCCTCCGTTGATCGCGGTCCCGACCACGGCGGGCACGGGCTCGGAGGTGAGCCGCTCGGGCGTCGCCACGCTCGAGGACACGGGGCGCAAGACGGTGATCTTCAGCCCGTACCTGCTGCCGAAGGCGGCCATCTGCGATCCGGAGCTGACGTATGGCCTGCCGAAGGGCGCCACCGCGGCGACCGGCATGGACGCCTTCACCCACTGCCTCGAGGCGTACGTGGCCAATGGCTTCCACCCGCTGGCGGACGCGCTGGCGATCGACGGCATCGCGCGGGTGGCGCGCTCGCTCCCGGTGGCGGTGCAGCAGCCGAGCCACCTGCAGGCGCGCAGCGACATGATGGTGGCGGCGATGCAGGGAGCGATGGCGTTTCAGAAGGGGCTGGGCGCGTGTCATGCGCTGGCGCACGCGCTGACGCCGATCTCGGGCGTGCACCACGGGCTGGCGAACGCCATCGTGTTGCCGTTGGTGATGGAGTTCAACCGCGCGGCGGTGACCGCTCGGCTGGCGAGGGTGGCGGTGGCGATGGGCGATAACTCGCTCTCCCGTCAGGAGGTGCTCGCGGGGAACGCGATCGCGCGCGTCCGTCAGCTGAACGCGGAGATTGGGATTCCGGCGCGGCTGCGCGAGGCGGGAGTGAAGGAAGTGGATCTGCCGAAGATCGCTCGGAAGGCGTTCGAGGACGCCTCGCATCAGACCAACCCTCGTAAATGCTCCGAGGAGGATCTGCTGGCGCTCGCCCGCGAAGCGTTTTGATGTTTCGGTCTGCCGCACTGGTGTGCTCGGGGCTCGTGCTGGGGTTGGGGCTTGGGTACGTGTGGTTTGCGGAGGGGGAGGGGAAGGGAAAGGCCGACCACGTCGCCGTCGCCGACGACGTCAACGACCACGTCGACGATGACGTCAACGTTGACGTTGACGTTGACGTTGACGCAGACGTGAACGGCGACGGCGACGGCCTCGATGCGTCCACGAGGGTCTTAGACGCAAGCCAACAAGTCGTTTCGGCCGAGCAGCGCGCGTTGGAGCTCGAGCAGCGGGTACAAGGGCTGGAACGCCAGCTCGAAGCGATTCGCGACGCCGGGACGCCGGAGCGCGCGCGGGTTCTTCCGCCCAAAGGGATCGATTCACGGTTCGTCGATCAGCGGCAGCTGCACGCGGCGGTCTGGCAGGGCCTCAAAGAGATGGGCTTGGCCGACGCCGACGTGACGGCGATCGACTGCTCGGAGTTCCCATGCATCCTCATCGGCACGGGGTTGCCGGACTTCGACGCGATGGAACAGCTCAAGCAGACGCGCGCTTTCAGCGCCTACGCCAAAGACGGCGCCATGCTGTCGATGCAGTTCATCAAGGGCGAAGACGGCGGCCGGCAGCGGGCGTTCGCGCTCTCGCTCTTTCCGGTGGAGCTGCGCGAGCAGCTCGGCGATCCGGTGCGCGACCGCTTCTGGTCGCTGTGGAACACCGAGCGCTGAGCGCCTTACCTGCGCACGCTCCACAAGTCGTTGAACTCGTCGGTCCACACGACCTTCGGGAAGCTCGACTGACGATAGGCCTTGGAGATGGTGGGGACGGGGAACGCGTCGGACACCAGCTCGGCATCGCGCGAGAGAATCATCCACTCGGTGCGGCTGGCCATCTGGCTGACGGGGCTGACGATGAGCAGCGGGTGCAGCCCGGCTTCATCGGCCAACCCGAAGCCGACGCGCGGCAGGTTCAGGTGGCGGTTGCTCAGGTGCAACGCGATGACCCCGGTGGGCGAGAGGTGCCGCTGGTAGAGCGCGAGCGCCTGCGTGGTGAGCAAGTGCACCGGGACGGCGTCGCCGCTGAACACGTCGACCGCGAGCACGTCGAACTGGTTGCTGCCGTGCTCGAGCTCCTCCTCCAACACGAGGCGGGCGTCGCCGAGCCGCAGGGTGCGCGGGGTGGATGACTCCTTCAAGAAGGTGAAGAAGCCGCCGTGCCCTTCGGCCAGCGCCACCATCGCGGGGTTGATCTCGTAGAAGGTCCAGTGGTCGTTCGGCTGCCCGAGCGCGATGCTGGCGCCGATGCCCAAGCCGAGGACGCCGACCTTGAGGCCTTCGGGCTTTCTTTGCCGCATCTGCTCGATGAGCACCGCGAGCCCGCTGTCCTGCGTGTAGTAGCTGACCGGCGCGCGGCGTTTGTCGTCGGCGGTGTACTGGAAGCCGTGCAGGATGTTGCCGCTCTGCAACAGGTACATGTGCTCGGGCGTGCCGGGTTTGCCTTGCTCGGCGACCCGCGCGAGCCCGAAGAAGTTTCGAATGCTGAGCCGCTCGCCCTGGCGAGGCTCCTTCGTCGCGACGACGAGGAGCGTGAGCAGGAGCGCGAGCCCGGCGCCCCCCATGAGCTGGGCGACGAAGCGCAGACGTGGGGTGCCTTCGGGCCGCCGCAAGAGGAACAGCACCATGCCGCCGGTCAGCAGCGCGAGCGAGAGCGGGTACTCGGCGAAGCTGCGGAAGACGTGCGGCGCGACCAGGCCCACCGCCACCGCGCCGAGCGCGCCGCCGGCGGAGACGGACAGGTAGAACATGCCGAGGCGCTGGTGCGGCGGGCGCAGGCGGTAGAGCTCGCCGTGGCAGATCATGCAGCCGGCGAAGAGCGTGAGGCCGAAGCCGCCCACCTGGCTCCAGAAGCTGGTGTTCGGCGCGAGGAAGAACAGCCGGCTCACCCAGACGAGCCCGACGGCGTAGAGCGGCCAGATGATGGCGCGCCGGTACCAGCCTTCGCGCTCGAACGTGAAGATGAACGTGAGGAGGTAGAGGGCGAGCGGAAGCACCCAGAGCAGCGGCATGGACGCGACGTCCTGGCACAGCTGGTTGGTGGTGGAGAGCAACAGCACCGAGCCGCAGGCGGACAGCGCGATCCACGCGAGTACGCGGGTGGGGTGAACTGGGACGAGCGGGGGCGCCTGGGGGCTTGTGGGCTCCGGGGTCTTGGCGCGCGACAACCCGACGACGCAGGAGATCAGCGCGGCGGCGTAGAGGCCGAACCCGATGAACCACAGCCAGCCCTGGCGCGTGAGCGGGAGCTTGGGCTCGACGAGCGTTGGGTATACCAGGAGCGCGAGCAGCGAGCCGGCGTTGGAGAGCGCGTACAGGCGGTAGGGCGAGACGCCGGGGTGCTCGCGCGCGAACCACGCCTGCATCAGCGGCCCGGTGCTGGAGAGCAGCAGAAACGGCAAGCCGATGCTGATGGCAAGCAGCCGAAGCACGCCGAACGGGCCGGGCTGCTCGGTGCTGCGCCACTCGAGCCCGGGCGTGACGGGAGAGGGCCAGCCGAACGCGTGGAAGGTCAGCAGCGCGGCGACGGCGACGAGCGCTGACAAGTGAAGCGTGAGCTGGCGCTGGACCGGCATCGAGCCGAGCCGGTGCGCGTAGGCGTAGCCCGCCAGGAGCGCGGTCTGGAAGAAGAGGAGGCAGACGGTCCACACCGACGGGGTCCCGCCGAACCACGGGAGCGCGAGCTTGCCGACGATGAGCTCGACCTCGAACAGGAGGAAGGCGCCGAGGAAGATGGTCGCGCCGTAGCGGAGCATGGAGGGAAGCGAGCTTAGCTGGGGACAGTCCCCAGAGGGGACTGTCCCCGATCTCTCCGAGCCTCCAGCGAGAGACGGCGGCTCAGGCGGCTCCAGGGCTCGCCACTTCCGGGGACAGTCCCTTTCAGGGACGGTCCCCCATTTAAGGGCGTTGGTAGACGATGATCTGCGGCGTCTCGTCGAGGTAGAGGCCGGTCACTGGCTTCGTGGTGCCGAACTGCTGCCAGATGTTGAACTCGTTCTCCCGGAACTCCTGGTGGTACTGGTAGACGGAGATCTGAGCGTCCTCGACGCGGTGGACTGGGACGATGTCGCGGCGGAGCAGGCCGTTGCGCTGGTAGTCGCGCACGGACATCGCGGGGCCGATCAGCTCGTGGAACCAGATGCGGGCGCCGGGCGGCGCGTGGGCGTTGATCCACGGCAGCACGCCGGTCACGTGGCTCGACCAGAACTGGCGCTGCATGCCCAAGGACGCCGCGCCGGGCAGCCCGCCGGCGAGCTCGGAGTAGTACGCGGTCCCGTACGGGAAGACGCGCACGAGCGCGATCAGCGAAGGCACGAGCAGGAGCGCGCTCAGCGCCGCGGTGGGGACCCACGCCGCGCGCCTGGGCACGCGGCTGGAGAGGAGCCCATAGAGCACGCGCCCCGAGCGGGAGACCGAGTCGCCGGCGAGCAGCCCCAAGAACAGCATCGAGGGAATCCAGTGCTTCACGCCGCCGAAGTGCGGCACGTTCGGCATGCTGATGACCGCGATGGACAGGGTCGCGTTGGCGAGCACGAGCCACTCGTCGAACGAGGCGGGGCGCACGCGAGGGCGCGTGGCGGGGATGAGCGCCAGCACCCCGCGCCCGAGCACCACCCCGAAGCCGATCACCATGGGCACGAAGATCGCGGTCGGAACGGTGAGCGCGGTCTTCACCAGGACGTACTCGAGCGGGAAGGGCGGCTGCCGCAGGAGCTTGCCCAGGTAGAACCAGGCGTAGTGCTCGTGGTTCAGGTGAAAGGCGATCCACTGGGCGACGCGATCGACCGGGTGGAACCAGAGCAGCGGCCAGGCCAGGTAGAGGACGAGCGGGCCGAGCACCGCCATGGAGGCCACGGGCGCGAGCGCGCGGAAGGCGGCGAGGTTCTCGCGGTGCAGCTTGCGCAACAAGTACGCGCAGCCGGCGACGAGCCCCAAGTAGATGGCGGTCTGCGGGCTGAGGAAGGTGAAGCGCGCGCGGAGCTCGACCGGCCCGAGCGCGGCGACGAGCACCGCGTACAGCACCACCGCCGCGCTGAACGCGCCGATGATCTGCCACACGCGCTCTCGTCCGACGCGGTCGCCTTCGGTGACCTGAAGCGCGCGGACGAGCGCGAAGGGGCCGAGCACCAGCGGGAGGAAGAAGCCGTTGTGCTTGGTGGCGAGCGCGAGCCCCAGCGCGACGCCGCACCAGATCCACGCCCGAGGCTGCGACTGCGCGCGCCAGAAGAAGTAGACGGTGAGGAGCCAGAACGCCGCCACCGGCACGTCGAAGGCGGCGAGCTCGGCGTTGAAGGCGTGGCGGGGGACGAGGAGGAAAGACAGCGCCGCGAAGAGCCCGGCGGGGCGGCCGAACAGCCCCGCGCCGAAGCGGTAGAGCAGCGCGGGGATCATCGCCGCGGCCGCGAACGCAGGCAGCCGGAACGCGGCGGCCGGCTCGAGCACCTTCAAGGTCTCGTGGAACAGCCAGAACGACAGGCCGAACAGCACCTTCATCAGGCCCGGGTGCTCGGCGTTGTAGCTGAACGAGCGCAGGATGGCGCTGTCGGTCATCGCGGCCGACGGGTGGCTGAGGAGCAGCTTGAACCAGCCCGCGTACGACTCGCCGGCGTAGAAGTAGACGCTCTCGTCGCGGGGGAAGCCGACCTGACGCTGGGTGAGGAGCAGCGCGGCGAAGGCGGCGCCGAAGAGCCCCCAGGCGATCGCGCGGTCGCTGAAGCGTCCGGCTTGCGGCTCCGGCGCGCTCATTGGTCACCCCCGCTGCCGACCGCGAACAGGTCGATGCAGGCCTCGCGCAGGTTCCGCTGATCCGACTGCACCCACAGCCGAAGGGTGCCGCTTGTGCCCGGGCCCTTGGCGCGCTGCAGCCCCTCGAGCCCCGGCGGGATCGACAAGCGCACCAGCGTCTCGCCGCTGGCGTCGTCCACCCCGACGTGGAGCGGCGTGAGACCGGGTCCTCGGTGGAACTCGCGGTCCCACACCAGCCCCGCTTCCAGCTGCAGCGCCGCGGCCGGCGGCGTGACGAGCTCGAGCACCACCCGCGTCGGGCCGCCGGGCGGCTGGGTGTAGATGCAGTGGCGAGGTTGGAAGTGCACCTCGTGCCACTCGCGCGCGATGCGGACGTTGTTCGGACACAGAAACGAGGCGCCGGCGGGAGCGCAGGGCAGCCGCTCGCCGTCCTCGGTCTCGAGATAAGCCTGCGCGGAGGAGAGCGCGTCGGCGGCGGAGAGCACGCGCGGGACGTGGCGGCCGTTCTGGTACAGCCTCAGCGCGAGGTTGCCGAACCGGCGGGAGGGACCGAGGGCCTCGCGGCCGGGCGAGAACTGCCGCGCGAAGTCGGCTTCGTCGGCCCGCGGCAGGCGCGGCTGCGACAGCACCCAGACCCGCGGGTGCGCGGCCAGGTCGTCCGCGTCCGAGCCCAGGTAGCCGACGATGGGGAAGCGCTCGGGCAGAAAGAGGCGCGCGCGCTCGGTCCACCACGGGAAGAGCAGCACCGCGTCGCCGCCCTGGCCCTCCGCCTCGAGCACGCGCGCGACCTCCTGGTAGCTGCGCTCGTCGACCTCGAACCCCGGGCTGCGCAGGTGAAACGAGAGCGCGAAGACGCCCGCCGCCACGAGGAGGATCAGCTCGGCGACGAGCAAGGCTCTCGATGGCTTGGGGGCCGGCACTTCGCTCGCCAAGTCGCCGTTCCCTTACGACTTGGCGAGGCGGATTTTCTGCTCGCTCTTGTCGCGGCAGAAGTTGCAGAAAATCGCGTCGCCCTGCACGTACGACGGCGTCCAGTACGGGTACATGGCGCAGCGCGGGTCGAGGCAGTGGTGCAGCTCCCAGGTGTGACCCAGCTGCTGCATCGCGTGGCGGACGACGGTCTTCGGCGTCTCTTCCATCGCCTTGAGCCCGTTGGTCGACACGATGGCGCGGCCCTTGGTGTACAGCGCGAAGCCCTGGGTGGGCGCCGAGCCCGAGAGCAGCTCGCGGGTCTTCAGCTTGCGCGAGGTGAGGAAGAGCACCTTGTCGTCGGTGAACGCGCCCATCGCCGGCAGCGCCTCGATGAGCTTCTGCGCGTCGAACGGCTCCTCGAAGCCCGCGGGGATGGAGACCTCGCCCGAGTGCTCGCACCCGACGCCGAACGCGGCGTAGAGCATCTGGCACATCTTGTCGATCGGCTTCTTCTCGTAGCTGTCGAGCGTGACGACGCGGATCACAGGTCGGTTCCTTTGGCGGCTACTTCTTCTTCTTCTTCGCCGGCTTCGCCTTCGGTTTCGCGGCTGGCTTCTTCGCGGCGGGCTTGGCCTTCGCAGCCGCCTTGGCGGGTTTGGCGGCCTTGGCCGGCTTCTCTTTCTTCGGCGCGCGCGAGGGGATCGCCGGCGGCGGCATGGCCACCGGCGCTTCCGCCTTCGCCTTGGGCGGCCGGCCCCGCTTCTTCGCCGGCTTGCCCTCCGCCGCTTTGCCGACCACCTGGGTCACGGTGAGGTCTTCGTCCGACAGGCGCGGCTTCTTCTTCTTGCCGCTCTCCTCCTCGTCGCCGGCCTCTTCTTCTGACTCGGCCTCGGCTTCCCCGGGGGCCTCTTCGTCGCTCGGCAGCTCCAGCTCGCCGCCGTCGAGGCCCATCAGGTCCTCGCCGAGCTCCAGGTCGTCGTCGCCGCCGGTCCGGAACTCCTCGACCGTGCGCTTGGGGCGCTCGCGGCCGACCGGGAAGAGGATCACGTCGATGGTGTCTTCCGCGTCGCACTCGGTGATGCCGAGCGAGACCGCCATCTCGGACACCAGGAGGTGGCGCGCGTTGTCGTAGAGCTCGCGCTCTTTGTTGGGGAGCGGGCGCAGCTCGGAGAGCACCTGAAGCCCCTTGACCACCTCGGCGAGGCCGAGCAGGCCGCCCTGCGCCATGCGGTCGGAGTTGGTGCGGGCGCGCTGCTTCCAGTCGAGGTTGGCCTTGTCGCTGTCCGACTGGAGGAAGGCGAGGATCTTCTTCACTTCGTCGGGGCCGGCGACCTTGCGAAGGCCAATGCTCTGCACCTTGGTCTGCGGCACCATCACCACCGCGCCGTCTTCCTCGCGGCGCATGGTGACGAAGGTCAGCTTTTGTCCGGCGACTTCTTTGGCTTCGACGCTGGAGACCCGGCAGACCCCTTGATTCGGGTACACCACCCGGTCGCCAACGGAAAGTGTCAGGGGCTGTGCAGAGGCCTCGGGCATCGACCCCTCGTGGGTAGGGAGGGCGCCGGTCGTAGCACAAACCGAAGGGACGACCACCGAATATTGGGGCCTGCTACCGCTCCGCCAGCTGGTGCGGCGGCGGCGACTTCATCAGCTCCCGGAGCACCTCGTGCAGCCGCTGATCGATCTTCGCGTTCACCTGCCCCTGATCGACCGGCGCGTCGACCGCGGCCACCGCGGGCGACGAGAGGACCCACGCCGTCAGCGTGAACGTCGACAGCGCCAGCACCGCGAGCCACTTGTTCATGGGTCCCTCCGGCAGGTCATGACGCTGGGAGGGTACGGGGCCCGTCCGCCGAGGCAACTTTTTGGCGACAGGTCGCTACACGTCTGCTTCAGCGAAGCCAGAGCCTGTCGACGAGCGCGCCGAGCAGCGCCGCGGCCACCATCGCGGCGAGCACCCAAACGGGCCGGCGCCGGGGCGGCGCGTCGGGCGAGACCACCGGCATCGGGAGCGATGGCGTCGAGCGCGGCAGGGCAGGGTTGGTCGCCTTCGGCAGCATCTGGCGCCAGAGCGCGGCCTGCTCGGCGAGCTCGCCCGAGGCGGGCACCACGCGGCCTTCGGCGGCGAGCTCGGGCTCGAACAGGTAGCCCATCAAGCTCTCGAGCGAGCTGGGCGCGAACGAAGGGGCGTGCGTGTAGAGGTACGTGCCCAAGGCCTCCTGCAGCGCCTCGGCGCTCTGGTACCGCGCGGACTTCTCGGGCGCGAGCGCGCGGGTCACGATCGGCTCGAGGCCCGAAGGCAGGTCGGGGTTCACCTCGCGCGGCCGCCGGTATTCGCCCTTGGCGATCTTCTCGAGCACCTTCATCAGCTTGCCCTCGAAGGGCCGCTCGCCGCAGAGCATCTCGTAGAGCACCACGCCCACCGCGAAGACGTCCGTGCGCGCGTCGAGCGGCTCGCCGCGCACCTGCTCGGGCGCGAAGTAGTTGAACTTGCCCTGCGCGGCCTCGGCGGCTTCGGCGCCCTTGCGCGCGTTGCGCGCCTTGGCGATGCCGAAGTCGACCAGCTTCACCTGGCCCTCGTAGCTGACGATCACGTTCTGGGGCGACACGTCGCGGTGCACGATGTTCAAAGGCCGCCCGTGCTCGTCGCGGCGGGTGTGCGCGTAGTGAAGGCCCTGGCAGATCTCCATCGCGATGAGCACCGCGAACGGCGGCGGCAGCGCGAACAGCCCCTTGCCCTTGGCGCGCTCGAGCACCTTCGAGAGCGGCTGGCCGGGCACGTACTCCATGACCAGGAAGTACTCTCCGTCGAGCTCGCCGAAGTCGAAGACCTGCGCGATGTTCCCGTGCGAGAGCGTCGCGGCGATGCGCGCTTCGTTCACGAACATGGTGGTGAACGATTGGTCGCCCGCGTAGTGGGGGAGGATGCGCTTGATGACGACCGGCTTGGTGACGCCCGCCGCGCCGACGTAGCGGGCGCGGTAGATCTCGGCCATGCCTCCCGTCGCCAGGCGGTCGAGCAAGGTGTAGTTGCCGAACTGGCTCACGAGCGGTCTAGGCTAGCGCAAGAGCATGCGGGCGCGACCTTCAACTTTTGTTCTGCTGATCAGCCTGTTGCTGGCCGCGCCGGCGCGGGCGGAGCGGGGACCGGACGTCATCGGCTTTCCTTCGCTCGGCAGCGCGCGCCGCGTGGTGATCGCCGGTCGGGTGCTGCAGGAAGCGCCGACCCAGGGCAGCTCGGTGCTGTCGCGCAACTTGCGGCGGCTCCTCGCGTCGACCTGGAGAGACGCGCCGGTGAAGGTGCGCTACGCCGGCGTCGAGCGGAAGGTCTTCAGCGGCAAGGACGGCGAGTTCGAGGCGACGTTCGTGGCGCCGGAGGCCGCGCCGTTTCCGAGCGGCGTGAGCGAGGCCCAGATCGAGGTGCCCGGGCTGACCGTGAAGGTGCCGGTCGAGGTGGTCGATCCCGGCGCGCCGTTCATCGTCGTCTCGGACTTTGACGACACCCTCGCGGTGACCCACGTGCTCAGCCGCCGCGGGCTCGCGTCGTCGGCGCTGCTCAAGGACGCCGAGGACCATCCAGTGGTGCCCGGCATGGCCGGTTGGTACCAGTGCCTGGCCGAGCGGTCCGACCCGCGCCCTTCGTTCGCGTTGGTGAGCGGCAGCCCGGTGCAGTACGTGCCGCGCACGCAGGCATTCTTGAAACGGCACGGCTTCCCGCCGTTCGGCATGTACCTTCGCAACTTGGGCTTGGACACTTTGTCTGGCTACAAGGAGCCGAAGCTGCGCGCGCTCTTGTCGGAGCTGCCGCACCCGGTGATCTTGGTGGGTGACTCCGGCGAGCGGGATCCGGAGATCTACGCGGCGATCGCGGCGGAGTTCCCCGGCCGCGTGCTGCGCATCTACATCCGCAACGCCGGCCGCGTGGAGGAGAAGGGCCGGTTCGAAAACATGCTCCTGTTCGATCACGCCGAAGAGGCCGCGCGCGACGCGGTGGAGCGCGGGTACGCGTCCGCGGAGTGCGTGGCGCGGAGGGTGTCGGAGGCGAAGCCATGAGGCTTGGGTGCGGACTGCTGTTGTTCACGTTGGCGTGCGCCGACCAGGCGAAGGCGCCCACGCCGCCGCCCAAGCCCGCGCCGCTGCCTTCTTTGGTGGAGGCGAGCGCGTCCGATGGCGGGGAGGACCGGGAGGCCGTCTACCGCGTCGAAGCGGCGCCGGTGTTCGGCGCGCCGGTCGAGGCGGGCGCGGCGCGGCTCGCGCTGAGCGTGGGAGGCGGCACACTCGGCGGCGAGGCCGTCTCGCCCGAGGCGTTGAAGGGCAAGGTCCACGGCGCCGAGGTGCTGCTCGTGGCGGTCGACGAGGTGTTCCTCGCGCAGGCGGCGCCCTACCTCGCGGCGTTGAGCGATGCGGGGGCCAAGGTGTCTTTGCTTCACCCCGCCGGGGAGGTCGCCTTTCCGGTCGAGCTCAAGGACGAGCCCGCCTTCCAGGCGTGGATCGACGAGGCCAAGCCCGGGAAGGTGCGCGTCATTCAGCGCGCCGACGGGTTCGAGGTGCAGACCAACATGGGCAAGCTGCCTGGAGCGGATCCGAACGGACCGACGGTGCCGCTGCGCTCGGGTCAGCTCGACGTGGCGGTGCTCCGGCGGGCGCTCGAGAAGCTCAAGGCGCGCTTCGACACGGCGCCCGACGTGTGTTTCGTGCCGTCGTACGGCACCGAGCTGAAGGCGCTGGCGACCGCGATGACCGCGAACTACCGCGCGGATCAGGCGCCGGTCTTCGCGCGGACCTGCTGGGTCTTCCCGCGCGGGAAATGAAGGTCAAAGCCCCGTCGGCCCGACGCACACCGACTTCGGGTTGTCCTTGACCGCCTTGCACTCGTAACCGGCGCGGCAGTCGTTGGGGCTCGAGCAGGTGCGGAAGCAAGCGGGGTTGTCGCGCGCCTGCCCGTCGCGAATGCAGGTCGTCCCCGCGGGGCAGGTGCGGTCATCGCCCAAGGTGCACTGCTGGCTGCAGTAGCCGCCCGGCGTGTACTCGCGGTTGATGCAGATCTGCCCGCCGCACTCGGCCTTGGTGGTGCAGGGATCGCCGACGGTGGTGCCGCAGGCGGTGAGAAGGGAGGCTGCCGTCAGGAGGAGGATCGAGGCGAGTCGCTGCATGGGGCGCATAGTAAGGGGACAGTCCCCGTTGGGGACAGTCCCCACGTTTTCAGCCCCCACGTTAGGGCATGCGGGAGACCGCGTTGGGGCCGTAGCTCACGCGCGCGCGCCACGGCGGCGGCGGGATGATGGCCAGCTTGAGCAGCTTCTCGAGCCGCTCCTGCACGTCGCTGCGCAGCTTGCCGAAGCTCACCCCGAACGCGGGGTTGATCCACTTCTTGCGCTCTTCGGGCGGCTGAAACACCCAGACCACCTCGCCGTGCAGCGGAACCGCGCCGGTGGCGAACGACAGCTCGATGAGGAACGGCGTGCCGAGCTGGAGGCCTTCGGGCACGCCGGGCGCTTCGATCTCCAGCCCCGCGCCCGCGCGCGACAAGTCGCGAATCACGTAGCCGCTCGAGTAGGCGGTCTCTTCGCTGGCGCGCAGCAGAATCGGCACGCGCGGGTGCCGCCGGTTCGGCGACTCTTTCTGCGCGTCGAACACCCGGTGAATCAACTCGTCGAGCCCGGCCCGGTCCTTCCCCGGCTCGTAGCGCACGTGGAGCAGGTGCCGGCCCTTGATCGGCGAGGTGATCTGGATGACCTCGCCCTCCACCTCGACCGGCGTGCGCGCGCCTTCGGCCCACATCTCGAAGATGAAGCGGGTGCCGAGCGGCAGGCTCTTCTTGCTCTGAATCGCCACCAGCCCGGCGCCGACGCTCCGCGTGTACTCCGACAAGAGCGCGCCCGGCGTCTTGTACGCGACCTTCAGCCGGACCGTGCGGGCAGCGACCATTCGCGGGCGGCTTAGCGGGGTTTGCCGTAACCGGTCAACTTTTCAAGTGATCGGCTCCAAGGCCCACCGGATGCGGATCAGCGCGGATCTCCATTCTTGACGCTCCCGGGCCAGTCCCCTATTTTTCGCCGGGTGGCAAGGAGTGGTAATGCATGGATCAAAGTTCCTTGCTTCTCCCAAACGGTGGGTGAACGGTGTTCCGGGGCGTCTACGAGCATCAAATCGACGCGAAGGGGCGCACCAGCTTTCCCGCGAAGCTGAGGGAGACGCTCGTCGGCGCGTACGACGAGCGGCTGATCATCACCACCGCGCTCGACCCGTGCCTCCACGCGTACCCGGTGCGCGAGTGGGAGCAGCTCGAGGCGGCGTTGGCCAAGCGCAACCCCATGGAGCCCGGCGTGAAGACGCTGATGCGGCTCTACGTGGCGAGCGCGCAGGAGTGCCCGGTCGACAAGCTGGGGCGCGTCTTGGTTCCGCCGCAGCTGCGCGCGCACGCGGCGCTGGAGAAGGACGTGGTGTGGGCGGGGATGGTGAAGGTGATCGAGCTCTGGTCGAAGGACGGGTGGGCGAAGGCGCAGGA
>CAZEDU010000066.1:27938-28327 GCA_964511185.1 uncultured Myxococcaceae bacterium | reverse complement strand
ACGCCGAGGTCCGCGTCGATCTGCCCAACAAGGCCTCGCTGCTCGAGCAGGTCGAGGCGCTGCGGAAGAAAGTGATCGACGGGGAGCTGAAGGTCCCCTCGACGCCCAGCGGGCTCTAGCTTCGACCGAGGCATGCGGGTCTGATCTCCCTCGAGCACATCTCCAAGTCGTTCGGCGACTGCCGCGCGCTCGACGACGTGTCGCTCGACGTCGGCGACGGCGAGGTGCTCGCCGTGGTGGGCGAGAACGGCGCCGGCAAGTCGACGCTGATGAACGTGCTCTACGGCATGTACCGACCCGACGCGGGACGAATCCGCGTCGACGGCCAACCGGTGGCGCTGCGCAGCCCGAAGGACGCCATCGACCTGGGCATCGGCATGGTGCACCAG
>CAZEDU010000066.1:13515-27928 GCA_964511185.1 uncultured Myxococcaceae bacterium | reverse complement strand
TCGTGCCGGCGCTCACCGTCGCCGAGAACGTGGTGCTCGGCCACGAGCCCGTGCGCCGAGGCAGGCTCGACTGGGACGCCGCCGTCGAGCAGGTCCGGGCGGCGTGCGGGCGCGTGGGCTTTCAGGTCGACCCGCTGGCGAAGGTCGACGCCCTGTCGGTGGGAACGCAGCAGAAGGTGGAGATCTTGCGCGCGCTGCACCGGCGCGTGCGCGTGCTCGTCCTCGACGAGCCGACCGCGGTGCTGACGCCGCAGGAGTCTGACGAGCTGCTTCGGGTCATCCGCTCACTCGCCGCATCGGGCACCACCGTGGTGCTGCTCACCCACAAGCTGCGCGAGGTGCGCGCGGTCGCCACGCGGGTGGCGGTGATGCGGCGCGGGAGGAAGGTCGCCGAGGTCGCGCGCGAGGACGTGGCCAGCGCCGACCTGGCCGGGCTGATGCTCGGCGAGAGCGCCCACGCCTTCCTCGCGGCCGCGAAGACCGACGGAGGCCCGGGCGCGCCGGTGCTCGAGCTGCACGGCGTGCACGCGCTGCACGACAACGGCGTGCCGGCGCTGCGCGGCGTCACCTTCGGCGTTCGGGAGCGGGAGATCGTCGGCATCGCCGGCGTCGACGGCAACGGCCAGCGAGAGCTGGCGCGCGTGGCGGCGGGGCTCTTGCGGCCGAGCGCGGGCCAGCTGACGCTGCGCGGGGCGGTGGTGCCGCGGCCGACCCCCGCGCGGATGCGCGCCTTGGGCGTGGGCCACATCCCCGAAGATCGGCTGCGCGAGGCGGTGGTGCCGGCGATGACGCTGGAAGAGAACCTGGCGCTGGGCCGCACCGGCGCGCCGTTCGTGCGGCGGGGGCTCATCGACTTCGCCGCGCGGCGCGCGAAGGCCAAGGCGCTGCTCGACGACCACGACGTGCGGCCGCCGGAGCCGCGATGGAAGCTCGCGGACCTGTCCGGTGGGAACCAGCAGAAGCTGGTGGTGGGCCGCGAGCTCGACGCGCGGCCGAGCCTGCTCGTCGCGGTGCAGCCGACGCGCGGCCTCGACATCGCCGCCGTGGCCGCGGTGCACAACCGGCTGCGGGCGTTCCGGGACGGCGGCGGCGCGGTTCTGCTCGTCTCGTTCGACCTGGACGAGCTCATCGCCCTGAGCGACCGCGTCGCGGTGATGGTCGACGGCCGCGTCGTCGCCGAGCGGCTGAAGGGCCAGCTCGACGCGCGCGAGCTGGGGCGGCTGATGCTCGGCGCCGGCACCGACAGCCCGGAGGTGCGCCGTGCTTGATCGCGCGCGCCAGGCGCTCCCCTCCATCGCCTCGGTCGCGCTGGCGGTGGCGGTCTGCTTCGTCGCCATCGCGGTGGCGTCGCGGAGCCTGTCGACCGCCGCCGACGCGTACCTGGCGATGCTGTGGGGCGGGCTGGGAGACTGGCCGCGCCTCCTCTCGGGCGCGGACGCCGCGGTGCTGTGGCGGCCGCTGGGCGAGGCGAGCATCAAGGCGGCGCTGCTCACCTTCACCGGGCTGTCGGTGGCGGTGGCGTTTCGGCTGGGCCTCTTCAACATCGGCGCGCAGGGCCAGCTGATGGTCGGCGCGTTGGCGAGCGCGGTCGTCGGCGCGCAGCTGTCGTTGCCGGCGTGGCTGCACGTCCCGCTGTGCCTGTTGGCGGCCGCCGGCGGCGCGGGCCTCTACGGGCTCTTCCCCGCGTGGCTCAAGGTCCGCCGCGGCGTGCACGAGGTCATCTCGACCATCATGCTGAACTGGATCGCCGTCAGCTTGATCGAGAACTGGCTGGTGGTGGGCCCGCTGCGCGCGACTGCGGGTGCGGGCCACTCGGCGTCAGGGACGGATGAGATCGCCGCGACCGCCGCGCTGCCGCGCCTGTTCGGCGACGCCTCGCGCCTGAACTTGGGCTTCGTGCTCGCGATGGCGGCCGCGCTCGCGGTCTGGCTCTGGCTGCAGCGGACGTCCTGGGGCTTCCAGTCGCGCGCGGTGGGGCTGAACGCCGACGCCGCGCGCGGGAGCGGCATCCCGGTCGAGCGGCGCATCTACCAGGGCATGTTCCTCGCCGGCGCGCTGGCGGGGCTCGCCGGCGCGGTGTTGGTGATGGGCACCGAGATGAAGTTCCCCGCCACGCTCGGAGCGCCGTACGGCTTCGACGGCATCGCCATCGCGCTGGTCGGCCAGACGCACCCAGCGGGCGTCTTCGCCTCGGCCGTCGCGTTCGGCGCGCTCAGGGCCGGCGGCACGCGCATGCAGCTCTTCGGGGTGCACCAGAGCTTCCCAGAGCTGATTCAGGGCCTGAGCCTGCTCTTCGTCGCGGCCCAGCTCTTCGTGCACCGCTTTCGGCGGCGCAAGGCGGCGGAGGCATAGACGATGCTCGAGCTCTTGGAAGCGCTGCTGTTCGGCGCGCTCGATACCGCGCCCGCCCTCATCTTCGCCGCGCTGGGGGCGACCGTGTCGGAGCGCTCGGGCGTGGTGAACGTCGGCGTCGAAGGGATGATGCGCGGTGGGGCCTTCGCCGCCGCGGTGGCGGCCCTGGTGATGCCGACGCCCTGGGCCGTGCCGGTCGGCATGCTCGCCGGCGCTTCCCTGGCGGGCGTGCACGCCCTGTTGTGCGTCCGGCTCAAGAGCGAGCAGGTCGTCTCGGGCATGGCCATCAACCTCATCGCGCTCGCGCTCGGCACCTTCCTGCTCGAGGCGTTCTTCTCGCCCAACGGCACGCCGGAGATCGCGCAGCTGGCGCGCTGGCGCTGGGCCGCGCTGCGGGACGTGCCGGTGCTTCGCGTGCTGCAGGGCCACTCCGCCCTCACCTACTTGGCGCTCGTGCTCCCCTTCGCGGTGCACGCGTTCTTTCGCTCCACGCGCTGGGGCCTTCGGGTGCGCGCCATCGGCGAGCGGCCGCAGTCGGCGGCCACGGTGGGCGTGTCGGTGGCGCGCGTGCGCTGGGCGTGCGTGTTGGTGAGCGGGCTGCTCGCGGGCCTGGGCGGCGCGTCGCTGTCGACCGCCACGCTCGACCGCTTCGAAGACAACATGCCCGCGGGCCTGGGCTTCATGGCCGTCGCGGCGATGGTGTTCGGCCGCTGGTCGGCGCTCGGCGCGTTCGGCGCGGCGCTGTTCTTCTCTTTTGGCAACGCGCTGCGCATCGGTCTGCAGTCGTCGTTCCCTGCCCTAACCACCTACGTGCCGCAGGGCGTGCTGTTGGCTTTGCCCTACGCGCTGACGCTCCTGGTGCTCGCAGTGCAGGGCAAGCGCAGCGCCGCGCCCGCCGCGCCCGGTCGGCCGTATTCGGTGGAGAGCCGCGAGAGCCGAAGCTGTCTTCGCCCCTCGAGCACGCGTGACAATCTGACAACGCCTCCTGTCCGTCCGAGCGCGCAAGCTGCCGGACCCGTTGGGGACGGCGTCGGCACGGCGCTTGTAACCATGGGTTGACATGCTCTGGGCCCTCACGCTCTTCGGGACTTTCTATTGGGGGATGCAGGCCCTTGCGCTGCGGCTCGCGCTGCGAGGCGTGCCGCGCATCCGGTCGCTGCAGGCGCCGGCGCCCGCGCGGTGGCCCCGCGTCTCGCTGGTGATGCCCACGCGCAACGAGGCGAGCCACCTGGCCGCCGCGCTGCGCTCGAAGCTCGACAACGGGTACCCCGACCTCGAGCTCGTCTTCGTCGACGACCGCTCCACCGATGAAACCGTACGCGTGGCGGATGAATTCGCGGCGACCGACCCGCGGGTGCGCGTGGTGCGTGTCACGGCGCTTCCCGACGGCTGGCTCGGAAAGCTGCACGCGATGCAGCGAGGCGTGGAGCAGGCCTCGGGCGAGTGGCTCCTCTTCAGCGACGCGGACGTTCACCTCGCCCCCGGCGCGCTCGAGCGCATCGTGGCCTACGCCGACGCGAACGGCTTCGAGCACGTCGCGGTCTTCCCGGGTGTCGACGCGCGGGGGCCGCTGTTGCTGCCCGCACTGGCGACCTTCTTCCGCGTGCTCTTCACCGGCATGCGGCCGTGGCGGGCGCAGGACCCGCGCTCGTCGGCGGCGGTCGGCGTTGGCGCGTTCAACTTGGTTCGCCGAAGCGCGCTCGCGCGAACGCCCGGGTTGGCGTGGATCAAGATGGAGATCAGCGACGATGTGGCCTTGGGCTTCATGCTCAAGGCGTACGGCGCCAGGCAGCTCGCGCTCAACGGCCGCGACGAGGTGACTCTCGAGTTCTACCCCTCGTACCGCGCGATGACCCGCGCGCTCGAGAAGAACGGCGCCTCGGTCCCCTTCGCGGCGATGCTCTTGGGCTGCGTCGCCCTCGTCGCGGCCGAGCTCATGGCGTTCGCGGGGCTGCTCTCCGGCCAGCCCGCGCTCGTGGCGCTGGCGGCCTTCAATTGGGCGCTCGCCGGAGCGGTGGGCTTCGGCTTCGCGCGCTGGCTGGGGTACGGCGCCTGGCCCACCTTCCTCCCCTTCCTCGGCGTGCTCCCGCTGTGCTGGGCGATGGTCCGCTCGGTGACGCTCGCGCTCCTGCGCGGCGGGGTCGTCTGGCGAAGCACCTTCTACCCGACGGCGCACGTGCGCGCCGGGGTACGACTCGGTCTCAAGTTCAAGCGGCCCGACGCGACTGATGCTAGGTGATGGGTATGAACTGCCCGCGATGCTCTCAGCCGCTCGCCTTGCAGGACCTGTTCACCGCCGGCGTGCACGCGACCGTCGCCGTCTGTCTGGGCTGCGGCGGCCACTGGATGCGCGACAGCGACCTGAAGCGGCTCAGCGAGGTGGTCGAGCCCGTGGTGGTGGAGTGGCGCCGGATTCCGCCTTCGACGGTTCAGCAAAAGCCCCTCGTCTGCCCGGAGTGCGAGGACGCGCCGCCCTTGCACAAGCTGCAGAACGAGCGCGACGCCAAGGTGGTGCTCGACAGCTGTGAGGTGTGCGGCGGCGTCTGGCTCGATCCGAACGAGCTGCGCGCGATTCAACAAGAATCGCTCTTCTCGCTGCTCGCCGGCTTGGCGCGAAACGTCGCGGACTGACGCGCGCCACTTTGGCGCTCTGGCTTCCTAGGGTCCGGTGCCTAGGATACGCCCATGAACATTCACCCGCTGCGCAAGGTGATGTGCGCGAACCGCGGCGAGATCGCGATTCGCATCTTCCGGGCCTGCAACGAGCTCGGCATTCGCACCGTCGCCATCTACAGCGACGAGGACCGCACCCACGAGCACCGCCACAAGGCGGACGAGGCCTACCTGGTCGGTCGCGGCAAGCGGCCGGTCGAGGCCTACCTGGGCATCGACGAGATCCTCGACGTCGCGCAGGCGGCGGGCGTCGACGCGATTCACCCCGGCTACGGCTTCCTCTCCGAGAACCCGGCCTTCGCCGAGGCCTGCGAGCGGCGCGGCATTCACTTCATCGGCCCCAGGCCCGAAGTGGTGCGCTTGATGGGCGACAAGCTCGCGGCGAAGGCGCTCGCCCGGAAGTCCGGCGTGCCGGTGGTGCCCGGCATCACGCTCGAGGGCGGCGAAGCCGAGGTCCTCGCCCAGGCGAAGGCCTTCTTCGCGCAGCACGCCCCGGTGCTGGTGAAGGCCGCGCACGGCGGCGGCGGCCGGGGCATGCGGGTGGTGCGCGAGGAGGGCGAGCTGACCAACGCCATCGCCTCGGCGCGCTCAGAGTCGCGCACCGCGTTCGGCAGCGAGGTGGTGTTCCTGGAGAAGTACCTCGAGCGCGTGCGCCACATCGAGGTGCAGCTGCTCGGGGACCTGCACGGCAACCTCGTGCACCTCTTCGAGCGCGACTGCTCGGTGCAGCGGCGGCACCAGAAGGTGATCGAGATCGCCCCGGCGCCGTCGCTCGATGCGGGCTTGAGGGACCGCATCTGCCAGGCGGCGCTCCAGCTCGCCAAGGCGGCGAAGTACACCAGCGCCGGCACCGCCGAGTTCCTCGTCAGCGGCAACGACTTCTACTTCATCGAGGTGAACGCCCGGCTCCAGGTCGAGCACACGGTGACGGAGCAGGTCACCGGCATCGACCTGGTGCAGTCGCAGCTGCGCATCGCCGAAGGCCACGCGCTCGACTCGGCGGAGATCGGCATCGGCGCGCAGTCGAGCATCGTGCCGCGCGGGTTCGCCCTGCAGCTGCGCGTCACCACCGAGGACCCGGCCAACCTGTTCCTGCCCGACACCGGCACCATCACCGCCTGGCGCGCGGCGACCGGCTTCGGCATTCGGCTCGACGGTGGCAACGGCTACAACGGCGCGTACATCTCGCCGCACTACGACTCGCTGCTGGTGAAGATCATCGCCTACGCGCCGACCTTCCGGGACGCGGTGCTCAAGGCCCAACGCGCGGTGCGCGAGTTTCGCATTCGCGGCGTGAAGACCAACCTGCCGTTCCTCGAGAACGTGCTGCACCACCCGGCCTTCCTCTCGGGTGAGACGTACACCCGCTTCATCGACGACACGCCGGAGCTCTTTCAGTTTCCACCCCGCCGCGACCGCGCGAGCAAGCTGCTCGTCTACCTGGCCGAGGTGCTGGTCAACGGGCACCCGACCATCAAGAAGGAGCAGCGGCTGTCGCCGTTGAAGCTCGCCGAGCCGCGGCTGCCGGTGCTGCCGAAGACGCCGCCGCCCTCGGGCACCGCGCAGATCCTCGCCGAGCGCGGGCCGCGGGGGCTGGCGCAGTGGGTGCTCTCTCAGAAACGCACCTTGCTCACCGACACCACGATGCGCGACGCGCACCAGAGCTTGCTCGCCACGCGCATGCGCACCTTCGACCTCCTGAAGATCGCGCCGGCGTTCGCGCACCTGGCGCCCGAGCTGTTCAGCCTGGAGACCTGGGGCGGCGCGACGTTCGACACGGCGTACCGCTTCCTGCAGGAGGACCCCTGGGTGCGGCTCCAGCGGCTCAAGGCCGCGGCGCCGAACCTGCTCCAGCAGATGCTCCTGCGCGGGGCGAACGCGGTCGGCTACACGAGCTACCCCGACAACGTGGTCGAGGCCTTCATCGACGAAGCCGCCCAAGCGGGCGTCGACGTGTTCCGCGTCTTCGACTCGCTCAACGACCTGAAGAGCATGGAGGTGTCGGTCCGCCGCATCCTCCAGACCGGCAAGGTGGCGGAGGTCGCCATGTGCTACACGGGCGACGTCGAGAACCCCCACCGCGCGAAGTACTCGCTCGACTACTACGCGGACCTCGCCAAGCGCATCGAGGACATGGGGGCGCACTTCCTGTGCATCAAGGACATGGCCGGGCTCCTTCGCCCGCGCGCCGCGGGGATGCTGATCGACCGGCTCAAGGCGACGACCCAGCTGCCGATCCACCTGCACACCCACGACACCTCGGGCAACGGCATCGCGGCGTACCTGACGGCCATCGAGCACGGCGTGCACATCGTCGACGTCGCGCTCGCGTCGATGGCGGGGCTCACCAGCCAGCCGTCGATGAACGCCCTGGTGGCGGCGCTGCGCGGGCACGAGCGCGACACCCAGCTCACCAACAAGAAGCTGCAACCGCTGGCCGACTATTGGGAGGACGTGCGCGAGTTCTACAGCCCGTTCGAGTGCGGCCTGAAGAGCTCGACGTCCGAGGTGTACTACCACGAGATTCCCGGCGGTCAGTATTCGAACTTGAGGCCGCAGGTCGCCGAGATGGGGCTGCTCCCCCGCTGGAACGACGTGAAGCACGCCTTCGCGATCGTCAACCAGCTGGTCGGCGACATCCCCAAGGTGACGCCGTCCTCGAAGATGGTCGGCGACTTCGCCATCTTCCTGCTCAAGAACGACCTGGTGCACTTGAAGGGCGACCTGCAGGAGAAGACCCGCGGCACGAAGGAGAAGCTGCTCGCCGCGGCGGCGAAGCTGGACTTCCCCTCGAGCGTGGTGGGCTTCTTCAAAGGGGAGCTGGGCGTGCCGCCCGGCGGGTTCCCGTCCGACGTGCAGGCCGCGGTGCTGAAGGGCGCGGCGGTGCCCCAGGGCGCGCGCACGCTCGAGCCGCTCGACCTGGAGGCGCTGGGCAAGGACCTCGAGAAGAAGGTCGGCCGCCGGCTGGAGCGCTACGAGGTCGTCTCCGCCGCGCTCTACCCGCGCGTGCTCGACGGGTTCTTCGAGTCGCAGCGCAAGTACGAAGACGTCTCGATCCTCGACACGCCGACCTACTTCTACGGCATGGAGCCGGGCCAGGAGCGGTGGGTCGACTTGGAGCCCGGCAAGACGCTGGTGGTCAAGCTCGACAACGTGGGCGAGCCCGACGAGGCCGGGCAGCGCACCGTCTACTTCGAGCTGAACGGCCACGCCCGGCAGGTGACGGTGCGCGACCGCGCGCTGGCGAGCACGGTGCAGGAGCGGCGCAAGGCGGACAAGGCCAACCCCAAGCACGTCGGCGCCTCGATGCCTGGGACGGTGATCGCGCTGCACGTGAAGCCCGGGCAGTCGGTGAAGGGCGGCGACCCGCTCGTCACGCTCGAGGCGATGAAGATGGAGACGATCGTGCGCGCGCCGGCGGACGGCACCATCCAAGAGCTGCTGCCCGCCCTCAAGAGCCCGGTGCAGGCGGGCGATCTCTTGGCGCTCTTGGCGTGAGGCCTATAGACGGTAGGCGACGCCGATGAACGCCTCGAGCGTGAAGAGCGCCGCCCTTCCGCGGCTGCGCGGGAAATAGACCGCGGTGTCTTCGATGGTCGGCCCCATGCGCGTGGTGAAGGTCACCGCGAGCTGCCGGTCGATGAAGTACTCGACGCCGCCGCCGATCAGAATCGGCAGCGCCACGCCGCCGTTCGTGCCGAACACCACCCAGAACGGCAGGTCGAAGCCGAAGTGCAGGTCGAGCGCGCTGCTGACGGGGATGCCGGCCACCACCCCCACCGGCAGCGTGAGGCCGACGTCGGTATAGCCGCTCGGGTAGAAGTAGAAGAACGGCCCCGGCTTGAAGTGCACGCCCAGGTTGATGCGGCTCCTGTCGAGCAAGAGCGTCCGGAACGCGCCCTGGAGCTTGAGCCCGGGCCGCACGTGGGTGACGACGCCTTCGTAGCCCCAGTTGAAGGCGACCGTGCCGCCCAAGTCCATGTTGCTGGCCACGCCGTGCAGCACGCCAAAGCCCAGCCCCGGCCAACCCAGGCGGCCGACCAGCGCGGTGCGGCCGGCGCCGACCGTGCGCGCCGAGCCCGCCGACCAGCCTTGCCCGCGCACCACCGGAGCAGACACGTCGATGTCTTGCGCGCGCGCCGAAGACGCGGCCAGGACGGCGAAGAGAGAGACGGCTGGAAGCAGTGCCCGCATGTTCGACCTCCTGCGCTTGACCCTACCTGCGATGAATCGACCTGGCTGCTTTTAGGCAGGCTGGCCGCGCTCGCGCGCGAGCGCCAGGAAGGCGGCCTCGAGCGCACCGAGCCGCGCCTCGGCCCGCGCCCGCGCCTCGGCCATCGGCTCGTCCCCGCGCGGAGACTCCTTCAGCTCGAAGTAGTACTTGATCTTCGGCTCGGTGCCGCTCGGCCGGAGCGTGACGCGCGAGCCGCCTTCCAGCTCGTAGGAGATCACGTTCGACGCCGGCAAGGTCAACGGCTCGGCGCGGCCAGCCACCGAGCGGGTGCGCGCCTGGTAGTCGTTGACCGCGACCACGCCCAGCTCGCCGAGCCGCGCCGGCGGCCGCGCGCGGAAGCCCTCCATCACCTGTCGAATCACCGCCGCGCCTTCGGTGCCCGGAAACGTGAAGCTCGCCTGCCGCGCCACGAACAGCCCATGCGCGCGCTGAATCTCCTCCAGGTAGCCGTGCACGGTCACCCCGCGCGAGCGGCACCAGGCCGCCAGGTCGGCGAACACCAGCGCCGCGCCGATGCCGTCCTTGTCGCGCACCACGTCGCCCACGGTGTAGCCGAGCGCCTCTTCGTAGCCGAAGACGAAGTGGAGCCCCTCCTTCGACTCGCGCTCCATCGCGCGGTTGGCGATCCATTTGAAGCCGGTGAGCGTCTCGTCGTACTGCGCCGCCCGCGCGCGCGCGATCTCCTTGAGCTGCGCCGAAGACACGATGGTGGTCATCACCAGCGGCGGCTTCTCGAACGGCCCGCCCCGCGTGAGCAGGTAGTGCCCGAGCAGCACCCCGACCTCGTTGCCGCTCAGCGCCTTGAGCGCGCCGGCCGCGTCGCGCGCGGCGATCGCGAGCCGGTCGGCGTCGGGGTCGTTCGCGATGACCAGATCGGCGCGCGTCTTCTCGGCCAGCGCGTACGACAGGTCCATCGCGCCCTTCTCCTCGGGGTTGGGGAAGCGAACGGTCGGGAAGGCGCCGTCGGGCTCGAGCTGCTCCGCCACCGGGTGCACCCGCGCGAAGCCCGCGCGCTTCAGGCTCTCCAGCACCCAGCGCCCGCCCACGCCGTGCAAGGCCGTGTAGACGATGCTTAGATCCTCGGCCTCGCGGTGGAGCCGCAGCGCGGCGATCGCGTCCAGGTACGCGCGCTCGAGCCCGGCCGGCAGCGCTTCGTACAGGCCGCGCTTCTTCGCGACCGAGAGATCGAGCAGCGGGATCTCGCGGGCGACCGGCGCTTGATCGATCTCGGCCGCGATGCCCCGATCGTGCGGCGGGATGATCTGCGCCCCGTTGCTCCAGTAGACCTTGTAGCCGTTGTACTCCGGCGGGTTGTGGCTCGCGGTGACCATCACCGCCGCCGCGGCCTTCCTCTCGAGCGCGGCGAACGCGGTGACGGGGGTCGGCACCGGCTCCGGAAACACGCGCGCCGGAACGCCCTGCGCCGTGAGCACGCGCGCCACGTCCTCGGCGAGCTCTGGGCTCATTCGCCGCCCGTCGCGGCCCACCACGACCCCGCGCTTGTCGACGTCCGGCACCTGCCGCTTCAAGTAGCGGGCGAGCCCCCACGTCGTCCGCCGCACGACCGCGCGGTTCATGCGGTTGGGGCCGGCGCCGAGCACCCCGCGCAGCCCCGCCGTGCCGAACTCGAGCGACGCCGAGAAGCGATCGGTCAGCTCGGCGCGGTCCTTCGCTTCGAGCAGCCGACGGAGCTCCGCCTCGGTGAGCGGATCGACGTCACCCTCCAACCACGCCTGCGCGCGCCGCTCGATCTCCGCGAAGTCCATCAGACGAAGTCGGTGATCTTCCGCCGGGTGGGACCGCCCTTCGGGCCATCGCGCTTGCTCTGGCACTGCACGCACAGCTCGGCGTAGGGCATGGCGTTGAGCCTGGGCAGCGGGATGTCGTCGCCGCACTCTTCACACAGGCCGAAGTCCTCGGGCATCTCCTTGAGCTTCTCGAGCGCGCGCTCGACGCGGGCTAAGATCAACGCCGCGTTGCGGTTGCGGTTGGAGGCGATCGCCTGGCTCATCTCGTTGAGCGGCTGCTCGTCTTCGTCGCCGCCGACCTCCGCCTCGTCGGCCCGGTTCGGGTCGATCTTGTGGGGCGTCTTGACGGCGAGCTCTTTGGCGAGGGCCTGCAGGGCTTTCTTGAACTTGGCGCGTTGGGCGGCGGTCATGGGTCGACCCAAAAGCTTACCCTGGGCCGAGGGCCCCGACGCGAGCCCGAAAAGGGACCGTGTTCAGTACGACGTCTTCGCCTGCCCGCCTGTCACGATGGCGACCGAGGCCGACGCGCCGATGCGGTTGGCCCCCGCCTGAATCATCTTCAGCGCATCTTCGGTGCTGCGCACCCCGCCCGACGCCTTCACACCCACCTCGTCGCCCACGACTCTGCGCATCAGGGCGACGTCCTCCGCCGTCGCGCCGCCCCCCGAGAACCCGGTCGAGGTCTTCACGAACGCGGCGCCCGCGGCCTTCGACAGCGCGCAGGCGATGACCTTCTCGTCCTGCTCGAGCTGGCTGGTCTCGATGATCACCTTCACCGGGTACGGGCGCGAGGCCTCGACGACCTTCTGGATGTCGCAGAGGACCGTGTTGTAGTCCTTCGCCTTCAGCGCGCCGATGTTGATGACCATGTCGATCTCGCGCGCGCCGCAGCGGATCGCCTCCCGCGCCTCGAACGCCTTGGCGCTGGGCAAGCCCGCGCCGAGCGGGAAGCCCACCACCGCGATGGGCAACACCTTGGTGCCCGCCAAGACGCGCGCCGCCGTGCCGACGTGGACGGAGTTCACGCACACCGTGGCGAAGCCGAACTTCCGCGCCTCTTCCGAGAGCTTGAGCACCTCCTCGCGCGTCGCGTCGGCCTTGAGCAGCGTGTGGTCGATGTACGGCGCGATGTCGGCGCTCGTCTTCACCGCGTCGGGGACGATGCGCGCGGCGCCCAGGCGGACCGCCTGAACGGTGCCGCAGGTCGGCGCGTTCGAGCAGGCGTCGCACGAGCTCGCACAGTCGGCGCTGGGCTTGGCCGGCGCCGGCGTGCAGGGCTCTTCCTTTCCGGCGCGCGCGGCGAGCAGCCGCTGGCGGACGCGCGAGGCGATCTCGTCGACCAGGTTGGAGAGATTTTCCGTCTCGGCCATGGGCACCATCTACTCCAGCCCACCCTGTCCTTCAAACGGCGGAGCGGCTTACCATGCGTCGGGCTTGGTCTTCGCTCGCGCGCGCGTCCGTCGGTGGTGGCTGCTGGGGCTCTTGCTCGTCGCCACGAGCGCCCTCGCGCGCGGGCCGCCGCCGGTCCTGTCGGTGCACTTCTTCGACGTCGGGCAGGGCGACGCCGCGCTGATCCGCGCCCCCGGCGGCAAGTCGGTGCTGATCGACGCCGGGCCGCCCGAGGCCGGCGAGCCGCTCGCCCGCAAGGTGAAGTCGCTGGTGCGCGGGCCCATCGACCTCGTCGTGCTGAGCCACCCGCATCTGGATCACCTGGGCGGGTTCATTCCCACCCTCCGCGCGACGGGGCTGGTGGCGTACCTGGAGCCGGGCTTCGACCACCCGAGCAGCGCGTACGAGCGGCTCTTGAGCTTTCTGGCGACGAAGAAGCCTGTCGAGGTCACCACCGCGGCGGACGCGCCTGGCGCGCTGCGGGTGATCGACCTGGGGGAAGGGGCGAGGCTCCGGGTGTTGTGGCCGCGCGTCGGGCCCTCGCCGGAGTTCAAGCCGGTCGAGCCGCTCCTGGCGGGGACGCGCTCGGACGCGAACGCGAACTCGGTGGTGGCCCGGCTGGAGTTCGGGAGCACGTCGTTCCTGTTCACGGGCGACGCGGAAGCGGAGACGGAGCAGCTGCTCGTGCGGCGAGATCTGCTGCAGCCGACCACTGTGCTCAAGGTCGCCCACCACGGGAGCGAGTACTCGACGACCCCGGCGTTCCTCTCGCGGGTGCGCCCGAAGGCGGCGGTCATCTCGTGCGGCAAGGGCAACGACTACGGCCACCCTTCGCCGATCATCTTGCGGCGGCTGGCGGTGGTCGGCGCCGAGGTGTTTCGAACGGACCTGGGCAGCGACGTGGTCGCGGTGAGCGACGGCGAGCGCGTCACCCTGTCCAGCAGCGAGCCGAACCGGACCCACGTGGCCTTGGGCGTCCAGCCGGCGAAGGCGAGCCACGTCCCGCCGGCGAAGTACGTCGGCAGCCGGCACACGCGGCTGTTCCATCGCATCGATTGCCCGAGCGCGCGCCGAATCGACGAGAAGAACCGCGTGGAGTTCGTGGAGCGCAGCGACGCGCTGCGCACCCGCCAGCCGGCCAAGGACTGCGCGCCGTGAGCCCTACTGGCGCGGCCCCAGGCCCGCCTTGCTCCGCGCCTCGGCGAGCTTCTCGAGCTCGGACGCGGTGAACGCGGGCACCGGCCCGATGAGCCGCGCCGCCGTCAGTATCTTCGCGTAGTGCTCGACGAGCTCGAGCCGGAGAAAAGCCTGCGTCAGGTCGTCCCCGAGCGTGAGCACGCCGTTGCCCGAGAGCAGGAACGCGTCGTACGCGCCCGCCTGCGAGGCGACGATCTTGAGCCCTTCGGCGTCTTTCGGGAGGAAGCGCGGAACGGTGGGGATCCGGCTGCCCAGCGACACCGCGATCTCGGGCATCGCCACGGGAGAGAGCTCGGCGCCGCACAGGCCCCACGCCGTCGCCGCCGGCGGGTGCGCGTGCAGGACCGCGTTCACCTCGGGCCGCGCGCGGTAACACGCCAGGTGAAGCTCGAGCTCGGAGAACGGCTTCTTGCGTCCCTCGAGCACCTTGCCTTCGGCGTCGACCACCAGGAGCGACGCGTCGTCGATCGCCCCTTTCGACACCGCCGTGCAGGTGATGAGGAAGCGGCCGCCCTTGAGCCGCACCGACACGTTGCCGTCGTGGTTGGCGACCCACTCGCGCGCGTGCATGCGGTGCGAGACGCTCACGACCTCGGCGCGCAGCTTCGGGAGCGGAAGAAAGGCCATCGCCCTACCCGACCGCGTCGACCACGCCGACGATGAGAGAGCGAATCGGCAGCTGCTTGTCCTGGAGGATCTGCCGCACCCCGCCGCCTTCGCGCATCACCAGCACCACGTCCCCCGGACCGGCCGACGAGGTGTGATCGACCGCGATGAAGCTGTTGCCCATGGGCTTCTTCTCGGCGTCGACCGGCTGAAC
>CAZEDU010000066.1:12304-13505 GCA_964511185.1 uncultured Myxococcaceae bacterium | reverse complement strand
GGGATGCTTGGCGGTGGCCACCACGGGCCCGAGCACCTGGCAGAGGGTCACGTGCTCACCTGATCCACCAGCCCGACGATCGCGCTGTCGACCGGGACGAACCACGGCTCACACGCGAGCGCGGCCTCGCGGCTGCCCACCAGGTACACCAAGCTGTTGGGAGGGACCGACACCGTGTCCACCGCCACCTCGACGGCGCCGACGGGCTTGCGGTGGTGATCGAGCGGCTGCACGAGCAGGAGGCGCTTGCCCTCGAGCCCTTCGTACTTGCGCTCGCACACGACGGTGCCGATGACTTGACCCAGATACATCGGCTGGCTCTCTACTACAGAGACGCGCCCAGGATCAGCGGGATGTGCACTTCGGCGTCTTCGTCGCCGTCGAAGCTGGGGAAGCGCATCGCCCGCGCCCGGCCCTTCAGGCAGTTGCCCAAGTCGGATAAGTCGATGTCGCGCCGGTCGATCTGCGCGCTCTTCACGACGCCCGAGCTGCCGACGGTCGAGATGATGCTGATCTTGCCGCCCTTGAAGCCCGGGTTCTTGCGCAGCTCGGCCTCGATGCACTGCTGGAAGGCCGAGCTCGACTGGCCGACGACCTTCACGACCGCCTCGTCGGACAACCCGCCGGAGGTGTCCTTCGGGCGCTCCTCCAGCCCCTTGCGAAGGACGGGCCCTCGATCCTGCTTGGCGCTGTCTTCGTAGAGCCCCCGCATCTGATCGGCCGAGACCGAGTTGATGTCGATGCCGGCGAGCTTGCCCTGCTCCGGTCGGCGCGCCGGATCCGAGCCGGCGCCCACCGGCCCGCCCTTCGCCCCGGCAAGCGGGCTCCTGGCGCGCCCGCTCGCCACGGCCTGCTGTTTCTTCTTCTCACGTTGGCCGGTGAGCAGGTCGGCGAGGCCCGACACGCCGCCGGCGGAGAAGATGGCCTCCTTCACCTCGCGCCCCTGCTCGTCGACGCGGACCACCTCGAGCGGGACGATGCGCAAGGTGGACAAGCCGTAGAGCACGCCCACCGGCAGCGCGATGGTGACCACGACGAACAGCGCGATCTTCCACGGCGGGTTGCGCTTGTTGACGCCCGCCTGGTTGATGAAGAACTGCGTCGCCTCGCCGGGAGGCGGCAGCTTCGAAGGGTCGAGCTCGCCGAGCGCGGCGAACGGATCATCCGATGCCTTCGGCTTCGCTCCCAGCGCGGCGGCGAG
>CAZEDU010000066.1:0-12294 GCA_964511185.1 uncultured Myxococcaceae bacterium | reverse complement strand
CCGATGATCTACGACAAGCTGACGCCGTTCGAGTATCTCGAATTCGTCGCCGGGCTCTGGCAGGTCCGCGTCGGAGAACAGCTCCCCCAGCTTGCTGTCGGGCAGCGTGGTGGCGGCCTGATCCGCGCCGCGCTTTTCCTTGCGCGCGGGCTCTGGGGGCTTCGCCTCCGCCGCCGGGACCGGCGAGGCCGCGGCGGCGGGCGGCTGGAACAGCGCGGCGAGCTGTCCCAAGTCCTGCGCGCGCTTCCAGTCCGGCATGGTCTGGTTCCACAGGTAGGTGCGCGGGGTGATCTCACCGGCGCGCGCCTTCGACTCGAGCAGCTTCACGTCGAGCGGCCCGACCTGCTTGCCCTTGATCATCGCGAACCAGACCACCGTCGGGTCGAGCGGCGGCACCAGCTGCGGCACCATGCGCGTCGGCGCTTCGTCCCACGGGACCGGCGACGCCGCGGCAGCCGCCTCGGGCCCACGGATCGAGATGACGTTCTGGCAGTTCTTGCAGGTGACCTTCACCGCCTTGCCGCGAACTTTCTCGTCGGCAATCGAGTAGCGCTTGCTGCACTTGTCGCAGGTGATGTTCAAGGGCGCCCGTGATCGTACCCGCGAACCGAACGGCCGACCACACCTTGAACAGCCTCATTGACTTGTCCCACACCTCCAATTAAGGAGGCGCGACTTCACGTCTTTTTCTCACTCCGAGCGATGAGCGCTATGCCCGCAAAGGATCTCGGCAACAAGTTCGTTTGCTTCAAGTGCAGCACCAAGTTCTACGACCTCAAAAAGCCTGATCCGGTCTGCCCCAAGTGTGGCGCCGATCAGCGTGAGAGCCCGGCGAACAAGCCGGCGAGCGAGGGTCGTCGCGGCCGCCTGGCTGCCGTCCCGAAGGTCGTCGAGCCGGTCGAGCCCGAAGAGACGGCGGCCGAGTCGGAAGAAGAGATCGAAGAGATCGAAGAGGACGGCGACGACGAGATCCCCTCGGACGACGAAGAAGTCTAAGTCGGGCTCGAGGCCGTTTCGTTGGAAGCTTCGACAGGCCCGCGCCTGTCGAAGCGAGTGATTCTTAGGCCGCCTTCTCCGCCGCTTCGCGCTCGAAGTAGGTGGGCATGCTCCGCTTCAACCAGTCGGGCAGCTGATCTTTGCGGTACACGAAGATCGCGTCGTACGGGCACGACTTCTCGCACTCGCGGCAGCCGGTGCACTTGTTCTCGTCGACCGTCATCAGGCTGAAGAACGGCGACTGCGGATCATCCACGTCTTGCAGGTGCAGGCAGTCGAACGGGCAGCGCTCGGCGCACTTGTCGCAGCCGGTGCAGGACCGCTCGTCCACGAAGGCGTAGGGGCGCTGCGTCTTCTTCAGCATCTCGGTCAGGTTGCCGAAGTTGTCGTAGATGGCCTCGGCCGGGCAGACCACGCCGCACGCCCCGCAGTCGATGCAGAGATCTGGATCGATCACGTGCAGCGTTTTGCGGTCACCGGTGATCGCGTCGGTGGGGCAGCGGTTCGTACACGCCGTGCACCCAATGCAGGTCTCGATGATGTAGTACGCCATGCGCGTTCACACCCTACACGCGCCCGCGGGCTTTCGACAACGCATTCGCGCGGCGGTCGTGGCCGCCTCTTATGCGAGCGGGAAGTCGGGCCGAAGCGTTCCGGCCGAGGCCAACTTGTGCGTTGGCTCCGCCGCAGCGTTGTTGGTATAGGGCAAGCCCCTTCCGACAGAGGCGACATTGAGCGCGTTGCAGGAACAACTGATGGCCCTGATCGATCTGCAAAAGGTCGATCTGGAAATCGCCGCGCTGCGCAAAGCAGGCGAGACGTACCCCCGACAGATGTCCGAGCTCGACCGAGAGCTCACCGCCGCGAAGGCGGCCCTCGAGGCAGAGCGCAACAGGCTGGCGGATATCGAGCGGCAGAAGCGCGACCTCGAGAGCAACATCGCCGAAGAGAAGGAGAAGGTCCGCAAGTGGGAGGCGCGGCTCGCCGAGCAGCGCTCGTCGCGTGAGTACGCCGCGCTGGCCCGCGAGATCGACATCGCGAAGAAAGCGAACGCCACGATGGGCGAAGAGCTGGGCGAGCTGGGCAAGCAGCAGAACGCGGCGCGCGAGACGGTGAAGGCGAAGGAAGGCGAGTTTCAGGGCAAGGCGGAGCAGATCAACGCCCGCATCGCGGAGCTGAAGGGAAAGCTGGCCGAGGTCGAGGGCCAAGTGAAGGCGATCGACGAGCGGCGCAACGCGGCCGCGACCAAGGTGGATGCGAACCTGCTGCGGCGCTACGAGACCGTTCGCAAGAAGCGCACGCCGGCGATGTGCGGCGCGCGGGCGCCGGGCGTGTGCCTGGGCTGCAACATGAACGTGCGGCCGCAGCTCTACAACACGCTGCGCACCACGATGAGCACCGACGTGTGCCCCTCATGTGGGCGCATCATCTACGCCGCCGAAGTGTTGGAGGCGCCCGCCGCAAAGTAGCGCGGGACGACTGAGCCGAAGACAATGGTGTTCTAAGGCACGGATGCCTCCTCGAACGACCACGTCCGAAAAGGCGGTGCGCTCGGCGCCGCGCGACTCCGAGGTGCTGCGTTTCATCGCGCGCGAGGAGCCGCTCGCGGCCACGCTCAAGGCGTTTCCGGGTTTGTCGCGGGAGCGGCTGGTGCGGCTGCTCGAGCGCGCGGCGTTGTCGAGCGACGAGCCGAAGGCGGTGGCGCTCGCGCCGGCCGTCACGCTCCAGCGCGTGCGCGTGTACTCGGACGGCGCGGCGCGCGGGAATCCAGGGCCTTCGGGGGCCGGCGCGGTGTTGGTGGAGCCCTCGGGGCAGGTGGTCGATCGGCTCGGGAAGTTCTTGGGCGTGCAGACCAACAACTACGCCGAGTACATGGGGCTGATCTTGGGCCTCAAGCGCGCCAAGGAGCTGGGCGTCCCCGAGGTCGAGGTGTTCGCGGACTCGGAATTGATGATCCGGCAGCTCGGCGGCCGCTACCAGGTGAAGAGCCCTTCGCTGCGGCCGCTCTACGAAGAGGCGCTCAAGCTGCTCAAGGACTTCAGCCGCGTGAAGCTCGTGCACGTGCCGCGTGAGATGAACACCGCGGCCGACGAGATGAGCAACCGGGCGATCGACGAGCGACTCTAGTTTGGCCAGGCTTCAGAATGCCAAAAGAAAGCTCTGCAGTGGAACGAAGAGCGTCCGGGTGGATGCATCCCATCGGTGCAGATCCCGTGTCACCACGATGCCACTTGGTCGACCATAGCGAGATTGGACGATCCTTAGGCCCCGCAGGTCTCCCTCTTCGATACCCTTCCTGAATTTCACCTCGATGGGTACGATCGCACCGTCGATCCGCTCCGCGACGAAGTCGACTTCCACGACAGCCGATCGCCGATTACCAGCTAACTCGTAGTCACGGAAGAAGTGGACCTGCAGGTTGTGATCGCGGATGACTCCTTGAACCATCGTCTCAACGAGAGGGCCGAGCACTGATGGGTCGGACTCCCACAGCGACGGGGCTCCGCGAAGAATCGCGTTGCGAACTCCAAGATCGGAGAGGGTGATCTTCACAGGAACCTTCGCCGACGCCTTCTTGGCAAGCGGATAGCGTCGGAACTCCCTGATCAGCAGCGCATCTGCCAGGAAGTGGAGGTACTTTCCGATCGTCGGTTGATTCGTCGAGTAGCCAGCCGCATTCAGTTCCTGTGCGATCTTGTTCTGCGAGATCTCGTTGCTCGTATGGCGGGCCACCCATAGGTATATCGCTCGCAACAGCTTTGGATGCTCCACGGGGAAAAGATCGGGGATGTCCGCTCCGAGGACGTTCTCGAACACGGTCTGGACGAGGTAGTCAGCCCACCGGTCGTCGTGGACATCCCCGCTGTGCAAGCGTGGATACCCACCGCGGTGGTAATATCTCTCGAGCGCGCGCCCGATGGACAACTTCTGCTGAGGCTTCAGTTTTTCCAGTTTCGCAGCGGTGTCCGTGAGCGCCCCGTCGAAGACGTCCTTGATCTCTATCCGCGGAGGAAGGCGCTCGGCGCGTTCCGGATACCAAGCCTCGAGGACCTCGCGAAACGAGAACGTCGGGAGTTCGGTTGTGAAAACCCGGCCCGCGAGGCTCTCCCGCCCTCCACGTGCGACAAGCACGCTCGAGGAGCCAGTCAAGAGCATGCGCACTGGGTACGTATCCCCGATGTGCTTCACTTCCTCGCTCCACTTCGGAAGCTTGTGGATCTCATCGAGGAATAGGTAGGCCGGACTTCCTTCAACCAAGGGGCGCTGTCGTACCTCGGTCGCATACCAGTCCAGGATCGTGCGTAGGGCCGAACGCTCCTCTCGCAGCAACTCCAGATCGAACCGCACGAAGAGGATGTCTGAGCCCGGGATGTCCTTTCGAAGAAGCGCCTGGATGATTTGGTAGGTGCCGGTTGTCTTGCCAACCTGGCGAGGGCCACGAACGACCTCGATGAGGCCCTTGCGGTCAAGAAGCCTGCTCACGAGTGACGAGATCTGAGGTCGGCGATAGGGCGGCGGCTCCGGCCGCACGACCGCAGGATTGCGCCACCAGGGATTGAGTTCTCGTAGGACCTGAGCTGCTTCAGCGGAAAGCCGCATGCGTACACCTTATAAATAGAATTTTTAGATGTACAAGAACCACGTTGGAGTGAGTTCATGGACGAAGGGGCTCCTGCGACACCCCGGTCCTCGTCTCGAACCTCCGCCCCCGCCTAATCGGTGTGGCGAGACGGAGTTCGTGTGACCAGAGCCGTCGCAGATGCGGTGTAGAAGGAATCGGCTGCTGGCCCCCTTGCCATCTCGGGAGCAATCCGGTATCGATATACCAGTTAATTTACGCAGGAGAAAAAAACTAGCACAAACAATGTCTCGCCTAGCACACAGAATCTCGCGCCGAAGAACCGCGGGCGATACAGAGGCCTTGGCGGCGGTGGCCTCCTTGAAGCGTGCTTGTTTTGTCGTCCTGCGCGGCAGGATCAGTAGTCCCCGTCCCAATCCACCGCCGCCGCCCACTCCACGAACAAGCCAGGGACTGCATCCGGGACTGAGCCCCCTGGGACAAATCTGCTCTCTATGCCTCGTGACCTCTTCGATTCCGACTTCGCGCTGCTGACCGGCCGAGCGCCGTTCCCCTGGCAGAAGGCTCTCTACCGCCGGCTCATCGCCCCTGACTCCGTCGAGAGGATCCCCGCGACATGCGATTTGCCCACGGGGTTGGGGAAGACGTCGGTGATCGCCATCTGGCTCCTCGCCCTCGCCTACCACGCGAAGAAAGGGGCCGCGGCAAGCTTTCCGCGCCGCCTCGTCTACGTCGTCAATCGGCGCACCGTCGTTGACCAATCCACGCGAGAAGCCGAGCAACTCAGGAAGCGACTCCTCGAAGAGCCCAACCTCGTCCACATTCGCGAAGCCCTCTTGGCGCTCTGTGGTCGTGGAGCGAAGGAGGGAGCGCCCCTGGCCATCAGCACGCTCCGCGGTCAGTTCGCCGACAACGCGGAGTGGCGCGACGATCCATCGCGGCCGGCCGTGGTCGTCGGCACGGTCGACATGATTGGAAGTCGCCTCCTGTTCTCCGGCTACGGCCGAGGATTCAGATCCCGCCCTCTGCACGCGGCCTTCCTCGGCCAGGATGTCCTTCTCATCCACGACGAGGCGCACCTCGAACCAGCGTTTCAGAAGTTGATCGAAGCGATCTGCGCCGAACAGCGCCGCACCGCCATGGTGAGGTCGTTTCACGTGATGGCGCTGTCCGCGACCGCTCGCTCGACAGGTGCGCGGTTCGGGTTCACCAAAGAAGATCTCCATCACCCAGAGGTTCTCCGACGGCTCAAGGCGAAGAAGGGCCTGCGCTTCCACACCATCGACGACGAGAAGAAGCTCTCAGAGGAGATCGCACGACTCGCGACGCGAAAGGATTTGCTGGAGAGCCATAGCGCCATCCTGATCTATCTGCGCAGGTTGGACGACGTCTCGCGGGTGGCGGAGAGGATTCAGAAGGCGAAGTACCCGGTCGTCCGCCTCACCGGAACTCTCCGCGGGCGCGAGCGCGACGCCTTAGCGACTACGGACCCAATCTTCGCGCGCTTTCTTTCAGAGCCGCCACCAAGCGTAGAGCCAACGGCCGGTACGGTCTTCCTCATCTCAACCTCGGCTGGAGAAGTCGGCGCAAACCTCTCCGCGGACCATCTCATCTGCGACCTGACCCCGTTCGATAGCATGGCGCAGCGGCTGGGCCGGGTGAATCGGTTTGGGCGTAAGGACGCCCAGGTAGAGGTCGTGGTTCCTCGGACCTTCGACGCTGTGGGGACCAGCAAGGACACCGCCGAGCTGCGGAGGGCGAGGGAACGCACGTTCCAACTCCTCGGCCAGCTTCCAACCACGAAAGAGGGCAGGCTCGACGCGAGCTCCCATGGGTTACGCACCCTTCCGGCAGAGGAATGTCTCGCAGCGTTCACGCCGTCCCCGGAGATCCTCGAGACCTCACCACTCCTCTTCGATGCCTGGTCGCTCACGACCATCAAGGGTCGCCTCCCGGGGAGACCTCCCGTCTCCGTCTTCCTACACGGCGTCGCCGAATGGGAGCCGCCTCAAACCCAAGTCGCGTGGCGAAGCGAGGTGGAGCTCCTCAAGGAGGAAGCGCTGGAGAACACGCCTCCTTCGGCCCTTCTCGAGGACTACGCGCTCAAGCCTCACGAGCTGATTCGAGATCGAACGGACCGCGTGCACGCGGCGCTCGGTGAGATCGCCGAGCGCCTCAGTCCAGGTGTCAGCCCCAACGTCTGGCTCCTCGATGAAGACGGCGACGTCGAAGTGATGGCGCTCGACAAGCTCGTCGCCAGCAAGGCGGAGCTGCTCGCCAACCGGACGGTGCTGCTGGGCCCGCGGCTGGGCGGCCTCCGAGAAGGTCAGTTGGTTGGCTCCGCTGCCTATCTCGAGGACGAGCACTACGACGTCTCGGATGAGTGGTGGAGAGAAGACGGAACCGCTCGACGGTCGAGAGTCTGGAATGATGACCAGGTCCCCGAGGGGATGCGCCTCGTTCGGGTCATCCACCTACCGGACAGCACTGAGGATGACGAGCCCACCGAATACACCTGGCGGTGGTTCGTGCGTCCACGGTCCGCGGATGAGGAGGGCTCACGCTACGCCAGGACGGCCCAAGAACTGGCCGAGCACCTCTCCGCCGCGGAGAGCGCGTGTGAGCGACTCGGGGAGCAGCTCCTCCCAGAGCCGGAGGCACGCGCCGCGATCTTGGCCGCGAAGTGGCACGACCTCGGAAAGAACCGAACCGTCTGGCAGCGCTCGATCGGCAATTTCGATCCCAAACTAGTCCTGGCGAAGTCAGGGCGCGCACTGGAGCAAGTCGACGAGCTCACCCACTATCGACATGAGCTGGGCTCGCTGAGCGATGTACAGGCGCTGGCTGACTTCCAGCGCCTCGATGCCGAATCGCAGGACCTCGTCCTCCACTTGATCGCCGCGCACCACGGACGCGCGCGGCCCCACTTCCCGCGGACGGAGTCCTTCGACCCCGAGAGACCGTCGTTCGTGGTGACGCCGCTGATCCTCGAAGCGCCGCGACGCTTCGCGCGTCTCCAGCGCAAGTACGGCCGGTGGGGGCTGGCCTACCTCGAGTCGATCGTCCGCGCCGCGGACATCCTGGCATCGCAGCAGGTGGATGAGACCCTGGTAGCGGAAAGGGAGAGTGCAGGATGAGCGGCTCCACTCTAGAGTTCAACCGAGAGCCAACCAACCCCGGCCACTTCTTCGCGTGCTGCGGGCTCTTCGAGCTGGCCGAGCGGCTCTGGCCTGGGTCCCAAGCGCGGTTCACCGCTGCCGGTTTCCTCCTCGAGGCCCCTCTTCCGACCGCGAGCGCACGGGAACTCCTGGACGCGCTCAAGGCGACCTCCGTCGACAACACGATGTCCGAACGGGAGCGATCTCGCCTGGCGGAGCTGGAAAAGCTGCCCCGGAAGGTGCTCAAGGAGGACGAGCTTCTGGAGCGAGAGAAGAAGGCCCTGGATGCCCGGATGCGTGAAGCTCCCGTCCGACTCGGAAGCCCCTTTGATCTCACCATCGACTGGTTCCTCGACGAGCTGACAGGCGGCACCCAATTCAAAACATGGGCAGGCCAACAAAAGGTCGTCGACATCGCCGTGGCGATGCACGACGCGCTCCGGGGACCTGCTCTGCTCGAACGAGCGCCCGCTGAATGGCTCTCCTTTCGAACGATGGTCGATGCACTGCCCTTCTACTTCGACGCGGCGCTCGGAGGGTCCGGCTCGGCGCTTGACCTGGGCTTCGCGACGGATCCGCTGAAGGTTCGGGTCCTCGTCCGCCCCATGGTGGAGCTGCTGGCCTTCATCGGCCTTCAACGCTTCCGGCCAGCGCGCGTCGAACGGGAGAACCGCTACCGCGTGTGCGCTTGGGGCCCAAGGCTGCCGCCCGAGATCGCGGCACCGGCAGCGGCTGGAGCCGTCCCGGTGGAAGGCTGCGTTCTCGAGTTCTCCCTGCTGTACCGAACCCAGTACCTGAAGAGCTTTCTCCCCGGTCAACTCACTCCGAACCCAAAGGAAGGCAGATGAGCGCTCTCGTTCAAAAGTACGATGCATGGTTGAAGGCAGATGGGCCCGCGGCCCTCGTCACCCGCGAGCCGCTGGTCTCGGTGGAAGGGCCAGATGGAGTGGTTTTCCCCGCGACCTTCGCCGCCTCGGAGGACGGCAGCTTCAAGGGCGGCTACAACATCGACGAGCTTCCGGACGGCACGCTGATCTGCCTCGTCGACAGCGTGGGCTCTCAAGCCAATCGAATTGAGCCGCTCTTTGCAGAGGAGCCCTACAGGAGCCTCGTCCCGCAGATCACGATCAAGGCGGGAATCAAAGAGATCAACCTTCTGGAGGCGGGTCACCGAGCGGGTGACGCGATCGTTCGCAGCTCGGAGCTTCAGGAGGTCCTGCAGGCAGCGTTCAAGAAGGTGCTCGATGGCGACGTGACGGACCTGGCGAAGATCGCCCCGACCTCACTCGTCTTCGGTGTCTGGGACTCCAGAGACACCCAAGCGAAACTCCCACGACTCCTGGCATCGACTGTGCGCGCGTACGACGTCGTCCGCCTGACCCGGTCCGCGCAGTACGTCCCCGCAGTGGATTACATCGGTGAAGGGTTGCTCGAGGACACCGACGACAAAAGGGCGAAGGACGCGTACTCCCAGAAGGGCTTCTCCCACGTCCCCTCGTCGAAGTATCCCGGCGGGGTGATCGCGCGAGGCGGGGTTCGGCGCGACGTCACACTGCACCTCGCCGCCCTTCGGTTGCTCCGAGCGGGCCCGAACGCGGACGACACGCTCGGCCTCCGACGCTACATCCTCGGCCTCGCCCTGGCCGCGTTCACGGCGCCGGCACCGAGCTACCTCCGGCAGGGATGCAACCTGGTGCCAAGCGCGTCCGGCCCTCGCGAGATGACCCTCGTCTCCGCAGATGGAAAGCGAGAGTCGTTGTCCATCAGTCAGGGTCAGGCCCTTGAGTTCGCGCAGGAAGCCGCGAGGGCCTTCGGGGTCGGCAAGGACCGGTCCGTCCAGTTCGAGGTCGAACGGGCCAAGGCCGAGACGAGCGGGGTTGAAGCGGGCGGCAAGGCCAAAGGCAAGGGCAAGACGGCGAGCAAGAGGAAATGAGCGACTGGATCTGCGCAACGGTCCGGTTTCTCGAACCGGAACCAACTTTCAATGGCCGCTGCGATGGCGACGCTCCAGAGTGGCCACCGTCTCCGCTCAGGCTGTTGCAGGCGCTGGTCGCTGGCGCGGCGCGGCGCGGCGGAGGGTGTATTGGCCCTTCCGAGCTGGACGCGCTGCGCTGGCTCGAAGCTCGAGAGGTACCCTCCATCGTGGCTCCCAGGGCGCGCATCTCCAGCCAGGCGTGCAGGCGCTCCGTCCCGAACAACGCCATGGACCTGGTCGCGCGTGCTTGGGCCAGAGGGAACATGCACGCCCAGGGCGGCGATGCCGACCCGCGCACTCACCGCGCCATGAAGTCCGTGCGGCCGGTGTTCCTGCTGGATGGGTGCGAGATCCATTACCTCTGGCGTTCGACTGCGGAGGGCACAGCGCAGCTCGCCGGCCTCCAGAGTTGCGCCCAGGGATTGACCCATCTTGGCTGGGGGACTGACCTCGCCGTCGCGACCATCCAGGTGAGGGCGGACGAGGACGTCCGTCGACTGGAGGGTGAGCGGTGGGCCCCCCATCCGGTTGGCTCCGCATCCCTGCAGGGGCTCCGGCTGCCCGTGCAGGGAACGCTGGATGAGCTGCAGAGACGACACGAGGAATTCCTGCGGCGCGTCCAGCCAGAGGGCATCGCTCCACCGCCACCGCTCGTCCGCTTCGCGAAGGCGAGCTACCGGCGTGCATGGGAGCCTCCTCCCTCCTCTTTCATTGCCTTCGGGATCCTCTCGTCCGATGGGGAGCGGTTTCGTGCGTTCAGCGCCACACGTCGAGCGCTCAGCCTGGCCGGCATGTTGAGACACGCCGCGCGGCGGGCAGCCGAGAATGCGGGCTGGGACGAGGCGACCGTCCAGGGGCTCATCCTCGGCCATGGCGAGATCGGTGGTCCGCGAATCAGGTTCCTCCCGGTCCCGACCGTGGAGATGCGCAAGGACGTTCGCCGGCTGGGCGACGTTCGCAGATGCCTGCTCGCGATCGAGGGCCCACTGGGCGCAGCGACTCTCGATGAGCTTCGAGACCGACTGGCAGGGGTAGACCTGCTCGACGTGAGCTCCGGAGCGACCCAAGGTTACCTCTCACCGACGCCAGCCACGGATCCGGTGCTCAAGCGCTATCTCTCACCTGGGACGCTCTGGACCACTGCGACCCCCATGGTCCTTCCGGGAATGGATGATCCGGATCGTCTACGGAAGAAGGCGAACGACGAGCGGGCCGACCCCGAGCGTCGGAGCCGGCTCCTCGCGCGCCTTGCCGGCAGAACGGAGAAGTTGATTCGGAAGGCGATGTTGCAGAGCGGCTTCGGAGACGAGCTGGCCGCGTGCTCCGAGATCGAGTGGCAGTCGGTCGGCTACATCTTCGGGGCAGACCACGTTCGGAAATACGGCGTGCCGGATCACCTCCGGCAGTTTCCCCGGTACCACGTCCGCATCCACCTCAAGAATCGGAGCGGCATCTCCGTCTCCCTTCCGGGACCGCTCTGCCTGGGAGCGGGCCGATTCTATGGCTTGGGGCTCCTGGTCTCGTCGTGAGCAATGCACCACACACCTGAGTTCAACCAATAGGCGTTTGCGCGGCGGCTCGCTGCGCTACAGGCCAAGCGCCGCCGCGATGTCGCTCATCTTCTGCACCAACCGAAAGGGGTTCTTGGCCGCGCGTCCATCTCATCCACCACGACGACCCGAGCACCCGCCGGTTGGCTGGCCGCCTCGCTCCTGGAAAGAGCATCTCACAAGAGCTCCCTCCGAGGCCCAGACCCGTGGAGCCGTTGATCGAGCGCCAGCCTCGCCAGAGGATGGCCATAATCCGGTCCGGAGAACCTGGCGCCAGCTTGGCCGACAGCTCTGCCCGAGCAATGACGTGCGCGGCGAAGCTGACTCAAACAGGGAGTAGCTACCGATGAACACGGTCACGTTCGAGGTTCGCCCGGCAGTTCCTTCCGACGCCCAGGCGATCGCCGAGGTTCACGTCACTGGATGGCGGTGGGCGTACCGGGGTCAGCTGCCGGATACGTTCTTGGATGGTCTTTCGGTCGAGCAGCGTGCAGCGCAGTGGTCCAAGATGCTCACGGCAATGGAAGACGCCAGACGCATTTGGGTGGCTGTACAAAGTGATCGAATCTGCGGCTTCATCACGACGGCAATGCCACAAGAAGAGGGACATCCGCCATCCACCGCCGAACTCCAGGCCATCTACCTTCTTGAGAATGTGGTGGGCACAGGAGTGGGTCGAGCATTGTTGCTTGAGGCCACGAATGACCTCCGCAAGAGGGGGTTCAAGGACGTTTACCTCCGGGTCCTCGATACCAACGAGCGGGCGCGCCGATTCTATGAGTTAAACGGATGGAGCACGGACGGCGCCACAAAAGTGGACCAGCGAGAGAATTTCGTGCTCAACGAGGTTCGCTATCGCTTGGCGCTTGACGAGCGGCTGTAGTCGGGCTCGCCGTCTGACCGGTCACTGGACCAGGTTGAACGTGATCGACAGCGGGTTGCTGTTCACGCCGCGGCAATGGAGCCTCACACCGCTCGTGCCTGTCACGACGTTCCACTTGGTCACGATAAAGACGAACCCCGTGTCTGTCTTGT
>CAZEDU010000065.1:9926-28449 GCA_964511185.1 uncultured Myxococcaceae bacterium | reverse complement strand
AACGCTTCGAAGTCCGCGCCGCCCGGTGTGCCCGGCGCCGTCCAGCGGACCTGCCAGGTCGACTGCCCGCTCGACGGGGCCTTCGGCGTGCTGTGCACCACCTCGGTCGTCGAGATGAGCTTGGTGCCCTGGCCGCTGATCAACGTGAAAGCGCCAACGCCGTTCGAGACGAGGTGAAAGCCCGCGCTGCCGCCGTTGACCGACTGCACGCGGATGGTGAGCGTGACTTGGGCGCCCGGCGAGAACGTGCTCGGGTCAGCGGTGATGGTGACGTTCGGGCTCGCGCCGCTGTTGTGGCAGCCCGTGCAACCGCCGGCGGCGATGCCAGCCGAGCGCGCGTAGGCAGGCGCGGTGACGACGCACCAAACCACGGCGCACCACGCCGCGTACCACCTCGCCCACTTCGAGAACTTCAAGGCACTCCGCCAGTAACGCCCCTTTGACGCGGGCGAAATGGTGCCAGAAGGGGCGTTCGGCTGTCGACGTGTGAACCGCCGTGATCAGCCGCTCACCCCCTCGAAACAATGCCTTAGCGCGGAGGAAGCACCGGAAGCGGTCTTGCTCTGAAGGGAGACCTGGACTGAATGGGTGCCTCGCTGTCGCTTTGATGGCAATTCCCCGGCCCGAAACGCGGCACCGCTGGCGGCCTCTCGCTCGAGCGGCGGCGAATGGCTTCACTCCAACGCTTCGCGCTCTAGGTGAGGTGAATGGCGCGCCGCCCCTCGACCGGGGTCGGCACCAGGTGGCCAAACGAAAGGCTCAGCTCGCGAACGAGCGCGCGCCGCAGGTCCTCGGGATAAACGATGGCGTCGTACCAACCCTTCGACGCGGCGTAGTCGGCCCCCAAAGAGACCGTGTGGTGGGCGACCACCGCGTCGCGCTCGGCCTCGAGCGCCGCGCGCTTGCTGGCGTCGTCTCCCGCCAGCGCGATGGCTTCGCCGTACACCACCTGGCTCAGCTGCTCGGGCGCCATCGTGCCGGTCTCCGCCGTGGGCAGCGCGAGCACGCGCGTGGGCGCGAACCCCGGACCACACAACGCGTACTGCCCCGCGCCGTACGCCTTGCGGACGATGACCGTGATGCGCGGCACCCGCGCGCGCGCCATCGCCTGAATCATGCGCGACCCCGCATGGATGATGCCGCCCTTCTCCGCCTTGCTGCCGACGAGGAAGCCAGGCACGTCCTGCAGAAACACCAGCGGCACGTTGTACGCATCGCACAGCGAGATGAACCAAGCCGCCTTGTCGGCGGCCGGCGAGTCGATGACCCCGCCCAGGTATTTCGGCTGGCTGGCCACCAGGCCGACGCTGACGCCGTCGAGCCGGGCGAAGGCGGTGATGAGCGACTGGCCGAAGTGGGGCCGCAGCTCGAAGAAGCTCTCGCGATCGACCACGGCCTGAAGCACCGCGCGCATGTCGTAGGCCTTGCGCGGCTCGCTGGGGATGAGCGCCTCCAGCTCGGGCGTCGCCCGCTCGGGGTCGTCGGCCGTCTCAGAGCGCGGCGGCTTCTGCGTGTGGTTCGTCGGCAGGTACGACAGGAAGCGGCGGACCGCGTCGAGGCACTTCTGCTCGTCGTCGCACTCCAGGTCGCCGATGCCCGAGACGCGGCAGTGCAGCTGAGCGCCCCCCAGGTCCTCGACCGAGACCTCCTCGCCCACCGCCGCCTGCACCAGCTTGGGCCCGGCGAGGAACATCGCGCTCTGCCGGCTCACCATCGGCACGAAGTCGGCCAGGCCCGGAACGTACGCGCCGCCAGCGACGCTCCAGCCGAACAGCGCCGCCACCTGAGGGAACAGCCCCGAGTGGCGCGCGAGGTAGTGAAAGACCCGACCGCCGTGCCGCGGGCCGGAGTGCACGTCTTCCTGCTCGGGCAGGTACGCGCTCGCCGAGTCGACCAGGAACACGATGGGGATGCGGTGCGCGTACGAGTACTCCTGCGCGCGCAGCATCTTGAAGACACTCTCGCCGTACCAGGCGCCCGCCTTCGACTCGCTCATGTTCGACACCACCACCACCGGGCGGCCGTCGATGGTGGCGTGACCGGTGAGCGTGTTGCCGCGGTAGACGCCGCGGTGCGAGCCGATGAGCTTGTCCAGCTCGCTGAACGAACCTTCGTCGACCAACCTGTCGACCCGCTCTTGGCCGGTGTGCTTGCCGCGCGCGTGCAGCTTGGCGATCGCGGCCTCGCCTCCGCCCGCCTCGATGCGCTTCTCCAGCGCGCGCAGGCGCTCCGCCTTGGCCTGGGCATCCTTCAGCGCGCGCAAGGGCGGCTCGCCCGTCGCGGCGCCGGGGCGCGACGGGACGCCGGGGTCGAACGCACCTCCCGGTGGCTTGTCAGGTGGCTTGGCCATGGCGAACCGTGAGCCTAACCCAACGGCCGCGACCTAAGTTGCCGTTAGACTTCCCGACGGGCACCCCACCATGGTTCGCATCGTTCCCTTAGGAGGCCTCGGCGAGATCGGCCTCAACGCGATGGTCATCGAGTCGGCGGACGAGCGCATCCTCGTCGACTGCGGCGTGCTCTTCCCCACCGCCGAGATGCCGGGCGTCGACCTGGTGCTGCCCGACTGGCGTTACCTGCTCGAGGAGCCGAAGCGGCTGAAGGCCGTCGTGCTCACCCACGCGCACGAAGACCACCTGGGCGCGCTGCCCTACTTCCTGCGCGAGCTGCCCGTGCCCGTCTACGGCACCAAGCTCACGCTCGCCTTCCTCGAGCACCGCCTCGAGGAGCAAGGCGCGAGCGCCGACCTGCGCGAGATGGCGCCGCGCCACAGCTTCGAGGTCGGCGAGCGCCTGATCATCGAGCCGCTCACGGTCTGCCACACAATCCCCGACGCGGTGGGCCTCGCCGTCCGCACCCCCTTCGGCACCGTGGTGCACACCGGAGACTTCAAGCTGGACGACGACCCGCTCGACGGCGTCCGGACGGACTTGGAGCGCCTGCGCGCGCTGGCGGACGAGGGCGTGCTCTGCCTGCTCTCCGACTCGACCAACGCCGAGACCGAGCGCGACGCGGGCAGCGAGCGCACGGTGGCGGCGGCGTTCGACAAGTGGGTCACCCACGCGCCCGGCCGGGTGGTCATCGGCCTGTTCGCCTCCAACCTGGGGCGCGTGCAGCACGTGCTCGAGCTCGCCGCGCGCGTGCAGCGCCGGGTCGTGCTCCTGGGCCGCGCGATGGCGCGAAACGTCGAGCTCGGCCAGCGCACCGGGAGGCTGCGCGTGCCGAACGGGCTCCTCATCGACGCGGCCGCCGCGGCGCTCTTGCGGCCGGAGCAGGTGCTCGTGCTCGCCACCGGGGCGCAGGCCGAGGCGCGCTCGGGGCTGCGCTCGCTGGTCGAGGAGTTGGCGCCGCTCTCCTTGGGGAAGGGGGACCGCGTCCTCTTGAGCGCCCGCGCCATCCCCGGCCACGAGCGACAGATCGGCGATCTGATCAACCTCTTGTGCGAGCGCGGGGCGGACGTCGTCCACCCAGGGCTCGACCCCGACGTCCACGTGTCGGGCCACGCCGGGCGCCGCGAGCTCGAGCGGATGATCCGCACGGTGCGGCCCCAGCACTTCGTGCCGATCCACGGCGAGCTCCGGCAGCTGCTCCACCACCTGTCGGTCGCAAGCCGGGCGGGCCTCGCCAAGGACCAGCTCTGCCTGATGCGCGACGGTCATTGCCTCACCTTCGCGGACGACGGCTCGCGCGCGTGGAGCGGCGTCACCTACGGGCGCGTGCTCAAGAGCCGCACCGGCGGAGGGGTCTCGCAGGTCGCGGTGGGGGAGCGGCTCTTGCTCGGCGAGACCGGGGTGGTGGTCGTCACCGCCGTGCTCGCGGCGGGCGGTGGCCGGCTGCTGCAGGGGCCGTTCTTGGAGGCGCGCGGGCTGTCGGCCGACGAGCAGTCGGCCTTGATCCACGGGGCAGACGAGGTGAAGGCCCTGTTTACCGAGACTTCCGAGGCGCTGCGGGGAGACGACGCGCTCGTCCGCGACGAGCTGGTGCGCTCGGTGCGCCGCATGTTCCGCCGCCGCGGCCAGCGCCGCCCCACCGTCGTCCCGGTGGTGATTCGCCTGTGACAATCCAGGATTGCCCTCAGGTGCGGCCGTTCGGCCAGGTGTGCTAGGTGAACCGCCGCCATGCCGTCCTTCGACCTGGTCTCGAAAATCGACCTGCAGGAGCTCGACAACGCGGTCAACCAGACCAAGAAGGAGCTCGCCTCGCGCTACGACTTTCAAGGCACGAACACCGAGCTCACCCTCGCCCCCGACAAGCAGACCATCCTCCTCAAGGCGAACGACCAGGGCCGGCTCGACGCGGCCTACGAAGTGCTGATGACCAAGATGGGCAAGCGCGGCGTGTCGCTGCGCGGCCTGACCCGCGAGAAGGCAGAGCAGGCCGCCTTGGGGCTCATGAAGCAGCTCATCAAGCTGCAGCAGGGCGTGCCCGTGGAGAAGGCGAAAGAGCTGATCAAGATCCTCAAGGACAGCAAGCTGAAGGTCACCGCCTCGATTCAGGGAGATCAGCTGCGCGTCAGCGGCAAGAGCCGCGACAGCCTGCAGGAGGCGATCGCGCTCTTCCGCCAGCAGCAAGACGCGCTCGGCCTCGACATGCAGTTCGTGAACCTCCGAGATTGATTCGACGCATGTTCGGCCTCACCCTCCTCCTCCTCGGCGCTCTCGCCGCTCCGGCCGCCGCTGCCGAGCGCCCGTCGCAACGGGTGCCGGTCCTCGGCAAGGAGCCCACCGTCGACGGCAAGCTCGGCGACCTGAGCGGCGGCTTGAAGCTCTCACCCGCCTCGGCCGGCGCCGCCACCTACTCGGCGCGCGTGGCGACGCGGAAGAGCGCGCTCCACCTCGGCGTCACCCTGGTAGACCCCACCTTGAACCCGGGCGACGCGCTCACCGTGCTGGTGTTCTTCCCCAACGCGGGCACCACCGCGCGCGGCTACGCGTACCGCTTCTCCGCGGACGGGCCGCGGGCCCCGGACGCCGAGCTCGCCGCGCCGGCCTTCGCCCAGTCCCTGGTGAAGAGCGCGCTCCAGAAGACCGACGACGGCTACACGCTCGAGCTCGCGTTCCCCGCGCGGAGCCTCCCGCGCCTGCCCGCGCGCGACCCGCTGCTCGTCGAGCTCTGCCTCGTGTACGAAGACCGCGACGCGCCCGGCCAGCCGGCGCGCGAGGTGAGCAACTGCACCGGCGGCGCGATGAACGGCGCCGCCCTCCAGCTCGCCGACGCCTTTCGCAAGGACTTGAAGCTCGGCCCGCCCGCGTCCGTTCAGGGCCTCGAGGCGCGGGAAGGCGGTTGGCTCGGCTTCGGTCGCCTGCACAGCCCGGTCTGGGCGCAGGTCGACCAAGCGCTCACCCCCGCTTCGCTCGCGCAGCTCGTCGCCGAAACGCCGCTCGACCCGGTGGCGGCCAAGCTCCCTTTGCCCACGACGCTCAAGCTGTCGAAGGGGCAAGCGCTCCACGCGGTGTACACGGGCAAGGATCCGTACGCCGCCGAAGGGCAGTGCCTGGCGAGCGCGGAGGTGCGCGTCAGCCTGTACGTCGTCCAAGAGAAGACGGCCGTGCAGGTGCTCGACTGGCCCGTCTCGACGTGCGCGCTCGGGCGGGCGCTCTCCTTCGAGCTCGACGGCGAGGACGCCCTCACCATCGGTTACAGCGGGGGCGCGGTGATGCGGTTCGCGTGGACCGGCGAGCACTTCGAGCAAACGCAGTTTGGAAAGCGGTAACAACGTGCAGCAGAACGACAAGAAGAACCTCTACATGATGACGCTCGGGTGCCCGAAGAACCGGGTCGACTCCGAGGTGATGCTCGGCACCCTGGTGCGCCGCGGCTACCAGCTGGTGCAAGAGCCGGAGGACGCCGAGGTCATCGTCGTCAACACCTGCGCGTTCATCGGCCCCGCAAAGCAGGAGTCGGTCGACAACATCCTCGAGCTCGCCGAGTACAAGAAGACCGGCAAGTGCAGCACCCTGGTGGTCACCGGCTGCCTGTCGCAGCGCTACGCGCCCGAGCTGACCACGCAGATGCCCGAGGTCGACCACTTCCTGGGCACGTCCGCGTACGCGCAGATCGGCGACTTGCTCGCCGCCGAGGCCTCGCCGCGCGAGGTGATCCCCGACCCCGACTACATCCACTCGGCCCAGACGCCGCGGATCAACTCGCTGCCCGGGTACACCGCGTACCTGAAGATCTCGGAGGGCTGCGACAACGCCTGCGCGTTCTGCATCATCCCCAAGCTGCGCGGGGCGCAGCGCTCGCGCACGGTCGACGACATCCTCGCCGAGGCGCGGCAGCTGGCGGATCAAGGCGTCGCCGAGCTGAACCTCGTGGCGCAGGACCTGACCGCGTACGGCCACGACCTGCCGGGGAAGCCCAAGCTGCACGAGCTGCTGAAGGCGCTGTGTCAGGTCGACGTGCGGTGGATCCGGCTGCACTACGCCTACCCGCGCGTCTTCCCCGACGAGCTCATCGAGGTGATGGCGACCGAGCCGAAGATCGCCAAGTACCTCGACATGCCGCTGCAGCACGCCTCCGATCGACTTCTCCTGTCGATGAAGCGCGGCCGAACGTCGGAGTTCTTGACCGACCTGGTGAAGAAGATCCGCGCGCGCGTCCCGGGCCTCACCTTCCGCACGTCGATGATCGTCGGCTTGCCCGGCGAGACCGAAGAGGACTTCGAGCTGTTGAAGAAGTTCGTCACCGAGGAGCGCTTCGAGCGGCTCGGGGTGTTCCAGTACTCCGACGAGGAGGGCACCGCCGCGTACGAGATGAGCGACAAGGTGCCGAAGAAGGTCATCGAGCGGCGCTGGCGCGAGATCATGGCGATTCAGAAGCGGATCAACCGCGAGCAGAACAAGAAGCTCATCGGCCAGCGGATCGAGGTGCTCGTCGAAGGCGCGAGCCCCGAGACCGAGCACCTGCTCGTGGGACGGCACGAAGGGCAGGCGCCGGAGATCGACGGGCAGGTGTACATCAACGACGGCCTCGCCTACCCCGGCGAGTTCGTCACCGTCGAGGTGACCGAAGCGCACGACTACGACCTGGTCGCGCGCGTGGTGGAACGGCCCGACCCGAAGGCGAAGGGCCACAAGGCCCGCGCCGAGGTGCCGCAAGGCGTCCGCGAAGGGAACACCATCGTCACTCCGCCGACCTGGCTCGCCCCGCGGTAGGGTTTCCTGCAGTTGGAGAGGCGCGCCGCAGCAGGTCCGTGGTCGATGGGTCGCTTCGAACCGATACCGCGGAGTTCTGGGCACCCTTTGTGGTCCCTAGAACTCCGCAGTTCGATGCGCCTGGGCTGCCAACGCGTCAAAGCCCAGGCCCGAAGCGCGCTGGCGCGGGTGGCCTCTCGCCACACGCCTGGACCCCCTGACCCACTTCCCGCCTCGAGGCCTTCCGCGGCTCAGTTCGTCGTGCCCTGCGGCTTGGTCATGTCGACCACCTGCGTGCCCGCCGGCGGGCTCAGCTTGAAGAACGCCTCGTCCACCCCGGCGTTGGTCTTCAAGCTCGAGAAGCGGATCGCGTTCTGACTACCGTCGGGGTCGACGACGGTGCTCTTCACCACCTGCGCGGTCTTCGGATCCACCTCGAGGAAGATGCGCTGAAAGCGCGGATCCGGCTTGAGCGGAACGAGCTCGAGCTGGGTGCCCGCGCACTTCTCACATTCCTTCCTCGAGATCGAAAACTCATCGGCGAGCTTTCCCTTGCCCCACAAGAACGTCACCGACGCCGAGAGCTGGTTCGTCCCGATGCTCGCCTTGGTCAGCGTCATGGCCTCGGGGTCGTGCGCGTAGACCTTGTCCCCCGCGAGTACGAAGGTCTTCGGCGAGGGCTGGGCGTACTCCCACCGCATCAGCGCCGGCTTCTTGAACGTCACCTTGCCGCTCGAGGTCTGCGTGCGCTTGAACGCGGCGTACGTGTAGTCCTGCTGGAAGTCGGCGGTGAAGTCCTGCGTCTTCTCGTAGAAGGCCTGCATGCGGTCGACCAGCGCCTTGACGTCGCTCGCCATCGGCGCGGCGGCGGGCGCGACGGCGCGTTGCACCGGCGCTTGCGCCGGCCCTTTGAGCTGAGCGACCGGATCAATCGGCTTGGTCAGGGGGCTCTTTCGCGCCGCCGGCGCGGGGCTGGGCTGCGCGGGCGGCTGAAAGGCGAGCCCGCCGGACACCATCATCGACAGCAGAACACCGAGCGACATGTGTGCCTCCCTCATGTGCCGAACGACGGCCCGGGCTTCGGGCCGATTCAGGGCCTGTAAATTCGCTTCCGTTGCTTCACCGAAAGCCGCTGAAACTCCGAGCGAAGGGCCTGCCGCTCGCCTGCCGTCAAATCACCCTCTGGCCCCCAATGCTCCAGCCGCCACGCGATGCCCCGCGTGACGCACGCGCTCGCCGCCGCCGAGATGTTCAGGCTCTGCGTGAAGCCGCGCATCGGAATCCAAAACACACCATCCGCGCCAGACAGCACTTCGTCCGAGACGCCGAACCGCTCGTTGCCGAACACCAGCGCCATCTTCGAGTCGAACTTCAGGTCGAACAGGCTGGTGGCGTCCTCACGAATCGCCGAGGCCCAGAGCTGAAAGCCGCGGGCGTGCAGCGCTTCGCGGCACTCGGCGAAGCTGTCGTACAGCTGCACGTCCAACCACTTGTCGCAGCCCTGCGTGACCGAGTGGTTCGGCGTGAACGGCACGTCGGGGTTGCGAATGACGTGCACCTCTTGCAGCCCCATGGCCTCGCAGGTGCGCAAGACGGCCGCCATGTTGAAGGTGTCTTCCAGCCGATCGAGCACCACCGTCAGCGACCGCGTGCGCCGCGCGACGACCTCGTCGATGCGGGCCTTGCGCTCATCGAGCAGGAGCTCCTCCGGCGGCGGCGCCGGCCGCTTCGCCGCGTCTTCGTAGCGAGCCCCACCGCCGCCCACGGGCTACCGCCTCGCCCCGCTCGTCCGCGCGACCTTCTTCTTCGGCGCGCGCTTCGCGGCCTTCTGCGGGCTGGCCTTGGGCGGCGGCGGCGAGAAGAGCAGCCGGGCCACGGCGTCGAGCAACGTCCGCAGCCCTTCGCCGGTGGCCGACGAGAGCGGGTAGACCTCGATGCGCCGCTTCTTCATCGCCTTGGTGAACGCCGGGAGCTTCTCGCGCGCGTCGGGGAGATCGATCTTGTTCGCCGCCACCACCTGCGGCTTCTTCGCCAGCTCGGGGCTGTAGCGCTCGAGCTCGCGGTGGAGCACCTGGAAGTCGCGCAGCGGCTCGCGGTCCTCGCCCGGCGCGGCCAGGTCGACGAGGTGGATGAGCACGCGGCAGCGCTCGACGTGGCGCAAGAACCGGTGCCCCAGCCCCGCCCCCTCGCTCGCGCCCTCGATGAGCCCTGGAATGTCGGCCATCACGAACGACAGCCCGTCCTTGTACTGGACCAGGCCCAGGTTCGGCACGAGCGTGGTGAACGGGTAGTCGGCGACCTTGGGCCGCGCGCGCGACAGGCGCGAGATGAGCGTGCTCTTGCCCGCGTTGGGAAAGCCGAGCAGCCCGACGTCGGCCAGGAGCTTGAGCTCGAGCGTCAATTCCTGCTCCTCGCCCGGCGTGCCGTCCTGCGCGAAGCGCGGCGTCTGCCGGGTGGAGGTCGCGAAGTTCATGTTGCCCAGGCCGCCGCGTCCGCCCTTCGCGGCCACGAAGCGCTGCTCGGGCGTGCTCAGGTCGCAGAGCAGCTCGCCGCTTTCGCCTTTGATCAGCGTGCCGACCGGGACCTTGAGCACGGTGTCCTCGGCGTTCGCGCCGTTGCGGTCCGAGCCCATGCCGTGGCCGCCGCTCCTGGCCTTGTGGAGGCGCTGGTAGCGGTAGTCGAGCAGCGTGGTGAGCTGCGGATCCGCGACGAAGACGATGGAGCCGCCGTTGCCCCCGTCTCCTCCCGACGGGCCGCCCTTCTCGACGTACTTCTCGCGCCGAAAGGCGACCGCGCCGTTGCCGCCGTCGCCCGCCTTCACGTGGATGCGGACCTGATCGACGAACTTCATCCGGCTGCTCGCTTACCTCAAGAAACAGCAAGCGGGCCCCGCGCCGACATGGCCCGGTGGCCCGCTCACGAAAGAACCCAAGACGCGAAAGACGTCTACGCCGAGGCGACGGGGTAGACCGAGACCTTCTTGCGGTCCCGACCCAGCCGCTCGTACTTCACGACGCCGTCGACGGTCGCGTACAGCGTGAAGTCACGGCCGAGCTTCACGTTGTTGCCCGGGTGAATGACGGTGCCGAGCTGGCGCATCAGGATGCTGCCGGCGCTGACCACCTCTCCGCCGTACACCTTCACGCCACGTCGTTGGCCTGCCGAGTCGCGGCCGTTGCGGGACGAGCCTTGTCCTTTTTTGTGAGCCATGGTGCCCTCTGCTTAAGCGTTGACCGCGGTGACCTTCACCTCGGTGAAGGGCTGGCGGTGGCCTCGGCGCCGGGTCCAACCTTCCTTCTCCTTCCGGAAGTGGAGGACCTTGCGTTCCTTGCCCTGACGAAGAATCTGGCCTTGGACCTTGGCGCCCGTGACGAGCGGCTGGCCCACCTTCGGGCTCTCGGTGCCGCCGACGAGGAGCACCTCGCCGAACGTCACGTTGGCGCCCACGTCGCCCGCGATCTTCTCGATGCGGACCACGTCGCCTTCAGAAACCCGGTACTGCTTCCCGCCGGTGCGAATGACAGCGTACATCGCGCGTTAACCTCTGACCTTGTGACGGTCGAAACAACGAGCGCCTGGGGCTTTCATCCACGCCCAGGCACAAAAGGGGTCGCGGATCTACGGGAGATCACTTGGTGAGTCAAGCCGAGGCCTCCCCGGTTTTTGCCCAAGCAACCTCGACCTTCGTGTTTCCGACAACTTGAAAGTTTTCCACAGGTTGACGACTTCGATGGCTCCTTCTTCTCGACGCATCCCCCTGGTTGATCTCTCCCATTACACGAAGGGCACCGCCGAAGAGCGCGCCCGCTTCGTCCAGGTGTTCGGCGAGGGCATCCAGGAGTTCGGCTTCGTCTCGGTGGAAAACCACGGCGTGGACGACGGGCTGATCCGCCGCACGTACGAGGACGTGAAGCGCTTCTTCGCGCTGCCGCCGACGACCAAGGAGCGCTACGCGATTCCCGGCGGCGCGGGCCAGCGCGGCTACACGGGCTACGGGCAGGAGCACGCGAAGAACCGCACCGTCGGCGACATGAAGGAGTTCTGGCACGTCGGCCGCGACCTGCCGGCGGGCCACCCGCACCTGGCGACCTACGGGCACAACGTGTGGCCCGAGGAGATCTCCACCTTCAAGCTCAACACGCAGGCGCTGTTCCAGGCGCTGGATCAGGCCGCCGCGATCATGCTGCACGCGCTCGCCGACTACTTCGACGCGCCGAAGAGCACGTTCAGCGACATGGCGAAGGACGGCAACTCCATCTTGCGCGTCATTCACTACCCGCCGCTCAAGGAGCGCTTCATCCCCGGCGCGGTGCGCGCGGCGGAGCACGAAGACATCAACCTCATCACGCTGCTGTGCGAGGGGACGTCGTCGGGCCTGGAGATCCTCACCCGCCAGAACGAGTGGATTCCGGTCGACACGCTGCGCGGCCAGATCGTCGTCGACTCGGGGGACATGCTCTCGCGGGTGACCAACGACGTCATCCCGGCGACCACCCACCGGGTGGTCAACCCCAAGAGCGCCGACGACGACGTCGAGCGCTACTCGATGCCCTTCTTCGTGCACCCCTACCCCGACTGCGCGCTGAAGCCGATTCCGCAGACCGAGACCCAAGACAACCCCGCCAAGTACGCGCCCATCCGGGCCGACGACTTCCTGCGCCAACGGCTCAAGGAGATCGGCCTCATCAAGTGACGGGCGCTACGCCGGGGCGATGTGCTCGAGCCCCGGCTCGCTCCCCGCGCCGGGCAAGAGCACGGTGAAGGTCGCCCCCTGGCCCGGCTCGCTGTCGACCAGAATGCGCCCGCCGGACGCGCGGACGATCTCCCGCGCGAGCCACAGCCCCAGGCCGACACCGCCGTGCCGCTGCTCGTTGGTGGCGCGCTCGAACCGCTCGAAGATCAGCGCCTGCTTGTCCTTCGGGATGCCCGAGCCTTCGTCCACCACCTGCACGCGCGCGACGCCCTCGTGCTCCGACAGGTGAAGGAGGACCGGCCTCCCGCCGCCGTACTTGCACGCGTTCGACACGAGGTTGGTGAAGACCTGCCGCAGCCGAACCGGGTCCCACGTGCCGCTCACCCGGGAGGGCGCGTCCAGCTCGACCGAGATGCCTTGCGTGACGAAGTCGGCCTTCAGCTCGGCGCGCACCTCTTCGAGCAGCGCCCGCAGCTCCACGCCCGGCCGCGGCTCGAGCACCAGCCGGTCCGCGCCGATGCGTGAGGCGTCGAGCAGGTTGTTGGCGAGCGTGGTGAGCCGCCGCACCTGCCGCGCGAGCGCGTCCAGCCGCTGCCGCACCGGCTCGGCGGTGTCCCCCATCAAGTGCTTGAGGTGGCTGAGCTGAAGCCCGAGCGCGCTCAACGGGGTGCGCAGCTCGTGCGAGGCGATCGACAGGAAGCTCTCACGCCAAGCGATGGCGCCCTCGAGCTTTCGATTCAGCTCCTGCTGCGCCTCGAACTGCCGACGCACCGCCCGCAGCAGGGTCAGCCAGCCCGCCGCGAGCACCACGGTCAGCACCACGTCGACGAAGACCGAGGTCATCAACCGGCCGCGCAACGTCGCGACCACCTCCCGTTGATGCTCGTCGATGGCCCGCGCCGCGACATCGAGGGCCTCGCCGAAGTCCCGCTTGAGCGCGAGGTAGCGCGGGTCCTCCAAGGCCCTTCTCGCCTCCGCGCCATGGCCCGACGCCACCTGCGCGAGCACCTGCCGCTCCAGCGCGACCAGCTCGTCGTTGATCCGCTGGAGCGCCGCGAAGGCCGCGCGAATGTCCGCCGGGTTGTTGGCCTGGCCCGCATGAAGGAGCGCCGCCAGCGCGCGCTCGTTCGCTTGGTAGCGGTCGCTCCACTCCGCCCCACCCGTGGCGACCGCCATCCAGGCGGACATGGTGAGCACCTCGTCGAGCCGCAAAATCTCGCCGCGCGCGAGCAGCTGGCGGCGGTGCTCCTGTTGCACCGAGAGCAGCCGCTCGAAGTTCCGCCACGCGCTCCAGACCGCGAAGCCGAACAGCGCGACCGTCAGGGCGACGGCCAGGTGGAGGCCGCCGAACGGGAAGTGAACGGGGTTGGAGAGCGGGTTCCGCGCGGCGGTGGCCATCGAGCGTGCCGAGGGTGGCGTTCAAGCGCTTGCAGTACTCGAAGAGCCACCCCGACGTCCGGGAGGAACGCGCGACTGTCCAGTGGCGATCAGCGCGTGCGACGCGCGGCCACTGGAGGCCTTAGGTCTTCAGGGCGCTCAGCGCCTTCTTGTAGTACGCGCGCCGCCGGGCCGCGTGCGTGGTCGGGGCGTTGTAGGCGCCGTTGATGCGGTAGGTGGTGTAGTCGAAGTTGCCGCGGTCGGCGTGCCGGCTCAGGCCGCGCGAGTTCCAGAACCACACCGCGACGTCGAAGCCATGCTCGGGGCGGCTCGCGAGGTCCGGCTTCGAGACCAGGGGCAAGCCCAGCGCCCTCCCGGCGGCCGCGTAGTTGCTCTGCCAGGTGATCTGAATCGGCCCGCGCCCGTAGTAGATGCCGTGGCGCCCGCCGCCTCGGCCGATCTCGTGCCAGTACTTGAGCTCCACGCTCTCGTGCGCGAGCTGAGCGAGGAACGCCGCCTGCCGCATGCGGGTGGTGAGACCGCCGCGGACCATCGCGCGGTTGAGGTAGGGCAAATAGAAGCGCGCCTTCTGCGGGCTCAAGCTGGGCATGATCGCCCGCAGCTGGCCGGCGGTGATTCCCCCGCGCGCGCGGTCGCGCATCTGCTGCATCTGCGCCGCGTCGATCGCGCCGTCCCGGCCCGCACGGGTGGTGCTGTTCTCGAACTTGCGGGAGGCGAGCAGCGTCTTGCGGTCGAAGACGCCGTCGACCTTTCCGGGGTTGAGCTTGAGCTTCTTCATCAGCCGCTCGGCCTGCAGGACCACGCTCGAGCGCTCTCCCAACCGCGGCGGCGGGTTGAACGGCCCACGCGCGTAGAGAATCGATTGGCGCAAGACCGCCCAGGTCTTCTTGTCGATCATCCCCGTGACCGGGAGCTTCTCGCGCTGCTGGAAGCGGCGGAGCGCGTCCAGGGTCCGCTCGTCGAGCACCCCCGTCACCGGCACTTTGAGGTTGGCGCCGCCGAGCCGCTTCTGGACGTTCTTCACCACCGCGCCCGTGGCCCCGGCTCTCAGCTCGCCGCGCGCGGCGGCTTGGGCGGTCTGCTGATCAAGCTTCGGGTGCTGGGTCCTGCGGGGGGCTCGCACATAGGTCGAGATGCGCTTGGTTTGAATGGCCATGGCGAAGCCAATTGTCGTCCGAAATCGCGCAAAAGTTGATGGGACGACGTTTGGTTTTTTCCAAATCAAGCCCGCGGCGTCAGGGCGACACGCTCGGCTTCGATCGGGACCTTCAGCTCGCTGGCCACCTCGGCCAGGGCGGCGAGCAGAAGCCCCGCCTGCTCTACCTCGGCCACCTTGAGGCTCTGGCCGTCCTTCCGGTCGACCCACAATTCCGCGGGACGACGGTCTTTTTGAACCTCCGGGTGCAGGTTCAAGAGCTGCTCTTCCTCGAAGGGTGTAATCAACTCTCGCACCCTCAGGCGCTTGAGATCATCGAAGCGCGCGACGTTGCGCATGCGGTGCTTGATGACCTTGTGGGTCGGGTCGATGACGACGCGGTCCCACGGCGGGCCCAGCTTGATGCGGTTGCTCATCGGTCCAAGTCCTTTCGTCGTTACTCGCCGAGCTTCTTCTTGAGCAGCTCGTTCACCAACGCCGGGTTGCCCTTCCCCTTCATCGCCTTCATCACCTGGCCCACCAGGAAGCCGTACACCTGCTTCTTCCCGGCGCGGTATTTTTCGACCTCGCCTGCGTTCTTGGCCAGCACCTCGTCGACGACCGGCTCCACCGCGCTCGCGTCGGAGATCTGCGCCAGCCCCTTCTCCGCGATGATGTCCTTGGGCGCCTTGCCGGTGCGGAACATCTCGCCGAACACCTCTTTGGCGGCGTTGTTCGAGATGACGCCCTGGTCGACCTGCGCGAGCAGCGCGCCGAGCTGCTCGGGCGTGAACCGCAGCGTGGCCCAGGTGCCGCCTTCTTCGTGGAGCAGCCGCATCAGCTCGCCGACCAGCCAGTTGGAGATCTTCTTCGGGTCGGCGTACGCGCGGGTGCAGGCCTCGAACAGCTCGGCGAGCGCGCGCTCGCTGCACAGGATCCGCGCGTCCTTCTCGGGCAGCCCGAACGCTTTCTGAAAGCGGGCGAGCTTGGCGCGCGGCAGCTCGGGCAACGCCTTTTGCGCCTCGTCGACGCGCGCGCGCGTCACCTGCAGCGGCGGCAGATCCGGCTCGGGGAAGTAGCGGTAGTCGTGCGCCTCCTCCTTCGAGCGCATCGAGCGCGTCTCTCCCCGGCCGGGGTCGAACAGCCGCGTCTCCTGAACGACCTTGCCACCGCCCTCGATCAGCTCGACCTGGCGGGAGATCTCGTAGTCGATGGCCTGCCGGATGAACCGAAACGAGTTGATGTTCTTGAGCTCCGCCCGCGTCCCGAATTCGCTCGTCCCCTTCTTCATCACCGAGACGTTCGCGTCGCAGCGGAACGAGCCTTCCTCCAGGTTGCCGTCGTTGATGCCCAGGTACACGAGGATGTCGCGCAGACCCTTCAAGTACTCGACGGCCTCTTCGGCCGAGCGCAGGTCGGGCTCGCTGACGATCTCCAGGAGCGGGACCCCGGCGCGGTTCAGGTCCACCAGCGACTCCCCCGCGCTCTGGTCGTGCACGCTCTTGCCCGCGTCTTCTTCCATGTGGATGCGGCGCACGCGGATCACCTTCTCGCCCGCGGGCGTGTCGACGGTGATCTGCCCGTGCTCGCAGATCGGCCGGTCGAATTGGGTGATCTGATAGCCCTTCGGCAGATCCGGGTAGAAGTAGTTCTTCCGCGACCAGATCGACGTCTCGTTGACGCGGCAGCCGAGCGCCAAGCCCGCGCGCACGGCGTAGTCCACCACCTTCTCGTTGAGCACCGGTAAGACCCCCGGCATCCCCAGGCACACCGGGCAGGTGTTGGCGTTGGGCGCGGCGCCGAAGGCGGTCGAGCAGCCGCAGAAGATCTTCGAGCGCGTGAGGAGCTGCGCGTGCACCTCCAGGCCGATCACCGGTTGAAAGTCGCTCACCGCCATCGCGTCACAGCTCCGGCCTGCGTTGGTGGAAGTCGTGCTCCCGCTCGAACGCGCGCGCCACCTGCAGCAGCCGCGCCTCGTCGAAGGGCCGCCCGAGCAGCTGCAGGCCGAGCGGCAGCCCCGCGCGCGTGAAGCCGCACGGAATCGACAGCCCCGGCAGGCCGGCCAGGTTGCACGGCAGCGTGAACACGTCCATCAGGTACATCGCGAGCGGATCATCCAGCTTCTCGCCCAGCTTGAACGCCGGCACCGGCGAGGTGGGACAGAGAATGGCGTCGACCTGCGCGAACGCGTCGGTGAAGTCCTGGCGGATCAGCGTTCGAACCTTCTGCGCCTTCAAGTAGTACGCGTCGTAGTAGCCCGCCGAGAGCGCGTAGGTGCCGAGCATGATCCGCCGCTTCACCTCGGGCCCGAAGCCTTGCGCCCGCGTGCGCGCGTAGAGCGCCTGGAGCCCCGGCGCGTCCGCCGCGCGCAGGCCGTAGCGAACGCCGTCGTAGCGCGCCAGGTTCGACGACGCCTCCGCCGGCGCGATGAGGTAGTAGGTCGCGAGCGCGTACCGGGTGTGCGGCAACGAGACGTCGACCAGGGTCGCGCCCAGCTTCTCGTAGGCCTTCGCCGCCGCGCGCACGGCCGCGCCCACCTCCGCGTCCAACCCTTCGGCGAAGTACTCGCGCGGCAGGCCGAGCTTCATGCCCTTCACGCCGGACTCCAGCGGCGCGAGGTAGTCGGCCGGCGGCACCGCGGCCGAGGTGGCGTCGTTCGGGTCGTGCCCCGCGATGATCTGCAGGAGCGCGGCGGCGTCGGCGACGGTGCGCGTCATCGGGCCGACCTGATCCAGCGAGCTGGCGAACGCGATGACGCCGAAGCGCGACACGCGCCCGTAGGTCGGCTTGAGGCCCACCAGGTTGGTGAGCGCGGCCGGCTGACGAATGGAGCCGCCGGTGTCGGTGCCCAAGCTCCCGAACGCCTCGCGCGCCGCGACCGCCGCCGCCGAGCCGCCCGATGATCCGCCCGGCGTGCGCGTCAAGTCCCACGGGTTCCTGGTCGGGAAGAACGCGCTCGACTCGGTCGACGAGCCCATCGCGAACTCGTCCTGGTTGAGCTTGCCCAGCATCGGCAGGCCCGCGCCTTTGAGGCGCTTGACGACGGTGGCGTCGTAGGGCGCGACGAAGCGCTCGAGCATCTTCGAGCCGCACGTCGTCGGCAGGCCTTCGGTGAGGAAGATGTCCTTGATGCCGACGGGCACGCCGTCGAGCGGGCCGAGCGGCTGCCCGCGCTGGCGCCGGGCGTCCGACGCCTCGGCCGCCGCGAGCGCCCCCGCACGGTCGACGTGCAGAAACGCCTTCACCTGGCCGTCGATCTGATCGATGCGCTCGAGCGAAGCCTTCGTCGCCTCGACCGCGCTGACCTCTTTCGAGCCGAGCTTCCGGGCCAGCTCGAGCATCGACAGCTCGAGGAGCTCCATCGTCACTCCAGTATCTTCGGCACCGCGAAGCGGGTCCCGACCTTGGCCGGCGCGTTCGCCAGCGACTTCTCCGCGGGCAGCGACGGCCGCACCTCGTCGGCGCGCAACGCCAGCTCGCCCAGCGACGCGTGCGAGGTGGGCGGGACGTCCTCGGTGTTCAGCGCCTTCAGCTGCTCGACCGCGTCGAGAATGGCCGAGAGCTGAGCTTGGTAGCGCTGCTCTTCCTTCGGCGTGAGCGCCAGGCGAGCCAAGTGGGCGACGTGCCGGACCTGCTCGAGCGAAAGCTTCATGAGGGAACTTTACGAAAAATCCCAACCACCGAGCGCATCACCCGGTTGGCGAACCCGTCCGGCTGCTTCATGAGCTGCTCGAGCTCACCCGCGTCGAGCCAGATGCCGTTGCAGTTGAAGCAGGTGTCGATCTCGACCTCGCCCTCTTGGAGCGTCTGCAGGTCGAAGCCGCACTTGGGGCACTTCATGAAGTGCAGCTGCTTGAGCTCCTCGCGCTGCTTGGCGGCGAGCGCTTCGGCCTGCTTGAGCGCGAGCTTGCGCTTCTTCTCGATCTCCTCGCGCGCGAAGTATTCCTCTTCCTGGCTGGAAGGCCTCTCGTTGTCGACCATGTGAAGTCTCCGGCAGATGAACGAAACCTGCTTCTAGCGCTTCTTCAGCTGCTCGATCGCAGTTTTCGCAACGTGCGCGTCCGGCCCGCTCGGCAGCGCCTCGAGGTAGCGCTGGTAGTAGCGAATCGCCTGGTCCTTCTTGTCCATCGCCACGACGTCCGGGTCGGTGAACTCGAAGCC
>CAZEDU010000065.1:0-9916 GCA_964511185.1 uncultured Myxococcaceae bacterium | reverse complement strand
TTCTTGTCCATCGCGCGGAAGGCCTCCGCCAGGCCAATGATCGCCACCCCGTAGCGCGGGTTGAGCCGCAGCGCCTCCTCGAAGGCGAACTGCGCTTGGCCGGCGCGGCCCAAGTCGAGCAAGGCGAGCCCTCGGCCGGCGATGGGCTCGGCGCGGTCGGGCGCGAGCTCGGCGGCCTTGCGGTACGCCTCGAGCGCCGCCTGGGCGCGCTCGCGCTCGCGCAGCCGGTCGCCCAGCGCCTGGTAGTAATCGAAGTCGCGCTCCGGCTCGGGCTTGGGCTCCGGCTTGGGCGGCTCGGCCCCCGCGTCGACGACGGCCTGCGCCACCGCACCCGCGTCTGCTTCGCCCGCATCGACCGCTTCGATCGGTGGAGCGGCGGCGAGCCCCGCGTCGATGACCTCGGGCGCCGCGCCCGCGTCGACCGCCGCGACCTTCGCCGCGCTGGGGAAGAGCCGCTCCTTCAAGCCGAGGTCGAAGTACGCGTAGTAACCGAGCGCGCCGACGGCGGCGAGCAACATCAGGACCGCCACCACGCGGCTGAAGCGCCGGGGCCGAATCGCGCGCACCAGCTCGTCGTCGTCGTCATCCGGGCGACGCTCCGCCGAGCGCACCGCGCGGCTGAGCGGCTTGACCGCCGGCCGGGCCGGCTTGCTCAGGTCGATGGGCGTCGAGCCGGGCAGCTCCGTGGATTCTGTAGGCGCGGGGCTCGGCGGCTCGGGGCGCACCGATGCGGGCATCGCGGCGGGGAGCGGCGGAGCGGGCGCGGTGAGCTGCAAGGGCTGCGTCGGGGCGGCCACCGGCGGCATCGCCGGCGAAGGCACCGGCACCCCGCCCGCCCAGATGCCCGAGTGGGTGAGCGCGGCCAGCTGCGCGGCCTTCTGCGCTTCGTCGACCACCTGAAAGAAGCTCGCCAGCTCGGCGATGTTGCCCAGCCGCTTCCAGTTCTGGCCGGTGAGGCTGATCTCGTCGTCGCGCGAGACCTTGCGCTCGACGATCCACTTCTGAAGCGTGGTCAGCTCTTTGAAGGTGAAGACGTTGCCGTTGGGCTGCCGCACCTTCCACTCGCGCTCCTTGGAGGTCGGCGGGGGAAGCTGCTCGTCCGCGGGCGGGGGCGCCGGCGAGGGAGGTGTCGGCGCAGCCGAAGGCGCAAGCGGGGCGGCCGCCGCGTCCGGCGCGGTGGGCTTGACGGGTTCGGTGACGCCGAACGCCTTCTTGCGCACGCGGAAAACGTGCCCGCACGTGGTGCACTTGACCGTGACGCCCGCTTCGGTGACCCGCGCGTCGTCGAACTCGTATTCGGTTTTGCACCGCTCGCAGCGGACGTCCATCTGACGCGCCGAACTATCCCACTAACCGCGGCAAACCGCCCAAAATTGGCGGGGGGCCAGAAAATTGACCCCACCCGACCCCCTCCTACACTCGCCCAAAACCAGTTCTACAGCCTGCTACGACCCTGCGGAGAGGTGCGTCGAATGGCGGCAAAGCGTCGCGACAAGTCGGTCCTTTCACGACAAGACATTGCCCATCGGAAGAAGGCGCTCTCGGAGCAGCGGCTGAAGACCGGCGGCGCCGGCCGACGCGCGCTGTTCGGCGTCTTTCTGCTCGCGCTCTCCGTATTGGCGTTGCTCGCGGTCGCCACCTTCGACGCGCACGACCGGGTCGGGCCCGGGTTTCGAAACGCGGTGGGCCCGGTGGGCCATGCCCTGGCCGAGACCTTGCGCGGCCTGCTCGGCGTCTGCGCGTACCTGTTGCCCACCGCCGGCCTGTACGCGGCCGGCACGTTGTTCCTCGGCGCCAAAGGCGTCCGGCGTTGGCCGCAGCTCTTGTGTCTGTTGCTCCTGACGCTGTCGGGCGCCACGCTGATGCAGCTGCTGCTCGCGAGCACGCCCGGCTTCGCGCACCCGCCGGGGGGGCTCATCGGCCGGGGGCTCGCCAGCACGCTGGGCGCGCTGTTCTCGACCGTCGGCACGGTGATTCTGGTCACCACCATCGCGGTGGCGGCGCTGATCATCGGCACGCAGTTCGCCTTCCTGCGGCTGTGCGCGGCCGCGTTCGCGGTGGCCAAGGTCGCCGGCGTCAAGCTGTGGGCGCTGACGCTCCGCACCTGGGAGCTGCAGAAGAAGGCCTGGCAGGCGCAGCGCGAGGCGCGCGCGAAGGCGAAGGAGGAAGAAGCCGCGTTCCTCGCCCAGCTCGAGGCGGACGAGCTCAAGCTGCGCGACGCAGAGTCAGAGGTCGCCGAGGCCGAGGCGATGGCCGAGGAGGCCCACCGGCTCGCGCGCGAGGCCGAGGAAGCGCGCGCGCTGCGCAAGCAGCAGGCGCTGGCCGCCAAGGAGGCGCGCGAGGCCTCGAAGCTGCAACGCGAGCGCGAGCGGGCCGAGCGGCGCGCAGGGTCGCTCAGCGTCGCGGCCAGCCCGCTCTCGGCGTCGCTGGTGGAAGGCGGTCCGCCGGGAGGAGACCCGGCGTGGGCGGTCAGCCTGGCGCCGCCCAAGCCTGAGCCCTTTGAGCAGAAGGCGCGCGCGCGCAAGGTGCCGAACATCGTGACCCCGGGCGCGCCGCCGACGCTGGAGCCGTCCGCGCTGCCGGTCGAGCTGGCGCCGACCACCATCAGCGTCCCGCCGCCCACCGCCGCGAACCCCGCTCCCGCCGCCGCGCCGGTGGCCGCGGCCCCGGCCGCCATCGTTGCTGCGGCGCCCGCGGCGATCGTGCCCGCGGCGGCGGCCGCGGCGGCGCGCATGCCGGTCATCGTCGAGCCCAAGGCGCCGCCCAAGCCGACGAAGAAGAAGGACCAGGAGGCGTTCGAGTTCCTGGGCGACCGCAAGAGCTTCCAGGTGCCGTCGCTCGACGTGCTCGAGTGCGACAAGAAGGAGCGCAGCGCGCTCGACAAGGAAGCGTTCCTGAGCACCGCCGAGCGGCTCCGCGCCAAGCTCGCCGACTTCGGCATCGTCGGGGAGGTGGTGGAGATCCGCCCCGGCCCCGTGGTCACGATGTACGAGTTTCTGCCGGGCCCCGGCATCAAGGTGTCGAAGATCGCCTCGCTCGCCGACGACCTGGCGATGGCGATGGAGGCGATGCGCGTGCGCATCGTGGCGCCCATTCCCGGCAAGGGCGTGGTCGGCATCGAGGTGCCGAACAAGGATCGCGAGACGGTCTACCTCAAGGAGATCGCCGAGCAGGACGCGTTCACCAAGTCGGCCTCGCGCCTCACCATGTGCCTGGGCAAGGACATCGAGGGCATGCCGTACGTGCTCGACCTGGCGAAGGCGCCGCACCTGCTCATCGCCGGCACCACCGGCTCGGGCAAGTCGGTGGCGGTCAACTCGATGATCATGTCGATCCTGCTCAAGAGCACGCCCGAAGAGGTCCGCTTCATCATGGTGGACCCCAAGATGCTCGAGCTGTCGGTCTACGAGGGCATTCCGCACCTGCTCTTGCCGGTCGTCACCGACCCGAAGAAGGCGGCGCTCGCGCTGCGCTGGGCGGTCGAAGAGATGGAGCGGCGCTACCACCTGCTCTCGCAGGCCGGCGTGCGCAACATCACCGGCTACAACAAGTGGGTCGAGTCGCAGACGGTCGACGCGGCCAAACCGAAGGCGGAGGCGAAGCCGTCGCCGCCGAAGCCGCCGGCCAAGCAGCGCAAGCTGATGATCATCGACGTGGCGGATGGCGAGAGCGAGGAGCAGGCGCTCGAGCGCAAGTCGTCCGAGGCGCAGGTCGGCGTGCCCGCGCCCACCGAGAAGCCGGAGGACGTGCGCGAGGCGCTGAGCCCGCCGTTGACCCCGGAGGACGCGACCCGCGCGAAGGAGGCGCAGGCCGACATCCGCGTCGACGCCGACACGCCCGCGGTGGCGGTCGACGTGGTGACGCCCGAGGAGAACGCCGCGCTGGCGCAGGCCGCGGCCGACGCGAAGGCCGAGGCGGAGAAGGACGAGAAGAAGGACCTCAAGAAGCTGCCGTACCTGGTGGTGATCATCGACGAGCTGGCAGATTTGATGATGGTCGCCTCGCGCGAGGTCGAGACGTACATCGCGCGGCTCGCCCAGATGGCCCGCGCGGCCGGCATCCACTTGATGGTGGCCACGCAGCGCCCGTCGACCGACGTGGTCACCGGCGTGATCAAGGCGAACTTCCCCACGCGGATCAGCTTCATGCTGCGCAGCAAGCCCGACTCGATGACCATCTTGGGCACCATCGGGGCCGAGGCGCTGCTCGGCATGGGCGACATGTTGATCATGCCGCCGACCAGCGCGCACCTGCAGCGCGTGCACGGCGCGTACGTCTCGGAGACCGAGATCAAGCGCGCGGTCGATCACTGGAAGGCGCAAGGCAAGCCGGTGTTCGACGAGTCGATCCTGAAGCCGCGCGAGGAAGAGGTCGAAGGCGGAGGCGAGGAAGACGAGCTGTCGGACGAGCTGTACGACCAGGCGCTCGCCACCGTCAGCGAGATGCGCACCGTCTCCATCTCGATCCTCCAGCGGAAGATGCGCATCGGCTACAACCGCGCGGCGCGCATGATCGAGCGCATGGAGCGCGACGGCGTGGTCGGTCCAGCGGACGGCGCCAAGCCGCGCGAGGTGCTCCTCCGGCCCGTCGGCGAGATGCCGGGCGCGGGCGCGGTCTGACCGCACCAGGCTGTCGCCGGCGCCGTGTGAATTTCCGAAGCGAGCGGTGTGTCCTGTCCCTTGTCCTCGCTCAAGGGAGGAACACTTGAGGGCCCTGCTCACAACGATGCTGATGGCTGTTCTTATCCCCGCCGCCGCCGCGCTGGCAGATCGCGACTTCGGCCGCCACCGAGACACCCTGGTGGTGGTCGAGCGAGAGCGGCTCCTTCGCGAGCTGGACCTGACGGCCGACATGCTGTCCAGCGTGCTGAGCCGGAAGCATGATCAACGACTGCAAGGCCAGCTCGGCGAGATCCGCGCCCGAATCGCCGACTTGAAGCGGGACATCGCTCGCGCGCCCACGCTCGAATCGATGCAGAAGCCCGTGGTGGTCCGCCCGCCGCCGCCGCCTCCCGCGCCTGTGGTGGTTCGGCCGCCGCCCCCGGTGCGGCGGGCACCCATGGATCAAGACAAGTTCAGCGCGTTGATCTCCGCCATCCGCGCGCAGAGCTTTTCGGACAACAAGCTGAGCGTCATCCGGTCCGCCGCGGCCGAGCACCACTTCGTGGTGGGCCAGGTCGTGAAGGTGCTCGAGCAGCTTTCGTTCTCCGGCGAGAAGCTCGAGGTGGTCCGCACGCTCAAGTCGCGAATCCTCGATCGAGAGAACCACTTCAAGCTCTACGAAGCCTTCACCTTCTCCTCCGACAAGAAGGCGCTGGAGCGGATCCTCTCGGATTGAGCTTAGGGAGCCGGAAGGCGGCGCCTTTTGCTGACCGCGGTCAGCAAAAATCGACCTCGTTGCCACGGCGCTTCTCTGTCAGAGACGGATGGCTCTCAGAGGTTCAACGACGAAGACAACTTAGCCCCTGCGTGCCCGACAACACAGTGAACCCCACCGAGGCGGTTGCAGCGCCTCCCCACATACAGGACTCGTCATGGGCATCGGAGCTCCCGTCGTTTCGTCAGGTCTTCTCGCTTCCTTCATCCAGCGTGCGCTGGGAAAATCCCCAGCGACTCCCAGGACCGACGGTGCTGGGCAGCGGGCGCCGACATCACTTGGCCGGCTTGGCTGGGCCGAGCAGCGTTCGACCCGTAGCGCCAATGCCAAAGCGGCGCCGAAGGGCCCATTCGAGACGCGCAACGAGGTCACCGTCGACTGGTTGCTGGGGTTGAACAACAGCCCCGCGGTCCGCGAGCTGCGGTCCATCGCGAGCGAGCTTTTCTCCTACAGAATGAGCCCTCGACAGTTTCTCGTCGCGGGCGACGACCGCCAAGCGCTCACCATCGGCTCGAGCGGTTTCTCGATTGCGTTCGGCTCGGCGGACCGCGCAGGTATCGCGAGGGAGTTTCGGGATTCGCACCGCCTCGAGGCCGAGCTGCCTCTCGCTCGGTTTCCTCTTCGCCAGCAAGCCGCCCAATTCGGTCGTAGGACTGGTTTCTTGAAGGGGATTCAGTTCGACCGCGCGAAGCTCCCGGCGCGCCTCGAAGAGCTCAAGAGCAAGGTGCAGGAAGCGTTGGTCGAGCAGAAGAAGGGCAACCTGCAGCCGCTGCTCGACCTCACCGTCACCATTCGACGCTGAGCCGCGCCGCGGTTGCGAATGCCGTGGACGTGAGCCCCGACGTTGCGCCCTCTCCCAGGTTCGGCTACCGCTCGGCTCATGACGACTCCGCGAGCTCGAGCATGGCAGTGGGTGGCTGTGGTGGTCTTGGCGCTGCTGCCGGGTGGCGTTGCCTGTCGGTGTGGCGAAGCGCCAAAGCCGGGCGCTGACTTGAACCCTTCCGACCCCATCTTCGACTTCGAGCAGTGGCGTCAAGGCAAGGTGGTTGCCGAGGCTGAGTTCGACCCCGGCATTGCGCCCTTCAAGGTCGTCGTGCGCCGGGTGCCTGTACCAGTGACCCAGTCGGAGCATTACATCGTCGCGCTGTACCGCGGCCAGTACGTGGTGACAGCTCAGAGGTACTTCTGGCCGGGGCACACCCCGCAGACAGTGAAGATTTCATGGCCCTGTCTGGAGAAGTTCACCGTGACCTTCGACGGGTCTCGAGTGGCGACGTGCGAATGGAGCTGGGGGCGCGGCGCGACGTGGGGCCTTGAGGAGTCCAGCGCTCCGCGCGCAGGTCTTTCTGGCTATTTCTTCACGCCGCGCAAGCCGGTACCCGAAGGCTGCGCGCTCGATCGCACCGGCATCGAGTAGTCAACGTCACAGAGCGGCGACCTCTGGAGCAATTGACGCTCCCGCCCGGACGGCGCTAGCACCCATGCGCTCATTCTCGTTCCGGAGGCTCACATGTTCGAGTGCAAGCAGGTGGCGGTGGTCCTTTTCGCCCTGACGTTTTCGGCGTGCGGCGGGGGCGCGAAGATCGGCGGCGGCAAGCAGGGCGCGGCCGAGGCCTTGTTCGCGGCGAGCGCTCCGGCCTCGAAGTCCGGCTCGCTGCAAAGCGGCCTTCGCCGCGCGACGGCGAGCGGCAATTCGAAGGTCCAAGGCGCGCACGGCGGCACCGCGAGCATCACGGTCGATGCGCTCAGCCTGGGCGGCTTGCTCGGCGGCAACTCGGACGTGAAGTTCACCATCCAGTACGACAAGTTCAACGACGACGGGAAGCACACGCTGGACGGCTCGATGACGTACACGCTGAAGACCGCCACCGGCGCCGCGGTGACCACGGGCTTCAGCGGCAAGGTCGACCTCGCCTTCGTCGGCAAGGTGACGTTCACCGGAGAGATTGAGGACTACATCGACGCGAACGTCACCCAGTCGGTCGACTTCCAGCAGCTCGGCACCAAGAGCGGGAGCGTGGGCCTCTCGTTGAACGGCACCGTCGCCACCTCGACTGAACAGCACACGTACAACAACGAGTCGCTCACCGTGACCGCGGGCCAAATCACCAAGGGCTGATCTCAGAAGGCCCGTCATGAAGGTCGCGGTCACTGGAGGCACTGGATTTTTAGGGGCGCCCTTGGTGCGGCGCTTGGTCGATGCCGGCCATCAGGTGACGGTGCTCACCCGCAAGCCCGCCGCCCTTTCCGGCCTTCCTTCCGGCGTGTCCGCCGCGCGTTTCGACGCGTTCGAACCGGCTCCCGACACGCTGCTCCAAGGCTTCGACGCGGTGATTCACCTGGCCGGCGAGTCGATCGCCGAGCGGTGGACGCCCGAACAGAAAGAGCGCGTGGTGAAGAGCCGGAAGATCGGCACCGAGGCGATCGCGCGCGCCGCCGTCGCGTCGGGCACCGTCCGCGCCCTGGTGAGCACCTCGGCGATTGGCTACTACGGCCCGCATGGCGACGAGCCGCTCGACGAGACGAGCGCGCCGGGGTCCGACTTTCTCGCGCAGGTCTGCCAGGTCTGGGAAGCGGCGACCGCCCCCGCCCAAGAGGCCGGCCTTCGCACCGCCATCATTCGCATCGGCATCGTGCTGCACCCCGACGGCGGCGCGCTCAAGCGCATGACGGTTCCGTTCAAACTGGGCGCCGGCGGACGATTCGGCGACGGCAACCAATACATGAGCTGGATTCACCGCGACGACTTGCTGCGCCTCTTCGTGCACGTGCTCGAGCAACCGACCGTCTCTGGGGTGCTGAACGGCACCGCGCCGAACCCCGTGACCAACCGCGACTTCGTTCGCGAGCTCGGTCGCGCCTTGCACCGCCCCGCCTTGGTCCCTGCCCCCAAGTTCGCGCTCAAGCTCGCGCTCGGCGAGATGTCGACGATGGTCCTCGACGGGCAGAAAGTCCTGCCCAGACGCACGCTCGATTCGGGCTTCACCTTCGAGTACCCCACTTTGGAAGCCGCGCTTCGCCAGCTCTTTTGGGCGCAAGCCGCATAGACATCGCGCACCATGCAGCTCATCTGCGAGGCCATCCGCACGCGCCGGCTCCTCGAGTTTCAATACAAAGACAAAAAACGCATCGTGGCGCCGTACTGTCACGGCACCTCGACGGCCGGAAATGAGGTGCTGCGCGCCGTCGAGCTGAGTGCGTCCGGCGCCGCGGTCTTCGGTAAGCTGTGGAAGGTCAGCGAGCTCGTCGGCTTGCGGCTCGGGCAAAGCTTCGAGCCCAACGACCCCAACTACAACCCGAACGACAGCGCGATGTCACACGTGCACTGCCGCATCTAGCTTGGGCGGGCGCCGGGCTACACTGCCGGGGCGATGGGCCCTTCCAAGCCGGTCGTCGTCCGCCAAACCGTTGAGAGCCCGGCCACGCCCGCGCAGCTGTGGCCGATCGTCGCTGACACCGACCGCTTCAACCGCGCCATCGGGCTCGCGCGCATCCACGTGGCGCCGCTCTCCAACGCCGGCGCGGCGCGCTTCCTCATCCGCACGCGGCTGTCGGGCATCCCGGTCGAGTACGAGGAGCGGCCGTTCGAGTGGGTGGAGGAGCGCTCGTTTCGCATCGAGCGCATCTTCCGCAAAGGCCCGGCGCGGCGCATGGTGTTCTCGTGCGCCCTCGAGCCCACCGACCGCGGCACCCGCGTCGTCTTTCGCCTCGAGGTCGAGCCGACGATCGCCGCCGCGCGGCTGGTGGCGTGGGTCGGCGCGCGCACCACGCTCGCCCAGATGGCGTCGTTCGTGCGCAAGGGCGCGCCGGGGCGTCGCGGGTCCGTCCACTCCAGCGCCTTCGCCGCCGGACGGGACCGCTTCCTCCGGGCGATCGCGCCGGCGCACCGCGCGATCGCGGAGCGGCTCTTGCGCCACCTGTCGGAAGCGGACGACGCCGACCTCGTGCGCCTTCGGCCGTTCGAGCTGGCGGACGCGTGGAGCGCGCCGCGCCCCACCCTGCTCACGCTGTGCCTGCACGCGGTGACGAGCGGGCTCCTGGAGATGAGCTGGGAGCTCATCTGCCCTTCGTGCCAGACCGGAGCGCAGTCGCTCGACGAGCTCTCCCAGGTGGGCGCGGAGGGCCACTGCCAGTTCTGTGACCTGCGCTTCGGGGTCGCGCTCGATCGCTCCGTGGAGGCGGTGTTCCGGCCGGCGCGGGCGGTCCGCGCGCTGGACTTGGGGCCCTTCTGCATCGGCGGTCCGAGGCGGACGCCGCACGTCATCACCCAGGCCGTGCTCCCGGCGCTCGGCGAGGCCGCGCTGGACGTGCCGACCTCGACGGGCCGCTACCGGCTGTTCGTTCGCGGCGGCGCGAGCGCGGTCGTCGAGGCGCGCGAGGGCGCGGAGGAGGCGCCGCCCATCTCGGTGGGCGCGGCGCTGCCGCCGCTGCTCACCGTGAGCCCCGGCGCGCAGCTGCGCCTGCGCGAGGCGCTCGGCGAAGAGCGGCACTCGAAGCTCGAGCGGAGCGAGTGGGCGAACGCCGCGGCGACCGCGCAGCA
>CAZEDU010000064.1:0-28492 GCA_964511185.1 uncultured Myxococcaceae bacterium | reverse complement strand
GTCCGCCGCAAGTCCAACGTCTCGAGCAGCGCCGCGAAGGTCGTCGGGTCGGCGTTGTCTGGAAAAAACAGCCGGGCGCCGTTCGGGCGCGACGCGCGCGGCATCAGGTTGTGCGTCGCCGGGCACAGCGCGTTGAACAGCGCCTTGGCGCCCAGCGAGCTGCCGCCAATGCCCAGCACCAGGACGTTGTCGAACATCGACAGCTCGCGCCCCAGCCCCATCGCCGCCTCCGCCGCCTGCCGATCGGTCGGCAGGTCCATGAAGGCGAGCTGCCCCGACGACCGCCGCTGGCCGATCCACGCGTGCGCGGCCTTCGTCCTTCCCGCCAGCGACTCGAGCGCCGCCCGGGTCAACCCGCCGCCACCGACCTGCTCCGCCGTTGCCAAGTTGAAGTCGACCGAGATCGCCATGATGGGTCCGTCGTTCCTCGAGGAGAGAGAGCCGCGTGAGAACACAACGGCCCGCGATCCAGTGCTGGACCGCGGGCCTAATGACTGTCGAACGGCTTACTGGACGTTGGCCTGAATCGAGCTCGACACCGGCGGGGTGACCGCCGTGGCCGCGCCGCCGCCAGGGGGCGGGTTCTGGAACAGCGTCGCGGTCAGCGTCACGTTCTGGCCCGTGCAGCCGGCCGGAATCGACATGCTCACCTCGCCCGTTCCAGCGCCGGTCTCCACGTTGCCGTCGACCGGGGTGCAGCTGCCCGATCCGTTGGCGAACGTCAGGCGAACGAAGCCGTCGTCCGCCGTGTTGGTGCCAATCTTGAACGACGAGACCCGAACCTTGACCGACCCGGTCACCGCCTCACCCGCATTGGCCGGCGCCACCCAGCGGATCTTCGGGCGGCTGTAGCTGACGAACGAGAAGCCGGTCAGGAAATCCGACAGCCGGTCCGCGTTGATGCTGTTCAGCTCCACCAGGCGCGCGAAGCCGACGTCGGAGCCCCCGCCGCTCGGGTTGTCGTTGATCCGAATCGCCTGCACCACCATGTCCGACCGCTCGCCGTTCGAGTTGTTCGTGTGGAACAGCCGGTCCGGCAGCGCCCCGCCCGGCGCGGCGGGGAGGCTGAAGCCGCCCTCCGCCTGGTCGAACAGCACCACCCAGCGCTTGTCGTTGGTGTCGGTGAAGGCGACGCGCACCATCGTCGAGCCCGTCAGGCCCGGGTTGGTGGTGAAGCGGAACGAACGCGCGCCAATCGCCCCCACCGCGCTGTTGGTGTAGTTGAACTTCGCGTTCTCCGGCATGTTGAGGAACGAGCTGCCGAGCGACACCGGCGCCGCGCCGCCCGGGTCGAACGCGATGCGGTTGTTCGGCACGCGCGCGAACAAGGCGCTGCTCGCCACGCCCAGCGCCGCGTTGGTCGCGCTCTTGAGCGACACCGCCAACGCGATCACCCCGTAGTCGGTGCCCTCCAGGCCGCTGTGCGTCGGGGCCATGCGCAGCCCGATCAGCCCCGGCGACTTGAGCTCGCCCTGAATGTCGGACTTCGCGTCGGCCGGGTTGGTGTTCACCCCCGCGCCCAGGCCGAGCGGAACCACCCCGCGGCCCGGAGCGAGCGCGCCACCCAGGACGATCACGCCGTCGACGTACGTGCCGCCGAACTTCGGCAGATCCGGCGCGCTCACCGCGAAGTTGAACGCGAGCGGCACGCCCTTGAAGTCGTGGTCCACCGTCACGTAGTCGCTGGTGTTGAAGTCGTACTCTCCGTTGGTGAGCTTGGTGGTGGTCTTCAAGCTGAACTGCACGTCCCGCCGAACCGACGAGGTGAACGTCTTGAAGAGCGGCAGCACCTTCGAGAGCATCTCGTCGAACTTGATGCCCGACAGGCCGTTGCCGAAGGCGTCGAGCGGCAGCTGGCTGATCGCCACGTCACCCGACATCGCCCACGCCGAGCGCACGCCGCAGGTGCCGGTCGAGATGGCCGACTCGTTCGGCGCCGCGCCGTCGTAGCAGACGCCCGCCAAGCCCTGCGCCGCGTAGGTCGGCTTGATCACGTCCTGGCTGAAGCCCAGGTACACGCCCGCGGGGATCGGCAGGCCCTTCTGCTCGATGCTGCCCAGGTTGATGTCGGTCGGGGTGCTGGGGCCGAGCAGCTGGGTCTGCGACAGGTCGAGAATCGAGCCGGGCAACGACATGCCGGCGATGCCCGCGTGCACGTTCGAGGTCTGCGGCACGTTCTGGAAGGTGCCCTTGTAGCCGCCGTACTTGGCGACCTGGTTGCGGCGCACCACCATCGACAGGAAGCGCGCGTCCGCCGACGCCGACCCGGTGTCGTAGTTGGCGATGGTCAGGTAGTTGTACTCGGCGTGGAAGGCCGTCACCGTCGTCTTGCCCGAGGACACGGTGAGCCGCGCGTAGCCGTTGCCATCGGTCGTCTGTGTGTCGTGCGTGGTCACCGGCGCGGTGGGGGTGGTCGCCACGACCGTCGCGCCCGAGATGGGCCGGCCGGTCAGCTCGTCGGTGAGCAGCACGTCCAGGCTGCCGCTCGGCACGCTGCCGGGGAGCACCAACACCTTCGCCTTGCAGGTGGCGCTGCCCGCCGTGGCCTGCACCGCGTCGACCGGACCGACGACGGTCCCGCTCGCGGCGACGTCGAACTCGACGGTTCGGCCCGAGGTGCCCGCGGCCGTCACCGCGCCGTGGGTCGAGCTCCAGGTCGCGCCCTCGGTCAGCACCACCGGCGCCTTGTTGGCGTCCCACGTCGACACCCAGAACCGCACCTTGCTCCCGGCCCGAACGGCGACGAAGTCGGGAGTGATCTCGCACGAGGCCACGCTCGAGGCCGCGGGCGGCGCCACGCATTGACCGTTGCGGCAGACCTGCGAGCCGCAATCGGCGTCGCTGCCGCACAGCGAAGCGACGCAGCGCAGGTCGTCACACTGGCAGCCCAGGTTCGAAGCGCAGTAGTCGAGCGCGTACTCCCCGCGAACGTCGGCGCTACAGTCCTCTTTCCGCGTGCAGCTCGGCTCACACTTCTGAGTCGCCTGGTTGCACACGAACAGGTTGGGATCCGGGCAGTCCGCCTCGGTGGCGCAGAACTCGGGGAGCCCCTCTTCGTCTTGTGGCTTCTTCTCTGGGGGACATCCCAAGAGCGCGACGGCTCCAACGCAGAGCGCGGAGAACAGTGCGAGGCGGTTGGCTGACTTCATGTGCAAAGGCTCCAAGTAGGAAAAAAGAGCGGGCATTCAAGGAACCGACCCCAGCCTTGTCAAGCCGAAGGGGCGGCCCTTCTTCCGAGAAGAAAGGAGGTCCTGACGCACCGCAACATCGCCCGGCCCGTGTGGCGGCGCCGCGGATGCAGGCGAATCCCGTGCCGTCCGAATCATTTCGCTGAAGTCAATTCCCTCGCGACAGAAAAACCACGACACCCGCGCCGCGAACAAAGCTTCTCTTGGCAGCCGCGAAGGTTCGCCCGACAATTCCGCTTCGAAGCCATGGCCCAGAACGACTTCAATGCGCTCCGCGAGCTGCTCCCTTCGGTCCTCGCCGAGGTGGCGCGCAACACCGGCCGCGCCCGTCAGCTCAAGCCGGTCTGGGACGAGATCGTCGGCGGCCAGATCGCGCGCGTCACCACGCCGCTCACGTTCGAAGGCACCACCCTGGTGGTGAGCGTCGCCTCCCCGCGTTGGGCGCACGAGCTCGAGCAGCGTGAAGGCGACCTGAAGGCCCGCCTCGCCCAGCGGCTCGGCAAGGGCACCGTCTCGAAGATCTCCTTCCGCCTGGCGGGTTGATGCTCTCCGCCATCCTCGTCGCCGCGCTCGCCGTCACGCCGGCCGAAGGCGAAGCCAAGCTCCTCATCAACGTGCGCGAGACCTTCGAGCGCGTGGGCCGCTCCGCGCCCAAGCCGGACACACCGCTCGAGGACGCCGCGAAGCGCCTCGCGCGAGAGGCCGCCAACACCTCGGCCGCGCGCGCCGGGGAGATGCTGCGCATGACCGAGGCGATCTCCATGGCCGGCGGTCACGACGCGTCGCCACGCGCGATCATCGTCCGCGCCTCGTCGCTCGCCGAAGTGCTGGAGGCGCTGCAGGACCGACGCGACCTCACCGACCAACCCGCCAGCCACCTGGGCATCGGCGTCGTCGAGACCCAGGACGCGAGCGCGGCGGTCATCTTGCTCGCCGAGCGCAGGCTGGAGCTCGAGCCCTTTTCGCGCCGCGTGCCGCGAGCGGGAGCCAAGGCTTCTTTGTGCGGGACGTTGCGCCAGGGCCATCGGCAGCCGGAGATCTTCGTCACCCGGCCCGGCGGGCAGGTCGACAAGGTCCCCGCCCGCGAGCGAAGGGCGTCCGCCAAGCACACCGACGAGGTGTCCTTCTGCGGCGACATCGTCTTCAAGGAGACGGGCCGCTTCACGCTCGAGGTCCTCGCCCGCTCGGAGCGCGGCCCAGACGTCGCCGGGCTGTTCTTCGTCGACGTCGGCGACGCCGCCCAGCTCGCCGCCTCGGTCGACGTCCCGGAGCCCAAGACCGTCGATGCCGCCCGCGAGGCGATCCTCGAGCGGATCAACGCGCTGCGGAGGAGTCAGGGCCTCGGCTTCGTTCGCGAGGACACCGCGCTGAACCTCATCGCGCAGGCCTACAGCGACCGCATGAGCGCGGAGAACTTCTTCGCCCACGTCGCCCCCGACGGCAGCGATCTGCGCGCGCGCCTCCACCGCGCCGGCTACCGCTTCGCGGGCGCCGGTGAGAACCTCGGGCTTGCGAGCGGACCGCTGGCGGCGCACTTCGGCATCGAGCACAGCCCCGGGCACCGCAAGAACCTCCTCGAGCCCAAGCACGAACGGATCGGAATCGGCGTCACCTTCGAACAGGTGAACGGCCGCACGCAGGCTCGCGTCGTGCAGGTGCTCGCGTCGACCAGCCCAGCGCTCGAAGGCGAGCCGCTCGTGGTGGCGTACCGCGCCGTCGAGCGCCGCCGCGCCGAGCTCCAGCTGCCCAAGCTGACTCGCGACAAGACCCTCGAGCGCCTCGCGGCGGATCACGCCGAGAAGGCCCTCGCAGCGCAGGAGCCCAAGAGCGAGCTCCGCGGAGAGCGGCTGCACGATCGCGTCTTCCGCGCCATGCCGGACGTCGGGGCCACCTCGGTCGACTTCTTCATCGCCGACAGCCCCGCCCTGGTCACCGACTCGGAGAACCTGGCCGATGCGCGCAACAGACGCGTCGGCATCGGCACGGCGCGAGGTGACTCGAGCCGGTTCGGTCAGGGAAAATATTGGGTGGTGGTGATCTACGCGGCGCCGCGATGAGGGCGGTGCGTCAGATCGCGCGGCGCTGCGTCGCGTACGCCTCGATGCCCATCTGGGGCGCCGCGGTGACGGGATACAGCGGGCACTTCACACAACTGAAGCTTTGCCATCCCCTGCGCACCGCCTCGTCGAGGCAGTTGTCATAGTGAGCGCAGTTCAAATTTCGATGCGTCTCGACCCCGGCTCGCTTCGGGCCGGCTTCAGGATTGATGGTCTGTGGCAAATCGGTCGGAAACGGCTTCATCTCGCAGGGCCTCCCACTCCGTTACGTCCCCCGGGAACTTGCGACCTTACTGTCTCTCCGATGCTCCCCTTTGCTGCCTACTTCCAAGCTTCTTATGCTCACGATCAGGTTCGAGAACCGTCGTGAATCGCGCGGCGGGATTTAGGACGCGGTGGCTGCGATGTCAAACCCACCTGGGCACACGAAAAGAGCGAAATCGACCGTGCTCACGTTGACTTTGCTCTTCGTTACCACTTCGAGCTTCGCGCAGTCCGCCGCGACGCTCGAAGCCGTGCGGCTGCACAAACCCGGTGCGCTCGATCTCGCGCGCGCCGAGCTGAAGGCTTGCCTCGCGTCGCCCCCCACCACGGCATCGAACGATCCGGACGCAGGCGCCACTGAGCCCGCGGAGCCCGCGCGCGGCTGCGAGCGGCTCGCGCACCTCTCGCTCCTCAACGGGTATCTGCTCCTCTCGGACGGGCTCCCCGCCGAAGCGGCGAGGCAGATCCTGAGCCAACCTCCGCCCGAACGGCTCGAAGCCGTCTACTACCTCTACCTGGGCGGCTCGCTCTTCTACGCCGGCGAGAAACTGGCCGCCGCGCAGGCGTACGAGAAGGGCCTTCAGACCGCGCCGCGCCACCTCGCCCCGCGCCTCAAGGCCCGACGGGCCGAGGCGCTCCTCGCCGCCGGCGACGCGGCTCAAGCCGCGCCCATCCTCGAGCGCAGCGCCCCCGAGCTCGCCTCGCCCGAGCTCTACTGGCAGCGCGCTTCGGCGCGGCGCCTGACGGGAAACCTGAACGGCGAGACCGCCGACCTGAAGCTGCTCGCGGTCCGCCACCCCGCGCACCCCTACGGCATCGAAGCGTTCGATCGGCTCGTCGCGGGCAACGCCTGGAAGCCGAGCTTCGAGGAGCGCCTGGCGCGCGCGCGCGGCCTCATCGACGCGGGCGAGCCCAAGGCCGCCGTCGCCGAGCTCGACGCGGCGCAGACGCACGGCTTGATCAAGGGCGCGTCGGCGCGGGCCCGCGCGTCCCTCGTGCGCGCGCAGGCGCTCTACGCCGCCGGCGACGAGAAGGCCGCGGAGCAAGCGGTGGGAGACGCGATGAAGGGACAGAACGCCATCGCCTCCGAGGCGTTGATGCTCAAGGCGCGCCGGACGCTGCGGGCGGACAACGCGAAGGGCAAGAAGCTCTTGCTGGAGGTCGTCCGGCGCTTTCCGCGCGAGCGGGCCGCGGACGACGCCGCCTTCTTGGTCGGCTGGGTGGACCTGCAGTCCGGCCAGTACGCCGACGCGGCCGCCGAGTTCACCGACTTCGAGAAGAAGTTCCGCTCCTCGCGCAAGCGCGACGAGGCGCTGTGGTTTCACTCCCTCGCGCTGATGCGCCTCAAGCGCTGGGATCAGGCGCAGGCCACGCTCCAGCAGCTCGTCAATGACTACCCGCGGTCGAGCATGGTGCCGCAGGCCCGCTACTGGTGGACGCGCTGCGAGCAGCTGAAGCTCGAATCCCCCCGCGTCAAGTCGCCCCGGCTGCCCGACGCGCTGGCCCAGCGGTATCAGGACCTCATCGCCCAGTTCCCGGGCAGCTTCTACGCGCAGCTCGCGGCGGAGCGCTTGAGCGCCGCGGGAAAGACGCCGCCGCCCTTCTTCCCCAGCCGCCCCAAGCCGCTCGACCTGAGCGTGCCCGCCGAGCTGTCGCAGGTCGCGCGGCTCGCGAGCGTGGGCCTCTTCCGCGACGCGACCGAGGAGGCGATGTCCATCGCCTACCAGACGCGCTCGGCCGAGCAAGCGCTCCGCATGGGCCACGGGCTCCACCAGATCGGCGAGTACGGCGTCGCCCACATGCTCGCCAGCCGGCTCTTGTGGGGGCAGGCCTTCACCCACAAGGATCCGAGCGCGCTCGCGCTGATGTACCCGCGCGCCTTCTTCAAGGCGGTCGAGCGGGAGGCGCGCGACTACGGCGTCGACCCGTACCTGCTGCTCGCGATCATGCGGCGCGAGAGCACCTTCCGCCCGCACCTGGTGAGCGCCGCCGACGCCCGCGGCTTGATGCAGATCATCCCGCCGACCGCGACGGCCATCGCCGCCGAGCTGGGCATCCGCAACCCCGAGCCCGACCAGCTCTACTCGCCGGACCTGAACCTGCAGCTCGCCGCCTGGTACCTCTCGGCGCTCGAGAAGCGCTTCAAGCACCCCGCGCTGATCGCGGCGGCGTACAACGCCGGGCCCCCCGCGGTCTCGAAGTGGGCGAAGCGCTCGGAGGAAGAGCTGCCGCTCGATCTGTGGATCGAGCTGATCCCTTTCAAGGAAACGCGCGGCTACGTGAAGCACGTCACCGCGGACTACCTGCTCTACCGCTTCTTCTACGCCGACGAGCGCAAGAAGAAGCCCAACCGGCTGACGCTCTCGGTCCCCGAGGTCAGCGCCGACGGCGTCGACTTCTGACGCTCGCCGCCGCGAGCGCGCCGGCGAACGCGGCGTTGTTCTCGAGGAGCGCGAGGTTGGCGGCGAGGCTCTTCCCGCGGGTCGCGCGGACCAGCGCCGACAGCAGGAACGGCGTGACGGCCTTGCCCTGAATCTTGCGGCGGCGGGCGTCTTCGAGCGCTCCGGAGATCGCCCGCTCGATGAGCGCCCGCGGCAACGCGGTCTCCTTCGGCGGCGGCACGGCGAACACCAGCCCGCCCTGCCCCAGCACCTCGAGCCGGGCTTGGACCCAGCGCGCCGCCTCTTCGGCGCTCTCCACGCGGTGCTCGAGCCTCAAGCCCGTCTTCTCGCAGTAGAAGCCGGGGAAGTCGTCGGTGCCGACGCCGATGACCGGGACCGCCACCGTCTCGAGCACCTCGAGCGTCTTGGGCAAGTCGAGCACGGTCTTGGCCCCCGCGCAGACGACGGCGACCGGGAACCGCGAGAGCGCCCAGAGATCCTGCGAGACGTCGAGCGCCTCCGCGACGCCGCGGTGCACCCCGCCGATCCCGCCCGTCGCGAACACCCGCACGCCCGCCGCGGCGGCCAGCTCACAGGTGGCGCTGACGGTGGTGCCGCCCGTGCGCCGCCCTATCACCGCCGCCGCCAGATCGCGCGACGCCACCTTCCAGAGCCCCGGCTCTCCCGAGGCCAGCCGCTCGATCTCGCCGCGCGACAAGCCCACCTGGAGCGTCCCGTCGATCACCGCCGTCGCCGCCGGCACCGCTCCGACCCGCCGCACCGCGGCCTCGCACGCGAGCGCGGCGTTCAAGTTGTGGGGGGCCGGCAGCCCTTGGGCGACCACCGACGTCTCGAGCGCGACGACCGGGCCGCCCCGCGCCAGCGCGCCGGCCACCTCGCGCGAGAGCTTCAGCTTCATTCCCCGTCGCCCTTGCGCACCTTCTCGACGACGAGCTGGTAGTCCTCGATCTTCTTGTCGAGCGTCGGCCGGCTGATGCCGAGCAGCGCGGCCGCCTTGATCTTCTTGCCCCTCGCCTCGCGCAGCGCGTGCGCGATCGCGTCGCGCTCCACTTGCTCGATGCGCTGCTGCAGCGTGCGCGGCTTGCCGAAGTCGCCGCCCTCTTGAATCTCGGGCGGCAGCTGCAGCGGCGACAGCTCCACCCCCGCGTGGAGCAGCCCCACGCGCTCGGCCACCAGCTCGAGCTCGCGCACGTTGCCAGGCCACGCGTACTCGCTCAGCGCGCGCTTGGCCTCGGGCGACAGGGTCGGCGGCTCACGCCGGAGCGGCTTCACCACGCGGCCGGCGAAGAGCTCGAACAACGCGGGCACGTCCGGCCTGCGCTCGCGCAGCGGCAAGAGCTCGATCTCGTTTCCTTCGAGCACCGACGCCAGCTCCGCGTCCACCTCGCCCTGCCCCACCAGCTGCTTGAGCGGCGCGCGCGCGGTGGCGATCAACCGCACGTCGACGGGCTCTTCCCCGCCGCGCGGCGCCGGGGCCACCTTCTTGATCAGCATCCGCCCCAGCCGCTCCGCCAAGCCGCGCGGCAGCGCCTGAACGTGCTGGAGCACCAGGGTGCCGCCGTCCGCCCGGAGCAGCGCCGAGGCGATGGGGGGCAGGCCGGGAGCGCTCGCGCGCCCGAACAGCTCGACCTCCACCGACGCCAGCTCGCGGCAGTCGATCACCACCAGGGGCCCGAGCGCGCGCGGCGACCGCTGATGGATGTACTCGGCGGTGAGCTTCTTGCCGGTCCCCGGCTCTCCCCAAATCACCACGGACTCTTTGCCGGCCGCCGCGCGCCGCGCCTGCTCCACCGTCTTTCGGAATTGACGCGTGCTCCCGACGAAGGCGAGCTGCACGTCCTCCCGGCGCACCTGCGAGCGCAGCGCCGACAGGGCCTCGCCCGCGAGCCGTCCGAGCGCGGCGGCCACCTTCAGCTCGTCTCTCGTGAACGGCTCTCGCCGCTCGGCGAAGAGCACGCCGAACGCCAGACCGCCGGACGCCGAGAGCGGCGCGCACACCAGCCCGCCCGCGCAGCCCACCTCTTTGCGGTCGAGCGCCGCGCGCGCCAACGACCTGGGGACCTCGACCGCGTCCGCCCCGACCACCGACGCCGTCAGCAGCCCCTCCACGCCGCCGAGCAGCGCGGCGCCCAGGTCGGCGTTGGCGCCCCGCACGAGCTCCTCCGCCGCGCGGCGGAGCACCATGCTCTCGCTCGTCGCGGAGAGCAGCGCCACGCCCGCCGAGTAGAGCGCGGCGTCGGCCCCCACCGCGGGCAACACCTCCGCGACGGGAATGCTCTGCATGTCCGCCGCTTCGCGATCGGCCAGCGACGCCTTCGCCGGCGGCTCGAACAGCACGACGGAGTCGCCCACCTGCACGCGGTCGCCCGGGAGCAGGATCGCCTCACCTTCGATGCGCTCGCCGTTGACGACCGTGCCGTTCCGCGAGCCCAGGTCGGTGATGCGCGCCTGCCCGTCCTCCACCACCACCTTGGCGTGCCGCCGCGAGACCTTGCTGTCCTCGAGCGGAATCTCGCACGCGGGGGAGCGCCCGAGCGTCACCTCGGTCTCCACGTTGAATCGAAGCCCTGCGGAAGGGCCGGACAAGAGCAGCAGCGCGGGCATGTTCAGGGCTCCACGTCACATCGGCTTTTCGGCGACCAGCAGCTGGCGCATCTCGTCTGGCTCCATCGTGCGGCCCTCGCGGCCGAGCGCGATCGCGTTGATGGCCGCCTCGTCCAGCTCGACGTGCGCGCCCTTCCGCCACTCCGTGGTCTGCTGTCCGCCGTCGACCAGCTTGCCGATCAGCTGCGACTCTTCCCAGTTGACCACCTCGAGCCACAGGTTCTCGGTCGAGCTCTCGCCTTCCTCGGGATGCACCTCGAACGCCGCCCGGACGAGGAAGGTGATCGGCTCCATCAACCCGCGCCGCTGAAAGCGCGCCTTGAAGGCGGGGAGCAGCTCCTGGGCCTGCTGGCTGAGCGCCTCGCTCTCCTCCGACGACTCCTTCTCGAAGCGATTTCGGTAGGGCTTGAGCAGCTCGGCGATCGTGTGACGCCCATCCCCCGCCACCACCGTCATGTAGAGGTTGCCGTGCCCCTCGAAGGTGTCCGCCTCGATGCCGAACAGGTTGAGCCGCCCCTCTTCCGAAGGCAGCAGCATGAAGCTCGCGCCCGCGCTCGTCTCCACCGTCGTCCGCAGCTGCGGCCCCTGGCCGAACGCGAGGTCGGTGCACAGCTCGTGAAAGAAGGTCTCGGCGGCCTGCAGGTCGTCTTCGCCCAGGTGGAACACCTCGACGTTGCGAACGCCGAACTTCTCCATGCCGTGCGAGTGCACCCACAGCGGCGTGTCGGTCTTGGCGGCCTCCACGGCGTGCAGGTTCAGGTGATCTCGAATGTCGAAGTCCAGCTCGGTGATCTCGGCCACGTCCTCGGCGTTGTGGAGCTTGAACGCCGTCACGTCGAGCAGCACCGCCGGCACCTGCTCCATGATCGACCGCGCGCACCACAGCGCCTCGAACACGGCCACCGACGGCTGCGGCTTTCCGGGCTCGAACGAGATCCGGTAGAAGCTCCGCGCCTTGCGCAGCGCCTCGTGGCACTCGGGGCTCCCGGTCAGCAGATCCGGCGTCCAGCCCAAGCCGGAGTCGCGCGTCTCGAAGCGGACCTCGATTCGGACCTCGCCCGCCTTCAGCCCGAAGAACAGCCCGGGCTCGCCGAGGAACTCGACATCTTCTGACTCGAAGGATTCGCGCAGCCGGTCGATCACGACCGGCTCAAGCTGCTCCGCTGCGAGAATGTAGACCTCTCTCACAGATGCTTCTCGATCTTCCGGAACAGATCCACCCGGTCCACCAAGTTGGTCAGGTAGTCCAGCTTGTCGGTGTCCAAGACGAGCACTGGAGACAGCTTGTACCCGCTCAGCCACTCCTCATAAAGAGCAGACAGCCTGGAAAGGTAGCGGGTCGGAATCGACTGCTCCATCTGCCTGCCGCGCAGCTGAATGCGCGCTTGCAGCGTTCGCACCGGGCAGCGCAGGTAGATCATCAAGTCGGGCGGCCGCAGCGCCTCGCTGATCGCCTGGTAGAGCTCCCAGTACGTCTGGAAGTCGCGCTTGTCGATCAGCCGCTGCCGGTGGAGGTTCTTCGCGAACACCTCCGCGTCCTCGAAGATGGTGCGGTCGAGCAGCGCCGTGCCGCTGCCCTGCTCGAGCGTGCGGTGCAGCCGGAACTTGTGGGACAGGAAGAAGAGCTGCGAGCGCATCGCCCACGTCTTCATGTCCTTGTAGAAGTCGGCCAGGTAGGGGTTGTCGTCGTTGGGCTCGTAGAACGGGGTGAGGCCGTACTTCTTGCACAAGAAGGTCGTCAGCTCGGTCTTCCCGGCGCCGATGTTCCCAGCAATCGCGATGAACTTTTTGCGCCCCACGGGTGACTGGGCTTCTAGCAGGCTTTCGGTCCGGCGAGGCGACTGGCAACCACGCGGCCGAGCAGGCGCCATGAGCTGTGGCACCAGCCCAGCCCGTGCGATACAAGCCCGCCCATGCGCGCCCTGGTTCTCGTCCTTCTCGCATCGCTCGCGCTCGCCTGCTCCGAGCCGGGCCAGACCGACATCGCCCGCGGCAACGTGCTCGCGTCCCAGAAGAAGTTCGACGAGGCCATCGAGGCCTACCGCGCCGCCGCCCAGGCGGCCCCGAAGAAGGCGCGCCCGCGCGAGCTGCTCGGACACGTGCTCCTCGACCAGAAGCGGCAACAAGAGGCGCGCGCCGCCTACGAGGAAGCGCTGCAGATCGATCCCAAGGGCGCGATCGAGGCGCGGATCGGCCTCTCACGCCTCGACGCCGAGGAGGGCAAGCTCGACTCGGCGATCGACCGGCTCGGCGGGCTCATCGAGCAGCAGCCCGGCAACGTCTTCGCCCGGCTCTCGCGGGCCAACCTCGCCATGCGCCGAAGCGGCCCCAACGACGCCGAGCTCGCCGTGCAAGACACCGCGGAGGCGATGCGGGTCGACGCCAAGAACCCTTCGGTCCTCTACACGCGCGGCAGCGCCTTCATCGCCGCGAAGTCGTTCGATCAGGCGCAGGCGACCTTCGAGCTGCTCGCCAAGGAGCACCCGCGCTCGCCCTTCGCCTGGTACGGGCTCGCCCGGCTCGCGGCCGCCCGCCAGCAGCGCGACCAGGTGCTCGACCACCTGCGCGAGGCGCTCGCGCGCTCGAAGGACAACCCGGGCATGCTCCCCGCCGAGGAGGTCCGCAAGGACCCTGCCTTCGCCGCCCTGAAAGACGACCCCGAGTTCCTCAAGGTGATCGAAGGCGCTTGACGCCCGCGCTCGATGCTCCGCGCCCTCTTCTACATCGCGTTTCACGCCGTCTGGCTCACCGTGCTCTTCGTGGTGGCGTGTCTCGCGATGCTGCTCACCTGGAGCACCGACACCTCGATTTGGATCGCGCGGAACATCTGGGCGCCGGGGTTGTTCTGGGCGGGCAAAGTCGCGCTCGAAGTGCAGGGCCGCGAGAACGCCGATCCCCAGCGTCCGACGATCTACGTCTCGAACCACCACTCCACCCTCGACATCCCGGTGCTGTTCCACGCCATCCCGGTGAACATCCGCTTCCTCGCGAAGAGCCAGCTCAAGTGGGTGCCCGTGCTCGGCTGGTACATATGGATCGCCGGCCACCTGTTCATCGACCGCTCCAACCGCGCCAGGGCCATCGCCTCGCTCGATGATGCGGTCCAGAAGATACGCCGCGGCACCAGCATCATCGTCTACCCCGAAGGCACTCGGTCGACGGGCCGCATCCTGCCGTTCAAGAAGGGGCCGTTCGCGCTCGCGCTCAAGTCCGGCGCCGCCGTCTGCCCGGTCGCCATCGTCGGCACCGACCGCATCATGCCGAGGAACAGCTGGCGGATCACCCCGGGCTCCGTCCGCGTGGCGATCGGCGAGCCCATCGACGTGAGCCCCTTCGCGCCCGACGGCCGCGAAAGCCTCGCGCGCGAGGTGCGGACCCGCATCATCCGCCTGCACGAACAGCTCGGCGGGCAAGGCGGCGACGTCGCCGACGCCATCGCGGCGCCAGGCAAAGAGGGCGTCGGCCCAAACGCCCCGAACGAGGTCACCCCGTGAACCTGAACCGTCGCCTCGGAGCCATCGTCCTCGCCGCCACGACGTTGGCCTGCGCCAAAGGCGTCGGCCCAGCGCGCTCCCCGCGTGAGCAAGCCCAGGCCTACCTGGCGCAGAATCAGCCGGAGAAGGCGATTTCGCTGCTGGAGGCGCTGCACGCCGAATCGCCTCGCGACCTCTCCATCGCCAGGGCGCTCGTCGAGGCGCACGTGAAGGCCGGTCGTACCCGCGCACTGTTGGAACGGCTGACCGGCCCAGACGGGAACGCCCTCCGGGACGACGCGGTCACCCACTACATGCGGGGGCTGGCGCTGTTTGCCCGCGCGGCCGACGCCGGAGAGCCGGCCATCGCCGAGCTGGCGCGCGCGGTGGAGCTCGAGCCCCAAGAGGCCGAGCTGCACTACCGCCTGGGGGTCGCGCTCCTCGAGTCCGAGCGCTACGAACGCGCCCTCGCCTCGCTCGAGCGCGCCGCGCAGCTGGCGCCCGAACGCTCAGGGTACGCGCTCCCGCTCGCCAAGGCCTACCACCGCAACGGCAAGCCCAAACCAGCGGTCGACGCGCTGCGCGCCATGGTGAACGGCTCGCCTTCGCCCCACGAGGTCGCCACCGGCCGCGCCCTGATGTCGGAGCTGTCCGACCCCTTCGCCAGCACGCCGAAGCAGGCGCGCGGCAAGCTCGAGGAGGGCATCACCTGGCTGCAGGAGCGCGACCTGCCGCAGGAAGCCATCATCTCGTTCGAGGAGGCGCTCCGCGACTTCCCTGACCTGTCGGTGGCGCACACGCTCCTCGGGCTCGCCTACCAGCGAATCGACGACCCGGGCCGCGCGGTCGACGAGTTCCGGCGCGCGATCGAGCTCAAGCCCGACGACGGGAAGAACTACCTGTACCTGGGCGAGCTCTACCTGGGCCGGCAGCGGCCCCAGCAGGCGGAGGAGCACTTCCTGCGCGCGCTCGAGCGAGACCCCTTCCTCGACTCCGCCTACCTGCGCCTGGGCGACTTCGCGTTCGAGCGTCGTGACTACGCCGCCGCGACGGGCCGCTACCGCACGCTCGTCACGCTCGCGCCCGACCTGATGGCCGCTCGGCTCAAGCTCGCGCAGAGCCTCGAGCTGCAAGGCGACTTCGCCGCCGCCGAGCGCGAGCTCAAGGTCGTGCTCGAGCGCGAGCCCGAGAACCTCGAGTGCCTCCTGCGGCTGGGCCTGCTGTACGCCGCGCGCAGCGCGCAGGCCCCCAGCCCCGCCGAGCGCCGCGCGGCCGCCGACCAGGCGACGGGGTACCTCCAGCGCGTCCTCAAGCTGCAACCCGAGAATGCCCTGGCCTCCCGCGCCCTCGAGCAGGTGCGCACACAGTCGACCCCATGAAGGTCTTTGACGCGTGAGTCCCGCCCCGTAGACTTCCGCCCGCCGGCGATGAGCGACCAGCCTCCCAAAGACCCACGTTCCGGGCAGCCCCCCCCCACCAGCGCCTCCCGTCCTCGCTCCACCTCCAACCCGGGCGCGATGAAGGCCGTGAGTGCCGCGCGCACTCAGCCGCTGCCGAAGAGCCCGACCCTCACGAAGGGGGTCCTCAAGGAAGGCGCGGCGGACGCCGCCCTCAACGTCGCGGGGGTGCTGCGCGACACCGTGCAGGACTTCAAGAGCTCGGACCGGTACTTCAAGTACAAGTTCGCCATCATCGCGGCCTGGCTCACCGTCTCGGCCGCCACGGTGGTCGTGGCCTGCCCCGGTGAGGGGGAGCAAGGCTCGAATAGGATCGGCGCGGTGGTCACCGCCACCGAGAGCCTGGATGGCTCGGGCCGCATGTTCTACCTGGTGCGAAACGGCAGCGAGCACCCGTGGCGAAACGTGAAGCTCATCGCCAATGGCAGCTACAACCTCTACCGCGAGGTCGTGCTGCCGGGGGACGACGTCAGCGCGCCGAGCAAAGAGCTCTTGGGGCCCGACGGGAAACCCGCGCTCGACCTGAGCATTCGACAGCTGCGCATCGAGACCGCCGAGGGCTCGACGTGGCTCGTCAAGAACGGCCAGCCCATCCACTGAGCGCCGCTTGCGGCAACAAAAAAGCCGCCGGCTTCTTCAGCCAGCGGCTTTTCGATTTCGAGCTTTCGCGAAGCGCTACTTCTTGGCGGCCGCGCTCTTCTCGCTCTTCTTCCGGGCCGGCTTCTTCTCGGGCTCGGCGGCCTCTTCGCCCGACGATCGATCGACCAGCTCGAGCAGGGCCATCTCGGCAGCGTCACCCTTCCGGAATCCCAGGCGAACGATGCGCGTGTAGCCACCCGCGCGGCCCGAGTAGCGGTCCTTCAGCTCGTTGAAGACCTTGCTGAGCACGGCCTTGTTCTTCACCGTGCGCTCGGCCAAGCGTTGGTTGGCGAGGCCGCCACGCTTGCCCAGCGTGATGATGCGCTCGGCGATCGGGCGCGCTTCCTTCGCCTTCGGGATGGTGGTGCGAATCGCCTCGTGCTCGAGCAGCGAGGTGACCATATTGCGGAGCATCGCCATACGGTGCGACGTGGTCCGCTGCAGCTTTCGTTGTCCTACGCGGTGACGCATTGCTTGCCTTCCTTCGTGAACCAGCCCGGCCGTATCAGGTACCGGGTGGAAATAACGAAGGCGCGCCCACCCAAGAGCATGCCTTCGTTTTGGTGAAACCTCTTAGGCCTTCGGAGCGCCCACCAGCGGCGACGGCATCATCCCCGGGGTCGCGGTCGCGGCGGCGGCCGGCGCGGTCGCGGCCGAAGCCGTCTTCGGGGGCCAGTTCTCCAGCTTCATGCCGAGCGACAGGCCCATCTCCGCCAAGATCTCCTTGATCTCCTTGAGCGACTTACGGCCGAAGTTCTTGGTCTTGAGCATCTCGGCCTCGGTGCGCTGCACCAAGTCGCCGATGGTCTTGATGTTCGCCTGCTGCAGGCAGTTCGCCGAGCGCACCGACAGCTCGAGCTCGTCGACCGAGCGGAACAGGTTCTCGTTGAGCTTCGCCTCTTCCTTCGGCGCCTCGACCACCATCGGCTCCTCGGTCTCGTCAAAGTTCACGAAGACCGTGAGCTGCTCCTTGATGATCTTGGCCGCGTAGGCGACCGCGTCCTGCGGGGTGACCGAGCCGTCGGTCCAAACCTCGAGCGTCAGACGGTCGAAGTCGGTGACCTGCCCGACGCGCGCGTTGGTGACCTGGTAGTTCACCTTGCGGATGGGCGAGAAGAGCGAGTCGACCGGAATGGTGCCGATCGGCGAGCCCTGGACCTTGTTCGCGGCGGCCGGCAGGTAGCCGCGGCCGCGGCGGCAGGTCATCTCCATGTGGAGCTTGCCGCCCTCGGAGATGGTGCAGATGTGGTGACCGGGGTTGAGGATCTCGACTTGGTCGTCGGCGATGATGTCGCCCGCCTTGACCTCCTTCGGTCCTTCCGCCTCGATGCGGAGCGTCTTCACCTCGTTGGTGTGCGTCCGAAGGAGCACTTCCTTGAGGTTCAGCACCACGTCGGTCACGTCCTCGGCGACCTCGGGGATCGTGGTGAACTCGTGATCGACGCCGTCGATCTTCACCGACGTGATCGCCGAACCCTGCAGCGACGAGAGCAGCACGCGCCGAAGCGAGTTGCCCAGCGTGGTGCCAAAGCCGCGCTCGAGCGGCTCGGCGACGAACTTGCCGTAGGTCTGGGTGAGCGAGTCCTGATCGACTTCCATGCGGCGCGGCTTGATGAGATCGCGCCAGTTCTTCGCCACGAATGTATCTGCCATGTTGCGGTTGCTCCTTGTGCCTGCGCGTCACCAACATACCCGCCACCAAGGCGGGAGGACGGCCCGGCGTTGGGACTACTTCGAGTAGAGCTCGACGATGAGCTGCTCTTGAATCGGCATCGTGAGGTCTTCGCGGTTCGGGACCGACCGCACCGAGCCCTTCATCGCCTTCTTGTCGACGTCGAGCCACTGCGGAATGCCGCGCCGGTCGACCGTCTCGATCGCCTCGGCGATCCGAATCATCTTCTTGCTCTTGTCCGCGACCTCGATCACGGCGCCCGGCTTCACCGCGAACGACGGGATGTTCACCCGCTTGCCGTTCACCGTGAAGTGGCCGTGACGCACCAGCTGGCGCGCCTCGGCGCGCGTGTCCGCGAAGCCCATGCGGAAGACGACGTTGTCGAGCCGGAGCTCGAGCTGCTGCAGCAACGTCTCGCCGGTCTTGCCCTTGGCGGCCGACGCACGGCGGAAGTAGCCACGGAACTGGCTCTCCAGCAGCCCGTACATGCGCTTGACCTTCTGCTTCTCGCGCAGCTGCACGCCGTAGCCGGAGAACTTCACGCGGCCCTGGCCGTGCTGACCGGGCGGGTACGGACGGCGCTCGATGGCGCACTTGTCCGTGTAGCAACGGTCGCCCTTGAGGTACATCTTCAGATTTTCGCGTCGGCAGATGCGGCAAACGCTGGCGGTGTATCGAGCCACTTGCTTCTCCTAGAAAAACTCGAGGTGGTCTGGGCCGAACGCCCTTGACGGGACGCTCGGCCGAAAAGAGTTAGACGCGGCGCCGCTTCGCCTGACGGCAGCCGTTGTGGGGGATCGGGGTCACGTCGCGAATCAGCGAGATCTTCAGGCCCGCCGCGGCGATCGCGCGCAGCGCCGACTCACGGCCAGCGCCCGGGCCCTTCACCAGGATCGACACGTTCTTCAGACCGTGCTCCATCGCCTTCGCGGCGGCGTCGCCCGCGGCCACCTGCGCCGCGAACGGAGTCGACTTGCGGCTGCCCTTGAAGCCGCGCGCCCCCGCCGACGACCAGGCAATCACGTTGCCCGACACGTCGGTGATGGTGACGAGGGTGTTGTTGAAGGTCGCCTGAATGTGAACGATGCCGTTCAGCACGTTCTTCTTCGTCTTGCGCTTCGACTTCTTCGCTTCCCCCCCTGCCTCCGGGGTGGGCGCCGCAGCCTGTGTCGTCTCTTCCGCCATGTGACTCTTGTGCTCCCTAGGTGGTCCACCCCGCCGTCAGCCGACGGGGCCAAATGGTTTGACTACCGCGCCGGCGCCGCCACGGGCTTGGCGCGAACGATGCCGCGCTTCGGGCCCTTGCGGGTCCGCGAGTTGGTGTGCGTGCGCTGGCCGCGAACCGGCAGCCCCTTGCGGTGACGCAGGCCGCGGTAGCAGCCCAGGTCCATCAAGCGCTTGATGTTCATCGTGACTTCACGCCGGAGGTCGCCCTCGACCTTGTACTCGGACTCGATGATTTCGCGGATCTTCCGGGCCTGCTCCTCGGTGAGGTCCTTCGTCCGAGTGGTCAGATCGATCTGCGCCTTGCTGCAGATGTCGTGGGCGCTCTTCTTCCCGATCCCGTAGATGTACTGAAGCGAAATGACCACCCGCTTGGCAGGGGGAAGGTCGATACCGGCGATACGAGCCATCGTGTCTTGCCTTTGTCCGTGAAAAGAAACGCTGAACTAACCCTGACGCTGCTTGTGCCGAGGGTTCGCCGCGCAGATCACCCGCACCACGCCCTTGCGACGAAGAACCTTGCACTTGTCACAAATCTTCTTGACCGACGCGCGAACCTTCATGACCCACAAACCTCGCTGACGCTTGGAGGAAGCCCGAAGGCACCCTCAAAAAATTGTCTCGCCCTTTCACTTCGCTCGGTACGTGATGCGGCCCCGAGTCAGGTCGTACGGCGAGAGCTCGACCTTCACCTTGTCGCCCGGAAGGATGCGGATGAAGTGCATGCGCATCTTCCCTGAGATGTGCGCGAGGACCTTGTGGCCATTGTCCAGCTCCACTCGGAACATCGCGTTGGGGAGCGGCTCCATCACCGTTCCCTCGACCTCAATGGCGTCATCCTTCGGCAATCAAAACCCTCGTCTTTTTGCTGCGGTACCTAAGAGAAAGCGCGGCGGGATAGCACTAATACCCTATGAAGCGCAAGTGCTTGGCCTGAAGCCTTAGGAAAAGCCTTCCATTCCGCCGCTTAACCCAAGCGGGTGAGGATCTCCGGGCCGTTCTCGGTCACCAAGATCGTGTGCTCGAAGTGGGCCGAGAGCTTCCCGTCCAAGGTGACGGCCGTCCAGTCGTCGTCCAGCACGTCGACCTCGTGGGTGCCCAGGTTCACCATGGGCTCGATGGCCAGCACGAGGCCGGGCCGGAGCTTCATGCCGGTGTTCGGGCTGCCGAAGTTGGGCACCTGCGGCTGCTCGTGAAGCTTGCGGCCGATGCCGTGTCCCACGAAGTCGCGGACGACCGAGTAACCTTTCGCCTCGACGTGCCGCTGGATGGCGGCCCCAATGTCGCCGAGCCGGTTGCCGGGGACCATCTGCTCGATGCCCTTGTAGAGCGACTCGCGGGTGGCGTCGGCGAGCTGCTGCGCCTCGGGCGAGACCTTTCCGACCGGAACCGTGCGAGCCGAGTCGCCGTAGAAGCCCTTGAACACGACCCCGAAGTCGAGCTTCATCAGGTCGCCTTCCACGAGCTTCCGCTTCTTCGAGGGGATGCCGTGGACCACCTCGTGGTTCACCGACGCGCACAGCGAGCAAGGAAACCCGAGGTAGCCCTTGAACGCCGGCTTAGCGCCCTTCTTGTAGATGAGATCTTCGGCGAACTGATCGAGCTCCCAGGTGGTGACGCCGGGCGCGACCATCTTCTCGAGCTCGTCGAGAATCTCGCACACGATGCGGCCCGCCTCCCGCATCAATGCAATCTCGTTCGCGCTCTTGATCTCGACGCCCTGGCTCATCTGCGGCCCATTCACTAACGAGGGAGCGGCTTCCCAATCACGCGCCGAATCTCGGCGTAGATCCCCTCGGTCGATCCCACGCCGTCGACCTGCGCGAGCAGGCCCTTGCCCCGGTAGTAGTCCTTCAGGGGAGCGGTCTGCCGCGCGTACTCCACCAGCCGCTTCTGCACCTTCTCGGGCGCGTCATCGTCGCGCTGGACCAGCTCGGTGCCGCACGCGTCGCAGACGCCGACCCGCTTGGGCGGGTTCTGGGTGACGTGGAAGACGCTGCCGTCCTTCGGGCAGCTGCGGCGCCCCGACATGCGCTCGACGATCACCGCGTCGGGCACCTCCAGCGAGACGACCTTGTCGATCTTCCGGCCTGACTGGCGGAGCGCCTCTCCCAGCGCCTCGGCTTGAGGGATGGTGCGGGGGAAGCCGTCGAGCACGAAGCCGTCCTTGCAGTCGTCCGCCAGCAGCCGCTCGCGAACGATCCCGACCACGACGTCGTCCGGCACCAACCCGCCCGAGTCCATGATCGGCTTGGCGATGCGGCCGAGCTCGGTGCCCTGGCGCACCGCTTCGCGCAGGATGTCGCCGGTCGAGATCTGCGGGATCTTCAGATCGCTGAAGAGCCGCTTCGCCTGGGTCCCCTTGCCCGCTCCAGGAGGGCCCAACAGAATCAAGTTCATCCGCCGTTCTCCACGCTCAGGCCGCGACCCGGATCCGGCCGCGAATGCGCGGGCCGCGCGGGCCAGCGAAGCCTTCGTAGTTGCGGCTGATGAGGTGCCCTTCGATCTGCTGCACCGTATCGAGCGCGACGCCGACCACGATGAGCAGCGCCGTGCCCCCGAACTGGAACGGCGCCCCGACCAGGTTCGCGATCACCGTCGGGATCACGCAGATGGTGGCGAGGTAGATCGCTCCGCCGAAGGTGATGCGCTTGAGCACCCGCTCGATGAAGTCGGCGGTCTGACGCCCCGGGCGGATGCCGGGGATGTAGCCGCCCTGCTTCATGATGTTGTCGGCCACATCGTCGGCGCGGAACGTCAGCGAGGTATAGAAGAACGCGAAGAAGATGATCAGCGCGACGAAGACGCCGTTGTAGATCCACGGGTTCGAATTCAGCGCCATCTGAATGTTCTGGAGCGCGGGCATCCAACCGCCCACCGTCGCCGGCACCGAGAGCAACGCGCCCGCGAAGATCGGAGGGATCACGCCCGAGGTGTTCACCTTCATCGGGAAGTAGGTCGCCTGGCCGGCGAACATCTGGCGGCCCGCCATGCGCTTGGCGTACTGCACTGGGATGCGGCGCATGCCGCGCTCGACGAACACCACCACCGCCACGATGAAGAGCATGAACGCCAGGAGGCCGAGCGCGGCGCCCACGTTCAGCACGCCCTCCTCGGTCATCACGAAGAGCTGACGGCCCGCGGTGGGGATGCCCGCGACGATACCAGCGAAGATGATGAGCGAGATCCCGTTGCCGATGCCGTTCTCGGTGATGCGCTCGCCCAGCCACATGATGAACGCGGTGCCCGCCGTCAGCGTGATCACCGTCATCACGGTGAACCACACCGTGTCGTGCGGGACCACTGGTCCAGCGCGGACATGTTCGGGTTCTGCGATCGGCCGAGGCTGGCGAGCCACCGCGCGATGCTGATGCCCTGAACGACGGAGAGGAAGATCGTCCCGTAGCGCGTGTACTGGTTGATCTTCTGTCGCCCCGCGGCGCCTTCCTTCTGCAACCGCTCCAAGCTCGGCACCACCACGGCGAGCAGCTGCATGATGATGGACGCCGAGATGTACGGCATGATGCCCAGGCCGAAGATCGACATCTGCTCGAGCGCGCCACCCGAGAACAGGTTGAACAGGTTCACCAGGCCGCCCTGCTGGCGCTGCTGCTCCATGAACGACTGCATCGCGTCGCGGTCAACGCCCGGCGTGCTGATGAAGATGCCCAGCCGGTACACCGCCAACAGCCCCAGCGTGTAGAGCAACCGCGTCCTCAGCTCGGCGATGCGGAAGATGTTCGTGATGGCGTTCAGGGCCACGTGAGCTTCCCTTTTGGTGAGCGCTAACGACTTTTCAAACCGACTGCGCCCCTGTCCGCGTTCGGCGGAGAGGGGCGCGGGAGCCTACACAATCGATGCTGGAGGCAACAACGGCCGGCCCAAGGCTTATGCCTGCGGCTTGGCCTGCTTCACGCCCTTGCCCGAGTGCGCCTTGGCGGCCGACTCCGGCTTGTGGGCGACGAGCGGCAGCTCCTCGGCCGTGCCGCCGGCCTTCGCGATCGCTTCCTTGGCGCTCGCGGAGAACTTGTGCGCCTTGATGGTGAGCTTGGCCTTCAAGCCACCCCGGCCCAGCACCTTGATGCCATCCCAGCGGCCCTTCACCAGCCCGCGGCTGCGCAGCGCGGCCTCGTCGACCGTGGCGCCGGCCTTGAAGTCGGCCAGGTCTTCCACGTTGACGATCGCGTACTGCACGCGGTTCGGCGAGTTGAAGCCGAACTTCGGCAAGCGGCGCTGCAGCGGGCTCTGTCCGCCTTCGAAGCCTTCGAAGTGCATGTTGCCCGTGCGGGCCTTCTGGCCCTTGCCACCACGGCCGGCCGTCTTGCCCAGGCCGCTGCCCTGGCCACGCCCCACCCGCTTCTTGCGGTGACGCGAGTTGTGCGGGGCCTTGAGGGTGTGAAGCGAATTCATGACCGACCTTCCTGCGCCGCTCGGGCTGCATCACGCACGCGAATCTTCCGCGGCTTCTGACGCTGACGAGCCTTCGGCTCGTCCTTGACGATTTCCTGGCTGACCAGGTGCTTGACCTTGAACACCATGCCGCGAATGGCCGGGGTGTCCTTGAGCAGGCGCTCCTGACCGAACTTGCGAAGCCCCAGGCCCGCGATGGTCCGAAGCTGCGTGTCCGACGCGCCGGCGATGCTCTTCACCAGCTTGATACGAAGACCCATGACTGATTACCCCTGCGCCTTTCCGAACTGCACCTCACGGCCGCGCAGGCGCGAGACCTGCTCCGGCGAGCGCAGCTGCTTCAAGCCCTGCACCGTCGCCTTGAGCACGTTGTGCGGGTTCCGCGAGCCCTGGCTCTTGGTGAGGATGTTGCGAATGCCAGCCGCCTCGAGCACCGCGCGAACCGGGCCGCCGGCGATGACGCCGGTGCCTTCGCTCGCGGGCTTGAGCAGCACCCAACCGGCGCCGAAGTGACCGAGCACCTCGTGCGGGATGGTGTGCATCTGAAGCGGGACCTTGAAGAGGTTCTTCTTCGCGTTCTCGCCGCCCTTGCGAATGGCCTCGGGCACCTCGTTGGCCTTGCCCAGCCCGACGCCGACGTGGCCATTGCCATCGCCGACGACGACGAGCGCCGTGAAGCTGAAGCGGCGGCCGCCCTTCACCACCTTGGCCACGCGGTTGATGTTCACCACGCGGTCGGTGAGGTCGAGATCGTTTGGGTTGATCGGTGTCGCCACTGAAGAGTCCCTTTCCTTAAAACTTGAGCCCGGCCTCGCGGGCCGCGTCCGCCACCGCCGCGATGCGGCCGTGATACGGGAAACCGTTGCGATCGAACACCACCGCTTCGACCTTGGCCGCCTTCGCCTTCTCGGCGATCAGCGCGCCGACTCGCTTGGCGTCCGCCTTCTTGTCGCCCTCGTCCTTGCCCTTCAGCTCCTTGCTGAGCGACGAGGCGTAGGCGAGCGTCTTGCCGGTGGTGTCGTCCACCACCTGCGCGTAGATGTGCTTGAGCGACTTGTAAACCGACAGACGCGGCTTCTCGGTCGTGCCCGAGAGCTTCTTGCGAATGCGGCGCTTCCTCTTGAGTCGCGGGTCAATCGTCGACATGGCTTCCTCTCAAACCTTTCCAACCGTCGCGCTTTACGCGGTGCCGGTCTTACCTTCCTTACGGCGCACCCGCTCCTCGGCGTACTTGATGCCCTTGCCCTTGTACGGCTCGGGCGGCCGGAGCGCGCGGATCTTGACGGCGGTGGCCCCCAGCACCTGACGGTCCACCGACCGCAGCGTGAGGTCCAACGTCGGCAGGCTGTCCTCGGTGCGCGGGGTCTTGCCGACCTCGGCGGTCACGCCTTCGGGGAGGTCGAACACCACCGGGTGCGAGAAGCCCAGCGCGAAGTGAATCTGCTTGCCCTTCACCTCGACGCGGAAACCGACGCCGCGGATGTTGAGGCCGCGCTCCCAGCCCGTCGCGACGCCCTTCGCCGCGTTGGCCAGAATCGAGCGGGTGAGGCCGTGCAGCGCGCGGGCGCGGCGCGACTCGTTCGGGCGGTTCACGGTGAGGACGTTGTCCTTCACCGCGACCAGGATGTCCTGGCTCGGGAGCTTGACAGTCATCTTGCCCTTGGGGCCTTCGAGCTTCACTTCCTGCCCGACCACCTGGGCCTTGACCTTGTCTCCGAGCGTGATTGCGAGCTTACCGATGCGGCTCATGGCTTCGTTCCCTTAGTAAACCGTGCAGATGAGCTCGCCGCCGACGCTCTGCTTGCGAGCCTCGTGGTCAGCCATCACGCCCTTGGAGGTGGACAGAATCGCCACGCCGAGGCCGCCCAGCACGCGCGGAATCTCGCGCACCGAGACGTAACGGCGCAGGCCCGGCTTGGAGACGCGGCGAATGCCCGAGAGCACCGGCGCGCGGTCCGGGCCGTACTTCAGCATCACCGAGATCTCCGACTGAGGCTTGCGCTCGTGCAGCACGTAATCGGCGATGAAGCCTTCGTCCTTGAGGACCTTGATCACCTCGAGCTTCAGCTTCGAGGCGGGCACCACCACTTTGTCATGCCGCGCGCGCGCACCGTTGCGCAGGCGGGTCAGCATGTCGCCGACCGGGTCATTGACGGGCATAGATTCAGACCTACCAACACGGAGCCACGAGGCCCCGAATCAAGACTGGTGCGCCTGCCGGGCCCATCCCGGGGGTTCGCAGACAGTCGACCAACAACAAACGACGCCTACGCTCGATTCACCAAGACGACTTGATGAGCCCGGTGATCTCACCGGCGAGCGCCCGCTTGCGCAGGCAGATACGGCACATCTTGAACTTCCGCAGGAACGCGCGCGGCCGGCCGCAGAGCGGGCAGCGGTTGTACTGGCGAACCTTGAACTTCGGCTTGCGCTTCGCTTGGGCAATCTTGGAAAGCTTGGCCACGAATAAATCTCCTCTTACTGCCTAAACGGCATGCCGAAGTGACGCAGCAGCCCGAGCGCCTGCTCGTCGTTCTTGGCGGTGGTGACGATGGTGACGTTGAGACCTTTGACCTTCTCGATCTGGTCGTAGTTGATCTCAGGGAAGATGATCTGCTCGCGGACGCCCAAGGTGTAGTTGCCCTTGCCGTCGAACGCCTTGCTCGAGACGCCCTTGAAGTCGCGGACGCGCGGGAGCGCCACGTTGATCAAGCGATCGAGGAACTCGTACATGCGGTCGTTGCGCAGGGTGACCGCCGCGCCAATCGCCTGCCCCTGGCGCAGCTTGAAGTTCGCGATCGACTTACGCGCGCGGGTGATGACCGGCTTCTGCCCGGTGATGGCGCCGAGCTGGTCGACCGCGGACTCGAGGATCTTGTTGTTCGCGAGCGCCTCGCCGAGGCCCATGTTGACGACGATCTTCTCGATCCGCGGAACCTCGTTGGGGTTCTTCAGCCCGAGCTCCTTCATCAGGGCCGGAACGCCTTCCTTGCGGTAGCGAATCTTCAGGCGGGCGGGCTTGACCTCGAGACCTTCCTCGATGTTGGCCGCGAACCCAGCCTTCTTGACTTCTTCCTTCTTACCGCGACGGGCCTTCTTTGCCGCCTTGTCGTCCTGCTTCTCGTCAGCCATGTTTTCCTCTGCGTCGACGAAGGTTTGGGCCTACCCCTCGGCGATCAGCAAAACCGTTCAACTTCGAAAGGGCGCGTTAAATGCCCTAAACACCTACACTCAGTCAATCAGGGCATCGCACTTCTTGCAGAAGCGCTTGCTCTTCTCGCCTTCGGCCTTCACGCCGACCCGGGTCGGCTTGTCGCACTTGGGGCACACCAGCTGCACCGAGGCGAGCGCGATCGAGCCCGGGGCCTCCTGAATGCCGCCGTCCGGGTTCTTCGGGTCGCGGCCCTTGCGGATGTGCTTCTTGACCAAGCGCAGGCCCTCGACGCGAACGCGGTTGGCGCCGCGGTCGATGGCCAAGAGCTTGCCGCGGCGGGTCTTCTGGGTCCGCTCGGCGCCGGTCATCACCTGGACCGTGTCTCCGACTTTCAGCTTCTGCATATTCCGAATCCTCTTCTGCCTGAACCCGCCGCTTAGAGAACTTCCGGAGCGAGCGAGATGATCTTCATGAACTTGCGGGCGCGGAGCTCACGCGCGACGGGCCCGAAGATGCGGGTGCCGATCGGCTCCATGTCCTTGTTGATGAGCACGGCCGAGTTGCCGTCGAACTTGATGTAGCTGCCGTCCGGACGGCCGAGCTCGCGCTTGGTGCGCACGATGACGGCCTTGGCGACGTCGCCCTTCTTCACCTTCGAGTTCGGCAGCGCCTCGCGCACCGAGACGACGATCACGTCGCCGATGCTGGCGTACTTCCGCTTCGAGCCGCCGAGCACCTTGATGCAAAACACCTTCTTGGCGCCCGAGTTGTCGGCCACATCGAGCACGCTGGTCATCTGAATCATTGCAAACTCTCCTTCTCGTGCCCTGCGGCGTTTAGACGCGGGCCGCGCGCTCGATGACTTCCACCACGCGCCAACGCTTGTCCTTCGAGGTCGGCCGGGTCTCGGCGATGCGGACCTTGTCACCTTCGTTGAGGGTGACCTTCTTCGGGTAGTCGTGGTCTTCCGCGTGCGCCTTGTACTTCTCGCGGCGGTTCACGATCTTGCCGTACTGCGGGTGCGAGGTGCGGCGGCTCACAGTCACCACCACGGTCTTCTGCATCTTGTTCGACGTGACCACGCCGATGCGGGTCTTGGGACGGCCGCGGGCTTGGGTGTCGGTGGTCGGGGTCGCTTCAGCCATGATCGTTCGTTCCTCTTGCCTTCTTACTTGGCAGCCTGCGCCGCCCGCTTCTTCTCGTTGATCACCGTCAGCACCCGCGCCAGCTCGCGGCGGTGGGCGCCCCGCTCGCTCGGCTTCTCGAGCGCGCCGGTGCGGAGCTTCAGCTGGTCCTGAAAGAGCGTCTCCTTCAGCTCGGTCGCACGTCGGCCCAGGTCATCGATGCTGAGCTCTCGCAGTTCTTTCGAGGTGGCCATGAATGGGTCTCCTGATCTCGTCGCTTAGAGCGACTGCTCCGAGCGGTGAACGATGCGGGTGAGGACCGGCAGCTTGGCCTGCGCCAGCTTGAGCGCGGAGTGCGCCATTTCCTCGGACATGCCTTCCATCTCGTAGAGCACGCGGCCAGGCTTCACGACCGCCACGTAGTACTCCACGCCGCCCTTGCCCGTACCCATGCGGGTCTCGGCCGGCTTCTTGGTGATCGGCTTGTCGGGGAAGATGCGGATCCAGATCTTGCCGCCGCGCTTGATCTTGCGGGTCATCGCGATACGCGCGGCTTCGATCTGACGCGAGGTCAACCAGCCAGGCTGCAGGGTCATCAGCCCGTACTCGCCAAAGGCCAGGTCGCTGCCGCGATACGCCTTACCCGGCATGCGGCCCTTCTGCATCTTGCGGTATTTGGTTCGTGCAGGCTGCAGCATTGTCTTCGTCCTCTACGCTCTTCCCAGTTGTGCCTTAGCGGGTGATCGCCGCGCCGCCGCTCTTGGCGGGCAGCACTTCGCCGCGGCAAATCCAAACCTTGCAACCAATCTTGCCGTACGTGGTCT
>CAZEDU010000063.1:15757-28717 GCA_964511185.1 uncultured Myxococcaceae bacterium | reverse complement strand
GAGGAGCTGCTTCGAGTACTCCCACTCGTAGAGCGCCTTCGCCTCGTCGAGGCCTTCGTAGCACTGCAGGCGAATCAGCTCGCGCCCCAGCGCGGTGGCCAACGCCCGGGCGAACTCGGTCTTGCCGACGCCGGCGGGGCCTTCGACCAGCACCGGCTTCTCCAGGCGATCGGCCAGAAAGCCGACCGTGGCGATCTCGCGCGAGACCAGGTAGCCGGTCTGCTCCAACCGTCGCGTCGCGTCTTCGATGCTGGCGAACACACCCACACCCTAATCCTCGGTCACTCGAGCGGGCGCGGCAAAAATGCCATAGCCGGCCAAGACGCTCCCTTGTCCGGAAAGCTCAACCGCTCGAAAGGACTATGACCGAGGAGAGGCTGTCGCTGGGGCATGGTCGATGCATTGGCGTTCGCCGTCATGACCTTCGCGCGCCTGCTCGTTTGGCTCCTCGCGTTCATCGTGCCCGGCGGGCTCGTCGTCCTGGCCAGCTACTGCCTGGCGCGCGCGCTTCATGACGCCTGGCTCCGGAGCGACGGCGCGCCCGGCGTCCACCGCCTTCGGCGCGCGCTCTCGACCGTTCGGGTTCGCGACGTGGTGAGGCAGGCCGGTCCCCGGTGACGATCCGCGCTCGGGCACTTGGCTGAGCCGCCCGCGACGCCGTAAGAAGCGCCCCTCTGCAGTGGCCGGTGAAGGGAGCGTCGATGCGTTGGTGCGTGCTGTGGGCAGCCGTGGCGTGCGTGGCGAGCGGGTGTGCGAAGACGGTGTGCGATCGCGCCGAGGACTTCGACCCGCCGTCGAAGACAGGCGACTGCCAGGCGGTGGGCAAGGCGCTGGGCGCTCGCTGCGGCGCGGCGCTGGACGCGTGCGGCGAAGACGACCGCAAGGCGCTCGACGCGCTGGTGGACTGCCTCGAGGCCTTGCCGGTGTGCGCGAGCGCGGATGAAGCCGGCTGGCGCGCGCAGTACGACGGCTGCTACCAGGCGGCGCGCGCGCAGCTCTCGGAGGCGTGCGCGCAGCGCCTCTCGGATCACGGCTTTCCTCCCGCCGACGCGGGCAGCGGGCCGGTGGACGCGGGCCGGCAGCCGGAGAACGGCGCGGTCACGCTGGTCGCCGTGGGTGACGAAGACAAGGTCGCCTTCGCGTGGACCTCGTCGCGGCTGGGCCAGGTGCACCAATGGGAGCTCAACGTCGACGTGGAGGCTCCCGGCGGCGCCACGCGGCTGCCCGAGGTGTTGATCCCCGCCTCTGCCCAGACGCGGGACGAGAGCGGCGTCCCGTTGAGCGCGCCGCGCGGCTACTTCATCGCCGGGCTCACCCCGACCGGCCAGGTCGCCGTCGGCGTGCCCATCGTCGAAGATGCGGGGACGCAGTCGGGCTGCCGCAGCTCCTTGGACTGCGCGGACGATCAGGTCTGCAGCCTCGGCACCTGTCAGATTCAAGCGTGCACGAGCACCAGCCAGAACTGCCCGGGCGGCTACGCCTGCAACGCCAGCATCTCGCGCTGCACGCGCGTCTCCATCGCCGACGCGGGCGCCAACGCCGGGCCTCTCGATGGGGGCGTGGCGGGGCCGCTCCCGATGATCTCCGAGCGGGTCTGGGTGCGCACCGGCGACGCGGGGTACAGCACGCAGGTCTTCGTCACGCCGACCGCGGGACGCGAGCCCGACGTGGTCGCGTTCGACTCGGCCCGCCAGTACGTGGCGCTCGAGCAGAACACGCAGCTGCTGGGCCACCTCACGCTGAAGCGCGGCGCCGACTATCCGCTGGGCGCGGAGCGGCAGCCTTCGCAGATCGACACCATCGGCACGCGCGTCCGCCTGGCCTACGTCTCCGACGGCGAGGTCCTCTACGCCTGCTACAACGTCGGCAACGGCGTGCGCGTCCGCCGCAGCCGCGACTTCGGCCGCACGTGGGGCTCGTCGAGCGAGGCCATCGACTTCGTCAATCCGCCCACCAGCGACGGCGGCTTCCCCGCGCGCATGCGCGACTGCGACGTCGCGCCCTGGCTGTCGGGTGGGGCGATGCTCGTCCTGGTCGACGGCGACACGCTCGTGGTCCACACCGTCGACTCGAACCTGGTCGCCTCGGCGCCCACGGTGGTGCTGCAGTCGTCGGAGCCCGGCGTCGACCCGAACCTGTTCAACCCCGAGCGCCCGGCGATCGCCACGCTGCCCTCCGCGCAGCTCGTCCACATCGGCTTCACCGCCAGCCGCAAGACGCAGCAGGGCAACTTCGACCAGGACGTCTACGGCATCTTCCGCGACGCGGCCGGCGGCGCCTTCACCTCGCCGAGCCGGATGAATGCGGGGCTCGCCTACCCGCAGGACCACGTCGCGCTCGCCGTCGACCCGAAGACCCAGCGCGGCATCGCGGCCTTCACGTCGATGGAGGACGCCGCCGGTCAGCCTTACAGCACCGTCTACGTCGCGCTCTTCGACAACGCCTCGAAGACCTGGGGCACCGGCAGCGACCTGTCGGTGTTCACGCGTGCGCAGCAGTCGCTCGTCTACGACGTCATCCCCGAGCGGCCGACCACCGAAGCGTGGAACGCGTTCTCTCCGAACCTGGCCGTCACGCCCGCCGGGAAGATCTTCCTGTCGTTCGCCGCCGGTCTCTCGCAGGGCGTCCCCAGCTACCAGGTCTGGTCGGTGCGGTTCGATCTCACCGCCAAGAACGGGCTGGGCTGGTTCGTGCCTCCCGCCAAGCGGGTCGGCAGCGGCCGGGTGGCGGACTCGAAGAGCGTCTCAGGGCCGCCGGCCACCTGGACCGCGATGGCGGCCGACGGCCAGCTCTCGGTGTACGTGGTCGGGCTCGAGGCGACCGGGCTGTCGGGCACCGACCCCGGCCGCGCGCTCTTCTGGGCGAGGCCGTGACTTCAGCTCGAGCTGCAGTTGAACGACCCCGACGCGCAGAACCAGTTCTTCCAGGTGTCTGACTGGCACTGCGCCATGGCGGCGATCATCGCGTCGGTCTTCGAGTCGCCGGCGCCGTAGTACGTGATCGTCTTCGCGTAGTCGTTCGAGTACTTGCTCCAGGTGCACTTGAAGCCGGTGGCGGCCTCCTCCGCGCACGTCATCGTCGCGGCCGTGCAGAACGCGGTGGTCCAGCCTTCGGCCTTGCAGTTCGACTGTGCCTGCTGCCGCGCGACCGTCTCGGTGCTGCCCGAGCCGTAGTAGTGGACCGTCACGGCGTAGTCGTTGGAGTAGCGGGTGAGGTCACAGCCGTACTTCTTCGGCACGGGGTTGTTGTTGTTGTTCGCGCTGGTGCCGTAGCCACCGTTGTTCTTGCACGCGTCCGCGCAGGTGGCGGCTTGGCTTTGGCACGCTTGGTTGAGGCAGGACTGGGCTTCGTCCCAGAACGTGCCGTCGCCGCAGCCGCAGCTGAACTTGGGGCAGCTCTTGGCGGTCGTGCACGCCACGCCCGAAGGGTTGTTGTCCCCTCCAGCGTTCGACCCGTTGGCCTTGTCGTTGTTCCCGTTGGACGGTGCCTGCGTACCCGCATCGGCGCCGCTGGCGCTGGTCACCGAAGGGTGCTTGGGGGTGCTCGTCGCTTCTTCCGGCGGCCCGCACGCAACCAGCATGGCGGCGAGCCCCGCTTGAACGATGACGAACCACTTGGACATTGGACGGCGATGCATGGCGGCACGACCTCTCTGAATCGGCGGCAAAAGCGCTGCTCGCCGTCAGATTGGAAGCACCCCGAAACATCCGTCACGGGCTTGGAGGAATGCGTCAGCCGCCCGGCTTGATGTCCGTCACCAGCTTGGTGAGGTCGAGCCCGCCCGTGTAGCCGTAGGAGACGTACGAGTCGAAGCCGTAGACCGTGACGCCGGCGCCGGGGATCTGGGTCTGGCCAGGCCTGGGGACGACGGTGATGGTGTGCGAGCCGACCGAGATGGGGTGGTTCTTGATGCGCAGGGTGGTGTTCGGCACCGTGCCCCAGCCGGTGACCTCCGCTCCGTCGACCACCACGCGCGCCACCGTCGCGTCGTCCCAGGCCAGGCCCAGGTAGTTGTCACGGATCGCCGGCGCGGCGAGCACCGTGTAGCTGGCGCGCCACTGCTCCATCGGCGGCAACAGCACGAACGACGGGTCCCCTTCGACGGGCGGGTTGAAGTCGAACAAGCCGCCCGATGAGGCGTTCTCCCCCGTGAAGAACTGCGCCACCGCGATCGGGTAGTCGGCGGTGATGGTGAAGTGCGCCTTGCTCTTGAACTCCATGAATTGACCGCCGGCCAGCCGGCAGTCGTTGGTGGCCAGCGTCCCGCTCATGCAGCGGTTCGGCACCAGCACGTCGGCGGCCGCGGGCGGCGTGCTCAGGGTGATGAGCGTCCCGTCCGGGCAAGTCGCGAGCGGGCAGCTGGCGACGATCTTGTAGTGATCCGGCGCGCGGTTCGCGGGTGAGGAGAACGTGCCGTCGGTCAAGCGGTACGGGTGACTCTTCACCGCGACGAACTTCTTGCCCCAGGTCTCGTACGGGAAGATCTGCTCCTCGACGTGATCGCACGCCTCCTTGTTGAAGGGGCGGTAGGTGCACGGGCTGCCCGCGAACACGGCCACCGGCTTGGTCGAGCTGATCACTGACCCCGTCAGGTCGTTGTTCACGCGGCAGGCCTGCTGCAGCAGGCCGAACGAGGCGCACTCGTGCGTCGGCTCGCCGCTGTCGTTCGTCGACAGCTGCAGCACGTCGTACGCGTTGAGCGTGAAGGTCTGCGTGCCGCCCTTGGCGATCGCGGGCACGTTCGTGCCGGCCTTCAGCTTGGCGGACGACTGCACCGTCACCTGCGTGTTGTCCTGCGACGCGACGACCGTCATGAACGTGTTGAACGCGTCGGTCGACGGCGGGAACGTGATCGGCTCGGGGGCGATCACCATGTGGCTGGTGCCGAGGTTGTGGGCCGGCAGCAACAGCGACGCGTCGTTCGAGTACGAGTTGTAGAAGCACTTCTTCTGCGTCTGCCCCTGGGGCGCCTTGCACACGCCCGAGATGACCGACTCGGTGCACGAGGCGTCGCTGCTGCAGTTGCGCGCGCTGAAGCGGCCCGCGTCGAGCGGGTTGAACTGGTACACGGTCACCGGGCGCGTCGAGGTGAGCCGGTAGCCATACCGCAACAGCCCGCTCGCGCCGGTGCCGGTCACGCTGCTGTTGGGCCCGATCGACTGCCAGGGGACCTTGATCACCGCGATGCCCTTCGACGCGTCGTTGCGGCCGGGGACCACGACCTGCGTGACGCGCGCGGGCGCGCCGTTGAAGTGGCGGAACACCTCGACGGTGGTGGGCAGGGTAGAGCGGTTCGAGACCGCGAACGCGAAGTCCGACTCCACCGTCCCCTGGCCGGACGTGACGCCGCCCTTGAAAATCGTGCCCACCGAGTTGTCGAGCACCGACGTCCAGTACTCGCAGCCGAAGTAGCTCTTGGCCTTGGCGGCCTCGGCGCACTCGTCCACGCACACGCCCGCGATGCACTCGGCGTGCGCGGACGCGCCCGGCAGCGCGGTGCAGGCGGTCTCGATCCACTCGCCTTGATCCGAACAGACCTGCTGGACCTGGTCCGACTTGCACTGCGCCAAGCCCGGGGAGCAGACGGGCGGCTTGCACTGCGCGCTGGTCGGCGAGAGGGTCTGGCAGACCTTCGTGGTGCAGGTGCCATCGACCGCGTCGCCGGCCGCGCCCCAGCGCCAGCTGTTGGTCTCGTCGTTGTGCCGCTGACACGCCTGGAGCTGCGTATCGCTCTGGGTGCACCGGCTCGCGCCCGGCGTGCACTCGCGGCACTCGCCGTCACCGCAGGTCGCGCCGCCCGCGCAAGCGATGTCGCGGTAACCGCTGCCGTCGTCCTTGCAGATCTTGGCGAGGTTGGGGTTCGCGGCGTCGCAGGCCGTCGAGCCCGGCTTGCACGCCAGACAGGTCCCGTTCGAGCAATACCCGCCGCCGTTGCCGCAGCTCTCCTTCACCTGCCACTGGCCATCGGCGTCGCACCGCTCGATCGCCTTGTCGTCCAGGCTGCAGCGCTCGGCGCCTTCGGTGCAGGGGAACGCCGTGGGCCCCGGGTCGGGCGGCGTGAACGGCTCGCAGCTGCCGAGCAACAGGTTACAGCGCTGCCCGATGCCGCAGTCGGAGTCGCGGTCACAGACGAACTGGCACTGACCGTCGATGATTCGTTCGTTCTCGGAGCAAGCCAGCCCAGCGTCACTCACTCCGCGCGTCGTTGCTTCCTTGCAGCCAAGCCCAACGAGCGACACCACCGCCACGAGCCACAGCGAACTGCGCATTTCGACCTCTTGCTCGGCCGATGGGTAGGGGCTCGGCCGATGGGTCGCGGACTATACCGAAAGCAGCTCGGCGTGGATCCGACCCTGCGCGAAAAAGGGGAAAAGTGCGCGCAGGTGACAGACCATGTGGGACAAGGTGCGAAAGGCTACTTGTCGAGCTCGTCGACCAGAGCCGTCCAGTCGTCCTCGGCTTCACCCTGAGGCGGCTGCAGGACCAGGGTCTTCTCGGCCGGGTCGTTCTCGTCGATGTCGAGCGGCGGCGGCGACGGGCGCTTGGGCGCCATCGAAGCAGGCTTGGCGGGCGGCATCGACGCCCGGGAGGTGGTCGGCTTGGGGCTCGGCGGCTTGACCGCCTGCAAGGACGGCTCGGTGGTCTCCAGCCCCGGGGTGGGCGGCGGCGCGCGGTTCATCGCCTCGGCCAGGCGGGTGGCGGCAACGTCATCGCCCAAGGGCGGCCGCGCGGTCGACGCGGGCTTGGGCGCGCCGCCCGGGGAGGCCGCGCCCTTCGACTTGTAGCGGGCGAGCTCCAGCTCGACGACCTTGAGCTGCTTGCTCTTCTCCTGCACCGACTGCTGCAGCTTGAGCAGCTCCTGCGCCTTGATCGCCTCGCGCCGATCGCTCTCTTGCTTGTGCTTGGCGATCAGCTCGTCCATCTCCTTGAGGTGACGCGCGTCGAGCTCCTTCTTCTCGCGCAGCGCCGCCTGGAGCTTGGTGGCGGCCTCGTTCGCCTTGGCCGTGGCCTCGGCGGCCTTCGCGCTGAGCTCCTTCTCCGCCCGAATCTTGAGCGCGCGCGAGTTCTCGACCGCCAGCTCCAGCTCCTGGATCTTCTTGGCGCGCGCCTGCAGCTGCGCCTGGGCCTCGCGGAGCTGACCTTCGGCCTCGCCCGAACGCGCCTGCAGCTCCTGAGAGAGCTTCTCCGCCTGGCCCTCCGCCCGCGAGGCGCGCGCGGACAGCTCTTGGATCGCGCGCTTCGACTCGGCCCGCTCGCGCTCAAACGCCTGTGACAGCTCCTGGAACTTCGCGTTCACCTGCTGCAGCTGCGCCTGCGCCGCCTGCCGCGCCTGGTCGCGCTCGTGCACCAGCGTCGCCTGCGCGCCCTTGGCCTGCTGGAGCGCCTCGGCCTTCGCCGCCGCGTCGGCGCGCGCCTTGTCGAGCTCCTGCGTCTTCTCGGCCAGCCGCGCCTGCAGCTCGTCCGTCTTCTTCTTGGTCTCCTCCGACGCGCCGCGGACCTTGGCCTCGAGCTGCTTGATCTGCTCGGCCTTGGCCGTGCTCTCGCGGGTGAGCGCCTCGACCTGCCGCGTCTTCTCCTGCGTCACCGCGGCGAGCTTGCGCTGCGTGTCCGCCAGGTCCTTGGTCTTCTGCGCCAGGTCGTTCTGCAAGAGCTCTTCGCGGCGCTGGGACTCTTCGCCGAAGGTGGAGAGTTTCTCCTCCAACGCCGCCCGCGCGTCCTCGGCCTGCGCCAGCTCCGAGGCCTGACGGGTGATCTCCGCGACCTTGGCGCCGAGCTCCTGCTTGGTGGCCGACAGCTGCTCCGAGATGTCGGTGGCATAGGCCTTGGCCTGCTGAATCAGCTCGTTCAGCTCGGCGAACTTCTTGGTCGACTCTTCTCGGAACTTCGCGTGGGCCTGCTTCTCGCTGGTAAGGGCCTTCTGCGTCTCGGCGAGCTGAGCGCGATCGTGCTGCAGCTCCTTCTGCGTGGCGGTGAGCTGCGCGCCCAGCCCGTCGCGCGCCTGCGCGAGCGCCTTGATCTGCGCGGCCGACTCCTCCTTGAGCTTCTGGTGCGCCTGCGCCTCGGCCTCGCGCGCGTCCTGGACCTCCTCCAGCTTCGCCCGCAGGTCCCCGAGCTGGCCCGTGAGGTTCTCTTCCTGCTCGGCCTTGGCCGCCTCGGTCTGCCGCAGCACGCCCGTGATGCGGGCGATCTCGGCCCGCACGGTCTTGATCTCCGCCTCGCGCTCGGTGCGCTCTCCCAGCGTGCGCTGCAGGTCCGCCTGCGCCTGCTGCAGCTGAACCTCGAGCGCGCTCGCGGCTTGCTCGCTCTCGGCGAGCGCCTCGCTGGTGCGCGCGTGCTCCGCCTTGATCTGCTGGTAGGCCTCGGCGCCGCGCGCGTTCGCTTCGGTCAGCTCGGCGAGTCGCTCGTCGCGGTCGGCGACCTCTTGCGTGAGCGCCTGAACGCGCTCGGTGCGCTCGGCGAGCTGCGCCCTGGTCTGCTCGAGGCCCGACGCCAGCTGCGTCGCCTCGGCCTGGGCCGACTGGAGCGCCTGGGACGTCTCCGCGAGCTTCGACTGGAGCTGGGCGCCCTCGCGCGACAGGTCGTCGACCTTGTTGTGGAGGTTGCTGATCGTCGCGTCGGCGGCCGACAGGCGCGCGGTCAGCTGCTGCTCCAGCTCGTCCTTGGCGTCCTGCAGCGACGTGAACGACTGGGTGAGCTCGCTCTCGCGGTCCGCCATCGCGGCCTTGACCGCCTCGACCTCACCTTCGAGCTCGCCGATCTGCTCGAGCTTCTCTTGCAGCTGCGCGTTGAGCTCGGACTCTCGTTGCTCGTGGCTGGCGGTCGCGTCGGCCAGCTCCTTCTCGAGCGCGGCGATCTTGGCGTCGCGCTCGGCGAGCCGGTCGGTCATCGACTGGGCGATGCCGTCGCGCTGAATCCGCAGGTCCTCGGCCTTGGCCTTGAGCTCGTCGATCTGCGCCTCGGCCTCGGCGTGCGCCGCCTGGGCGCGCTGCTTCTCTTGCTGGAGCTCTCCGCGCAGCCGCTCGACCTCGGCGTCGGCGAGCTGGCCGTGCTCTTCGGCCTTGCCCAGCCGCGCCTCGAGGCCGCGCACGGTGCTGTCGCGCTCCTGCCGGGCCTGCTCCAGGGCTTCGCTCACCGCGCGGAGGTCGGCGTCGTACTTCTCGTAGCGCTGGTCGCGCTCGGCGATGGTCTGCGTGAGCTTGGCGGTGAGCTGCTCGATGTCGGCCTTGAGCGCGGCGGCCTCTTGGTCGCGGGCCTGCACCGTCTCGGTGAGCTGCCGCTCCTTGACCTCGAACTCGAGCGTCGCGACGCCGAAGTCCTTCTCCAGCCGCTCGTACTCCGCGCGCTGCGCCTGCAGCTCACTGGCGCGCCGCTGCAGCTCGTCGTCGCGGGCGTGCAGCTCCTTGCGCAGGAGGTTGATGTCCTTCTCCTTGGCGGAGACGACCTCGATGACCTCTTTTTCGCCGACGAACTTTTGCAGCAGCAAGTCGTCGACGATCTGCCCGTGCTCGCGCTCTTTCTGGATCAGCGTGGCCTGCGCCTCGTTGAGGCGGCGCACCACGTCGTCGAGCTGGAGCCGCATCGACTGCAGCTCGACGTCTTTCTCGTGAACCCGGTCCTCGACCGAGAGCAGCTCGCGTTCGCGGACGCTCCAGATCTCCGAGATGCGCGCGACCTGCGCCTCGCGGGCCTTCAGCTCTTCCCGAAGCATCTGCACCTTGCCTTCGGGGGTGCCCATCAGCTCGCGGCGCGGGGCAGAGCGCTTGAGCTCGCGCGACTCGGCCAGGAGCTCGGCCTTGCGGTCGGCGATCGACGCGAAGGCGCGGTCGAGGAAGGCCTTGTCGTCTTCGGTGATGGCGCTGCGGCGCTCGCGCTTGGGCAGCCTCGGCGGGCCGCCGGCGCCGCTGGTTCGAATCGGCGGCGGCACGGGCGGCGGCTCGGCGGCCTTGGGCCCGTTGCCCGACAGCGCGTTGTCGAGAGAGGCCTCGACGTCGAGGTCGTCTTTGTCGGTCTTGCTGGTCGTACTGGCGTTCAAAGGAACGATCCCGGCGGTCATCTGGGCGAGCTCGCCCATTTCGAATGGAATGGTGAGGTACCCATCGGCCGCGTTGGGGCTCTGGGAGTGCTGCGTCAGCCCGTCGGGCCCCACGTCGGACGTGAGGAGCACGACGGGCAGGTTCGGCCCGAAGCGGCCCTTCTTGATGTGGCCGCACAACACGAAGCCCGACTGGTCGGGCAGCTCGGCGCGGAGCACGACGAGATCCGGCCGTCGCTTCTCGAGCTCGCGCTGGCCATCGGCGGCGCTGCCCGCGATCGCCGTTTGATATCCGGCGTTTTTCAGCACGGATGCCAGGGTGAGGGCGAAATCATCCTGGCTTTCGACGATGAGGACTCGGCGCTCCATTTGGCGGCCGAACCATCCTAACCACCTTTACCTTGAGGGAGAAACGCCGGCTTGAGGGGTTTGTCACACCCTCGATACCTACTTGTCGCGTCCCGGAAAGGTCGTGGGCGGCGGCGGGCGGCTGAAGGTCTTGGCCTTCGGCGGGCAGTACCCGTGGGCGATCTGGCAAAACCAGGGATCCAGCAAGGCTGCAATCGCCGGGTCGGTCCAGCCTTCCGCGGGGTTGGAGGTGGGCGGGCCTGCCACCGGGAGGACGGCCGGCTGGGTGACGGTGAACGACCGGGCGGGCGGCACGGTACCCGCCGGCTGCAGGAGCGGGGCGTAGAGCGCCAGCGCCGTCAGGTTCTCCGTCCCGTTCAGCACCTGGTCGGCACGGGCCACGCAGAGCGCCTCGTCTTGCCGAAGCAGGGCCTGATCCGCCGCCTGGCTGCTCAGCGCGGCGAGCGCCTCGGGCTGGGCCGCCCGATCGTAGACGAGCCGGTAGCCGAGCTTCGCCTTGTGCTGGCACAAGACCAGGCCGCTCGCCGGGTCGGTCACGTGCACCGCGACGTACTCCTCGCTCGCGAGCTGCCGCTGCACGGCGCGGCGGAACGTCTCGACCCGGGCGGCCAAGGGGCCGTCGCCGACGGGCACGCGCATCAGCCGGGCGCCGTGGAAGCGCTCGATGTGCGGCTGGCCCGTCGCCTTGACGGTGACGAGCACGACCTCGGCGCGGCCGACGAGCGCTTGGGTCATCTCGGTCAGGCGGCGCGCGACCGCGCTCCCGCTGGGAACGACCTCGAAGCCGCAGAGCAGCAGGCGGGGCGGTTGGACCAAGACAGTGCATAAGAATAACGGAAGACACTCGATCTCGAAGCGGTTGACCGCTTTGGCGGCGAATGTCTAAAGCCCCCGGCCACGTTATGGACTCTTTCAAGGGCTTCACCGTGCGTCACCTGCGCGAGCTGGCGCGCAAGCACCTGGGCAAGGGGCACAGCCGCCTCAAGACCAAGGACGAGCTGATCGCGGCGCTCAAGCGCTGGATGCCGGACGCGCTCAAGCCCGCGCGCGGCGAACGAAAGGTGGCGACGGCTCCGAAGCCGAAGTCGGCGCGCGCTTCCGCGCCCAAGGCCGCCAAGCCTCGCGCGAAGGGGGCCCGGCCTAGCCCGCCGCCGGCGGAGCCGCTGGTCGAAGGGTTCTTCGTGGCGCGCGTGGCCGGGGAAGCCGAGGCGCGGCGGCACCACATGACGGAGGACAGCGCTCCGGTCGGCCCGCCCACGCCGCGCGACGAGGAGGGGCTGGGCGAGCTCCCGGTCTCGTACGAGGACGACTCCGCGGTGCTCCTGCCGCGCGACCCTCACACGCTTTTCTTCTTCTGGGACATCAAGCACGACACGCGGGCGCAGGCCTTCGCCGAGCTGCCCGGCGCGCGCGCGGTGCTGCGCGTGTTCGACGGGCCGAACGTGGTGCGCGAGCTCGACTTCGCGTTCGAGTCGCGGGCGTTCTACGTGCACGGGCTCGTCCCTGGCCGGCACTACCGCGTCGAGGCGCACGTCGTCGCGCCCGACGGCCGCTCGAAGCGCGTCGGCCCTGCCACGAACGTGGTCGCGCTGCCGCCCGTCGGTCCCTCGAGCGACACCACGGTCCGCTACATGCGGATCCCGTGGGACTTGCCGCTCAAGAACTTGAAGCAGTACCTGCGAGAGGGGCGGATCGCCGTGACCTCGGGTCAACCGCGCGCGCCGCTCGACACCGGCCGCCACGCGCTGCCGCACAGCGGCTCGCTGCCGCTTCTTCCGCCCGGCGAGGCGCTGCCGAGCACCACCTCGCGCCACTGGCGGCCCACGCCGTCGGGGCACCGCTAAAGAGGACCGCATGCGCGGCTACCTGTCCCTGGTGTTGCACGCCCACTTGCCCTTCGTGCGCCACCCCGAGCACGAGGACTTCCTCGAAGAGGACTGGCTCTACGAGGCGATCAGCGAGACGTACCTGCCGCTGCTCATCGCGTTCGATCGGCTCGCGCGCGACGGGGTGCCGTTCAAGCTGACGGTGACGCTCACGCCGCCGCTCGTCAGCATGCTGCGCGACGAGCTCCTGATGGCCCGCTACGCGCGGCGGCTCGACAAGCTCTGCGAGCTGTCCGAGAAGGAAGCGCACCGCACCCGCAACGACCCCGCGTTCGCCAAGGCGGCGCGCTTCTACAGCGCGCACTTCGACGAGCTGCGGCGCGCGTTTCACGACCACTATCACCGCGATCTGGTGTCCGCGTTCCGCCGGCTGCAGGACGCCGGGCATCTGGAGATCATCACCTGCTGCGCGACCCATGGCTTTCTGCCGCTCATGCAAGGGAACCCCGCGGCGGTGCGGGCGCAGATCTCGGTGGCGAGCGCGCACTACCGCCAGACGTTCGGGCGTGACCCGAACGGCATCTGGCTCGCTGAGTGCGGCTACTACCCCGGCGTCGAGAAGGTGCTGGCGCAAGAGGGCATCCGCTTCTTCTTCGTCGACACGCACGGCATCACCGACGCGAGCCCGCGGCCGGTGCACGGCGTCTACGCGCCCATCTTCACCGAGTCCGG
>CAZEDU010000063.1:9736-15733 GCA_964511185.1 uncultured Myxococcaceae bacterium | reverse complement strand
CAGCCAGCAGGTGTGGAGCGCCGACTTCGGCTACCCCGGCGACGCGGTGTACCGCGAGTTCTACCGGGACATCGGGTGGGACCTGGATCTGGACTACGTGCGCCCGTACGTGCAGGCCACCGGCGCGCGCAAGAACACCGGGCTCAAGTACTACCGCATCACCGGCAAGAGCGCGCACAAGGAGCCGTGGGATCCCGACGTCGCGCGCGAGCGGGCGGCGCAGCACGCCGGCAACTACATGTTCAACCGCGAGCGGCAGATCGAGTGGCTCGCCGGGCAGCTGCCCGATCGCAAGCCGATAGTGATCGCGCCGTACGACGCCGAGCTCTACGGCCACTGGTGGTTCGAAGGCCCCTGGTTCCTCGAGTACTTCATCCGCAAGGTCGCGTACGACCAGAGCGTGTTTCGGCTCGCGACGCCGGTCGACTACCTGCAGGAGTTCCCAGAGAACCAGGTCGCCACGCCGCCGATGTCGAGCTGGGGCGAGAAGGGCTACGCCAACATGTGGCTCGATGGATCCAACGATTGGATCTACCGGCACCTGTACAAGTGCGCCGACCTGATGGTGGGCTTGGCGCGCGACTACGAGAACGCCGGGCCGCTCGAACGCCGCGCGCTGAACCAGGCCGCGCGCGAGCTGCTCCTCGCGCAGTCTTCCGACTGGGCGTTCATCATGAAGACCGGCACGATGGTCGACTACGCGGTGCGCCGCACCAAGGAGCACGTGCTCCGCTTCCTGAAGCTGCACGACCAGGTGCGCCAGAACCGCGTCGACGTCGGCTGGCTCTCGTCGGTCGAGAGCAAGAACAACATCTTCCCGGAGATCGACTTCCGCGTTTACCGGCCGTGACGGGCAGCGGGGGCGGCGCCTCTCAGGGCGCGACGCTCTTCAGGACGCCGCCGCCGCGCCCGCCCAGCCAGATGTCCGTGCCCGAGCGGCCGGCGATCGACGTCAGCGGCCGCTGCGAGCCCGCGTCCACCAGCCGCCAGCTCGCGCCGTCGAACCGCACCGCGTAACCGAACGCCAGCGGCGTCACGGTGGAGCCAACGGCGTAGAGGTTGTCGATCGATGATCCCCACAGCCCGGTGATGAGGTCGGGGAGGACTCCGCCCGGCGCGTCGACGACCTGGTAGTCGCGCGAGTCCCAATACAGACCGTACCGCGCGTCGCCGAAGACGAACGCCTCGCCTGGACCCGGCGACCAGACCGTCCACCAGAAAGCGGGGATGACCGCCTGAGAGGTGCGGGGCGTGAAGCTCGTGCCGTTGGTGCTCTCGTACAGCGCGCCGTCGCCGGCGAGCCAGACGTTGGTGGCGGTGGGGCAGTGGATCGCGGTCAGCGGGTCGATGCCGAACACGCCCGCGCTCGACAAGCCGCCCGCGGTGCCGCGGAGCGCGGTGCCGTTCGCGCCGACGCCCCAGAGCGTGTTGCCACAAAACCGCAGGTCGAGCAGCGAGACGGTGGAGAGCTGGCTCCAGAGCGCGCCGTCGAAGCGGAAGGTGCCGGAGTTGGTCGTCGAGACCACGACCTCGTTGTTCTCGCGCGCGGCCACCGCGGTGATCGGCGCGGTGAACGGAGGCGCCGCGGCCGCCGTCCACGCGCCGCCGTTCGCCTTCAGCATCAAGACGCCCTGGCGCGCCGTGCAGGCAGCGTCGACGCACTCGTTGGCGCCCGCGTACACCGTGTCGGCGGTCAACGCCACGTCGGCCACGTCGCCGTAGAAGCCCTGGCTCACCTCGGTGAAGGTGCCCGCGCCGTATTGCCAGATGGCCCCCAAATCGCCCACCGCGTAGCCCGCGCCGCCCGCCGGAAAGACGGCCCGCGGCAGCTGCGGGCCGCGCATCGCCACCGACGTCCAGGTCTGCGCGCCGGGCTCGTAGAGGAGCAGCTGCCCCTGCTTGCCGGCCCGCGCGCCCACGACGATGCGTCCATCGATTCGGCCGAGCGACAAGAGCTCGTCGACCACGGGCGTGCCGGGCAGGTTGATCGCCGACCAGCTGTTCGCCGAGAAGCGCCACAGCTTGCCGCCGCCCGCGGCCCACGCCTCGGAGCCGTTCGCGTCCACCAGCGCCGCGGACACCAGGAGCGTCGCCAGCTGCGTCTGGTACAGCGAGTTCCACACCTCGGTGGCCGGGTCGTACTTGTAGATCGATCCGCGGCTGCCCACCGTCACGAAGCTGCCCTGGCCATCGCCGATGACGGAGAGCAGCGTCTCGGCCGAAGGGCTGTACTCGCGGACCCAGGCGCCGTTTCGCCGCACCAGCACGTCGTCGCCGTAGCCGACCGCCATGCCGTGCGTGCCGTCGAACCACAGCGCGCGCGGGTCGATGGTGGTGAAGGTCGCCACCGCGGGCGAGGCGCCACCCTTGAGTTCGATCAGCACGCCGGTGTTGCCCTGCGCGCCGATCGCCACCGCGTCGCTCTGCGAGGTGCCGGCCAGCCCGCGCAGCCGGAGGGCGGGGCTCGAGAACAGGCGCGTGAACGAGCCATCCCCCGCCCGCGCGAGCACGGTGGCGTTGTCTCCGACGAAGAACGCGGTCCCGGCGGCGAACGAGCCGCCCCACAGATCATTGCCGGTGGGGAAGGGGTTCTCGTGGACGAAGGTCGATGGGCCGACGGCGGAGCCCGGCACGCGGAGCTGCGCGGTGGCGGTGAGGTTGGCGGTGCTGACGGTGAGCGTCGCGGTGCCCGGCGCCAGCGCGGTCACCAGGCCGTTCGCGTCCACGGAGGCGACGCGCGGCGGCGCGACCGTCCACACCAGGGCCGGCTGAATCTCGGCGCCGGTGGGGTCGGTCACCCGCGCGGTGAACTGCTGCGTCTGCCCGACGGCGAGCGCGGCCTCCTTGGGATCCAGCGTCAAGGTCGACACCGCCGCCTGCGTCGGGCTCGTCACCCAGAACAGCCCCAGCCGCTCGGTGTCCGCCGTGAAGGTCGACGCCGCGGTGTCGGTGGTGCCGCCCGCGAGCGCCAGGTACGCGTCGCTGCCGCCCTGCCGCCGCATGTCGAACGTGCCGGGATCGACCGCGAGCGGCACCTTCGCCGGGTCGTACGGCAGGCTCAGCTTCACCGGGACCGCGAACGTGGTGACGGCCGGAGAGAAGCGAAACCCGCGGCTGATGCGCTTGCGCCCGGGGACTTCGGGGATGCCGGTGTCGGTCGCGGTGACGGTGATCTCGGTTTCCTGCGCCACCGCGCCCTTGGGAATGTCGAGGGTGACGCCTTCGTACGTAAAGGAACCGCCGGCAGGGCCGACGCGGAAGAGGTTGTCGTCGGGGCCGTCGTTTCCGGGGCAACCCGACAACACCACTGCCATGGCGCCCGCGAGCGCCGTCAAACCCCACGATGCGGACTGGTTTCCGCGCATCGGCTCGTCCTCTCCCGGCCTTGAAGGGAAGACGGACCGTACTCCAATGTTGAACGTGGGTGACAGCGCGTTAAAGGACAGCCTGACATGAACACACGACCCCTTCAGATCCTGCCGTTGGTCTTCCTGCTCGGGACAGCCAGCGCTTGGGCGCAGTCGCCGCAGCAGCCGGCGAATCGAGAGTCCCTGGCCCTGCCGTCCCTGGCGCCCCTCGTCGAGTCGGTGAAGGCGGCGGTGGTCAACGTCGACGTGCAGCTCAGGGGCGGCCGAGAAGAGGCGCTCGAGCGCTTCTTTGGTCCGCGCGGCCGCGGCGGCGTGCGGCAAGGGGCGGGCAGCGGCTTCGTCATCGACCCCAAGGGCGTCGTCATCACCAACAACCACGTGGTCGATGGCGACCTGGCCGCGTTGCGCGTGCGGCTCTCGGACGGCAGGGCGTTCGACGCGCAGGTCCTGGGGCGCGACCCGCTCACCGACGTGGCGCTGCTTCAGCTCAAGGGAAAGATCGAGAACCTTCCGACCGTGCGGCTGGGCGACTCGTCCGCGATGCGCGTCGGCGACTGGGCGGTGGCCATCGGCAACCCGTTCGGCCTGTCGTCGAGCGTGACGCTGGGCATCATCTCGGCCACCGCGCGCGACATCCACGCCGGTCCGTACGACGAGTTCCTCCAGACCGACGCCGCCATCAACCCCGGGAACTCGGGCGGGCCGCTGTTCAACATGCGCGGCGAGGTCATCGGCATGAACACCGCCATCTTCGGCGCGGGCACCAACACCGGCATCGGGTTCGCGGTGCCCTCGAACCTCATCAAGGCGCTCTTGCCGCAGCTGCAGAACGACGGGTCGGTCACCCGCGCGTGGCTGGGCATCGGCATTCAAGACCTCGGGGCCGACCTGGCGCGCGCGCTGAACGTCCCGGTGCCCGACGGAGCGCTGGTGACGCAGGTGAACGACGGGTCTCCCGCGAAGAAGGCCGGCCTGCAGGTCGATGACGTCATCACCGCGGTCGACGGGGAGAAGATCGGCTCGGGCGGTCAGCTCACCCGCACCATCGCCTTGAAGAAGCCCGGCAGCGTCTCGACCTTGACCGTCTTTCGGCAGGGCAAGCAGAACGCAGTGAAGGTCAGCCTGGGCACCCGGCCCGACATCGACGGCGTGGGGCGGCAGCAACGCCCCCAGCGCTCGAAGGACGACGAGCGGCAGGAGCGCATTGGCCTGGTCTTTCAGGACATGAACGCGCGCCTCGCGCAGAGCACCGGGCTCCCCACGCAAGGGGCGCTCATCTCCGAGGTGCTGCCCGGCACGCCGGCCGATCGCGCGGAGCTGCGGCCCGGCATGGTGGTGATCGAAGCGAGCGGCAAGCGGGTGCGCGGCGCAAGCGACCTGGTGGCGGCCATTCGCGCCGCGCCGTCGGGCGCGGTGCTCCTCCTGCGCGTCGAGACGCAGGGCGGGGGCCGCGCGCTGCGAGCACTGAATATTCCTTAACGTTTCACTCCGAAGGCTGGAGTGGGGGCACACCAGCGCCGGGCACCTCGATGCCGCAGGCGCCGATGTGGGCCTTCCTGCGCGTCGAGACCTTTGGCGTGCTTGGGAATACACACCCGGTGGCCTTCGTCTTGCTGTCGATCATGACCATGTCGAGCTCAGGCGGACGCAACGCGAAGGGTGAGCAGGCCCGGACGGCCACGGGAGAGATCACCCGTTGGGTCGCGTCTCCGTCGCTCACGGTCCGCGAGGGCCGCCTGTCGGTCGAGCGCCGGGTGCCGAGCGGCCGGCGGCCGGTTCGCCTGCTGCCGTTGGAGTCCGACGAGCGCCGCGCGCAGTCGCACGACTGACGTCCGCGCTTCAAGTCCCTTCGCTTCGCTTCAGCTCGTCTTCGGGAATCGGGTTCTCGCCCGTCTTGCCCTTCTTCGAATGCGGGCCGCGCTCGCGGCCGGGGTGCAGCTCCATGCCCGGCGCGTAGCCGGTGACGAGGTTTCGCCCGCCGCGCTTCGAGGCGTACAGCGCCGAGTCCGCGCAGTCGACGAGCCGGTCCATCGTTGTCGCGTCGACCGGCAGGTTCGCCACGCCGACCGAGATGGTGATGCGCCCGCCCGGCTGAACGTGCCGGTGCTCCATCGGCGCCTCTTCGATCGCGCGGCGCAGCTTGTCGGCGACCTCGACGGCTTCGGTCTTGGTGACCTGCGGCAGCACGAGCACGAACTCCTCGCCGCCGTAGCGCGCGAGCGTGTCGACGCGGCGGATGGTGCTCTTGAGCAGATCGCACACCTGCCGAAGCGTCTGGTCGCCGGCGCGATGGCCGGCCGAGTCGTTGAGCTTCTTGAAGTGGTCGATGTCGATCATCAGGATGGACACCTGCGTGCCGAAGCGGTTGGCGCGCGCGATCTCCATGTCCAGCCGGCTGAACAGGTGACGGCGGTTGGCGACGCCCGTGAGCGGGTCGGTGATCGACAGCTCGACCGTCTTCTCGTGCAGGCCCGCATTGGCCACGGCGATCGACACCTGGTCGGCGACGGCGGTGAGGAACTCGATCTCCTCTGGCGCGAAGCTGGACATCTCGGGCCGCTCGAAGTTGAGCACGCCGAGCAGGGTGCCCTTGTGCACCATCGGCACCGCGAGCAGCGAGCCGCGACCC
>CAZEDU010000063.1:0-9726 GCA_964511185.1 uncultured Myxococcaceae bacterium | reverse complement strand
TTGGTGGTGCCGCCGCGCAGGCTGAAGGTCGACTCGTTCTCGATCGCCGGCACGTAGATGGCGCGCTGCGACTGCGCGGCGCGGCCGCACACGCCCTCGCCCATGTCGAACGACAGACCTTCGGTGCCGCGTCCGGCGGGGTAGGCGGAGCGGACCTCGAGCTTCCCTTCGGGGGTGAGCAGCATCACCGAGAACTGCGGAATCTTGAGCCGCTCCGGCACCAGCTGGCTGATGCGCGAGAAGAGCTCGGCCAGGTCGAGCGTGGAGTTGAGCGAGCGCGCGACGTCGTAGAGGGTGGTGAGCTCGGTGACGCGCCGCTGCAGCTGCTCGTTGCTGTCGCTCAGCGCCTGCTTGAGGCGCAGCTGCTCCTGGGCCGCGTGCAGGTCCCGCGTGGTGTCTATCTCCACCGCCTTCATGTCGGTGATCCGCGCGAGCATGCGGTTGAACGCGGCCGCGAGCGTGCCCAGCTCGTCCTGGGTCTTGAGATCGGCGCGCACCAGGAAGTCACCTTCCTCGGCGCGGCCCATCGCCTTGGTCAGCCGCCGCAGCGGCCGGCGCAGGAACACGTACAGCGAGAGCGCGGTCGCCGCCGAGATGGCGAGGGTGAAGACCAGCACGAAGGTGAGCGCGTCCTTGAAGACCGACGACACCTCTTGCTGGAGCTTGGGCTCGTCGATCGACAGCTCGAGCAGGCCCAGCTGCATGGTCGGCTCGCCGACGTGGCACCCGGCGCAGGCGACCCCTCCGACGGGGCGGCGAATCTGCGCGCGATCGTCGGACAGCCACACGCGCGTCGGCCCCGTGGCCCACAGCTTGTCCGCGTCGCGGGCCGGCCGGCCTTCCTCTTCGACGTTGCGCGACCAGCGCACCACGCCGGCGCGGTTGATCACCCGCACGTCCGACACGTAGCGCAGCGCCGCGTTGTCGGAGTGAATGAGGTTCGCCACCGCGCGGTGGGGCCGGCCTTCTTCCGCGTAGGTGAACGTGTTGGCGAGCAGGTCGGCCACCGCGTCGGCGTGCTCTTCGGTCGACGTCTGCACCGCGTTCATCGCGCGGCGCGCAAAGACGGCCAGCCCGAGCACCGTCGACAACACCGCGGGCAGAGCAATACTGAGGAAGAGCTTGCGGCCGACGGAGTTGAGGCGATAGGCCATGCGAGAGCTGTGGGAGTGTTTCGCACCCTGACGCACTCTGTCAAACGGGGATGACGCGGTCGTGACCCTTCGTGTTTTGACCTCGAAGCTGCTTCCGGTGCCCCATGGGTTTTCGACCCGGCCCGGGGGCGTGTCCGACGGGCCGTTCGCTTCGCTCAACCTCGCGGTTTCCGTCGGGGATTCGCCACAGAACGTGGCGGAGAACCTGCGTCGGCTGGCGGCCTTCGAAGGGCTGACGGCCGGGGCCTTCGCCACCGTCTCGCAGGTCCACGGCGTCGGCGTGCTGTGGGCCGATCGGCTGGGGCAGGGCGACGCCCCGAGCGCGCCCTTGGGTGAAGCGGACGCGCTCATCACCCAGACCGAGGGGCTGGCGGTGGGCGTGCGCACCGCGGACTGCGTTCCGATTCTCGTGGTGGACCCGCAGCGCCGCCGCGTCGCCGCGGTGCACGCCGGCTGGCGTGGAACGCACGCGCGCATCCTGCGGCACGCCGTTGAGCCATTGCTCCAGCGCGGCGCTCGCCCCGCAGATCTTCTGGTGGCGATCGGCCCGTCGATTCGCCGCTGCTGCTACGAGGTGTCGCCGGATTTGGCCGAGCGCTTCGTCGCCGCCTTCGCGCCCGACGTGGTCGAGCCCGCCGCGAACGGCCTGGGCCCGAAGCTCGATCTGGTCCGCGCGCTCGAGCACACCTTGGTCGAGCTGGGCGTACCCCGCTCCCAGGTCGACGTGCTGCCGCAGTGCACCGCGTGCGATCCGGCGCTCTTCTATTCTCATCGGCGCGATCGCGGGGTGTCCGGCCGCCATCTGTCCTACGTGGTCTGCCGGTTCCCATGACGAAGCCGCCGGCCAGGTGTGTGCAAGTGCCGACCTGCGCGCGGGTGCTTTCTTGACGGTGGAAAAGGGCGGTTCGTAGAATTTTCAAAGATTTCGCGCCGCTTCGACTTCTTCACCGCGGCGCCGAGGGGTTCATCATTCGTCGGCTTCTGTTCATCGCGCCGTGCTTCGCGCTCGTCGCTTGCGCGACCGATGCTTCGTCGAAGGCGGAGCTGACCGAGCTGCGCGCCGAGCTCCGCGCGATGCGGGAGCAGAACGCGCGCGTCGAGCGCAGGCTCGAGCGGCTCGAGCTCCTCGACAAGGCCCGCGCCCCGGCGGCGAAGGCGCCGAGCGCTCCCGCGGCGAACGAAGACGAGCAGGCGATTCCGTCGCTCACCGTCGTCAAGCTCAAGCCGAAGAGGGAGCCCGCGCCGCCGGTGGACACGACCATCGCGGTGGTGGAGCCGTCGCCCGACGTGACCGAAGAGCTGGTGGCCCAGACGCAGACCGCGTCCGCCGAGGCGGAAGGGGAAGGCGAGCTGCCCATCGAGCTGGGCGACGCGTACTTCGACGCGGGGCTGTCGGCGCTCAAGACCGGCAACGTCGAAGGCGGGGTCGACCGCCTGCAACAGTTCGCGCAGCTGGCGCCGAAGCACCCGAAGGCGGACAACGCGCTCTACTTCTCGGGCGTGGGATTAATGGGGTTGGGCGACTACGACGGCGCGGCGCAGACCTTCGAGCGGTTGATGCAGCAGTACCCGGCGGGCGACGCGGTGGTGGAGGCGATGGTGAAGCTCGGGGAGTGCCGCGTTCGGCTGAACCGGCTCGCCGAGGCGCGCGCCGTGTACCAGCAGGTCACGCGCGACTACCCGGGCACCGCGGCGGCCGCGCAGGCCCAAGCACGGCTGTCGTCGATGCCGAGCGCAGCACCTTCCAGCAGTTCAGGCAGCCCATGACGTTTCGCAGTCCACGGAGCTAACAGCCATGCGCCAGAGACTCCTGTCCGCCCTCCTTGCCGCGCAGTTGTTCTCGCCGGTCGCGTTCGCTCAGGACGAGCAAGCGGACGACGAGCAGCAGGTCACCGAGGGCGACGCCGACGCCACGGAGTCGCAGGGCGCCGACGTGGTCGACATGCCCTCGCGGCCACAGGCGGCGCAGCCCGGCGCGCGCGAGACCGCCCCCGGCCAAGTCCACACGGTCGTGCGGGGCGACACGCTCTGGGATCTCTCGCAGAGCTACCTGGGCAGCCCGTGGTACTGGCCGAAGGTCTGGTCGTACAACCCCGAGATCGCCAACCCGCACTGGATCTACCCGGGCAACCTGGTGCGCTTCTTCCCGCAGGGCGAAGAGGTCCCGGCGCAGGTCGAGGTCGCCGACGCGAGCGACACCGACACGGGGTCCGACAACGGCGTCACGGAGCTGCCGGGCGACAGCATCGACACGCCGCCGGATCTGATGTCGGGCGAAGAGGCGAGCCCCATCCAGGTGACCGGAAAGATCGGCTTCACGCCCAAGCCCGGCACCCGCGTCTCGCACGTGGGCTTCGTGACCAAGAAAGAGATCGAAGAGTCGGGCCGCATCGACGGGTCGTTCGCCGAGTCCGAGATGCTGTCGAACCCCGACTCCATCTACATCCGCTTCGCCAAGAACCAGACCCCGAAGGTGGGCGAGCGGTACCTCATCTACAAGACCGTCAACCAGGTCGACCACCCCGCGACGCGCGGCCACTTCGGGTACACCACCAAGCTGCTCGGCACCGCGCGGGTGTTGAAGCTGTCGAAGACGGTGGCGACGGCGATCATCGAGAACGCGTGGGACGAGATCCGCCGCGGCGATCTCATCGGGCCCTACGGCGAGCAGATCCACAAGGTGGTGAACCAGAAGGCGAACGACCGCGAGATGCGCGCGTACGTCGTCACCACGCTCGAGCCCAACCTGACCCTCATCGGCGAGCACCACCACGTGGTCATCGACAAAGGCACGGCGGACGGGGTGCAGCCGGGCAACACCTTCAACGTGCTGCGCCAGGGCGACGGCACCCAATTGGACCTGTTCACGCCGTTCAACGGTGACGACGACTATCCGATCGAAGAGATCGCCACCTGCATGGCGATCGAGGTCAAGGAGAAGAGCACCACCTGCCTGATGATCCGATCGCTGCGCGAGGTGGTCCCCGGCGATCGCGTGTGGATGCGCACCGGCGAGGCGGGGCTGCAGCAGGCCGCGCGGTAGCCGTCACTCGCCTCGTAACCCTCCAAAGTGGCTTGGGTTTCGAGGGTCAGAGCGGTCCCGCCCGACCGCCCGGGCCTTGACCCATGCGTTTGGCGCCCTTATAGGAACGCCCCGTAGAAGCCTGGCTCCACCTTAATATAGGTGAATATAGGTGCGAAGACGTTGACGGGGTTGACGACACAGACGCGGACGCGACAGGCCCTGCTCGGGCTCTGGGCCTTGCCGGGCGTCGGCCCCAAGGCGCTGGAGGACGTCCGCCAAGCCTGCGGTCCCCTGGGCGACCTGGCAACCCTTCCTTCGCGTGAATGGTCGGGCAAGGTCAAGCTCCCCGAGGGGGCGCTCCAGCGCTTGGCCGAGGTGGAGACCTTGGCGCAGCTGGCCGAGAGCACCGAGGAGCAGGCCCACGCCGCGCGCATGTCGATCGCGTACCGGAACGACGCCGACTACCCGGGCCGGCTCGCCGAGGTGGCCGGCGCGCCGCCGGTGCTCTTCTACTTCGGCCAGGTGAAGCCGTACCGCCCGCGGGTGGCGATGGTGGGCTCGCGCCGGGTCGGCGGCGCGAACGAAGACCTGGCGCGGCGGCTCGCCGAAGAGGTCGCGCGGGCGGGCGTGGGCATCGTGTCCGGCGCGGCCGAGGGCATCGACACCGCGTGCCACCAGGGCGCGGTTCAGGCGCGCGGGGAGACGTGGGCCTTCTTGGGGTCGGGGCTCGACGAGATCGACGCGGGGCACAAGCCGCTCTTGCGCGACGTGCTGCGCGCCGACGGCGTGGTGTTCAGCGAGTTTCCGCCAGACGTGCGCGCGAACCAGGCGACGTTTCCCAGGCGCAACCGGCTCATCTCGGGCGCGTCCGAGCTGGTGCTGGTGGTTCGCGCCGGACCCAAGTCGGGCGCGGCGCACACCGTCCGCTACGCCCGAGAGCAGCGCCGCCGGGTGATGGCGTTGCCCGGGTTGATCTCCGACCCGTGGACCGCGGGCACCCACGAGATGATCAAGAAGGGCGAGGCCGAGCTGTGCGCTTCGGTCGAGGACCTTCTGCAGGCGGTCGGGCGGCAGGCGGGGAGCTCGGCCCGCGCGCAGCCGCCTCCCGAAGTCGACGAGCTCTCGCCTGAAGCGAAGGCCATCTACGCGTTGTTGGGGAGCACACCCAGCGACTTCGACTCGATGCTGGTGTCGAGCGCTTTGACGTCGGGCGCGCTGTCGAGCGCGTTGACCGAGCTGGAGCTGCTCGGGCTCGTCACGCAACAGCCCGGCAAGCGGTACGAAAGAGTGTAAGGAGACGACGAGGAATGCCTCAGAAGACGAAGAAGACCCCGGCGAAGGCGAAGACCGCGGCGGCCAAGGTCGCCTCGGCCAAGCCGAAGGCCGCCCGCAACCGCGTGGTGGCGAAGGCGTCGGAGGCGCCCGCGAAGGCCAAGAAGGCGAAGAAGGCGCTCGCCACCGTGGTCGCCCACGCCGACGGCAAGGCAACGAGCAGCAAGCCGGTCCGGGGCAGCAAGTTCCTCGTGGTGGTCGAGTCGCCGGCCAAGGCGAAGACGATCAACAAGTACCTCGGCAAGGACTTCCAGGTCAAGGCGTCGGTCGGCCACGTGAAGGACCTGCCCAAGAGCAAGATGGGCGTCGACGTGGAGAAGGGCTTCAAGCCCCAGTACGAGGTGGTGAAGGGGAAGGAGAAGGTCCTCGACGAGATCAAGAAGTACGCGCAGACCGCGCAGAAGGTCTTCCTCGCCACCGACCCCGATCGCGAAGGCGAGGCGATCGCCTGGCACATCAGCGAGGAGATCAAGCACGACAACGCGCACCGCGTGCTGTTCAACGAGATCACCAAGAAGGCGATTCAGCAGGCCATCGAGCACCCGACCGAGCTGAACCGCGCCAACTACGACTCGCAGCAGGCGCGCCGCATCCTGGACCGGCTCGTCGGCTACCAGATCTCTCCGATCCTCTGGAAGAAGGTGCGCCGCGGCCTGTCCGCTGGGCGCGTGCAGTCGGTCGCGGTGCGGCTGGTGGTCGAGCGCGAGAACGAGATCAAGGCGTTCGTGCCCGAGGAGTACTGGACGCTCGACGCCGACCTGGAGGCGAGCCTGCCTCCGCCGTTCAAGGCGCGGCTGTCGAAGGTGGACGGCAAGAAGATCGAGCTGAAGGACAAGGCGGTCACCGACGCGCTCGTCCAGTCGCTGACCGGCGCCGAGTACGTCGTCGCCAAGGTCGACAAGCGCGAGCGTCGGCGCAACCCGCCGGCGCCGTTCATCACCTCGAAGCTGCAGCAAGAGGCGGCCAACCGGCTGCACTTTTCGGCGAAGAAGACGATGACCCTGGCGCAGCGGCTCTACGAAGGGGTCGAGCTGGGCGAAGAAGGGCAGACCGCGCTCATCACGTACATGCGTACCGACTCGGTGCGCCTGTCGAACGAGGCCGTGGACCAGGTGCGGCAGCTCATCGGCCAGAAGTACGGCGCCGACTACCTGCCGCCCGAGGTGATCGTCTACAAGTCGAAGAAGAGCGCGCAGGACGCGCACGAGGCGATTCGTCCGACCTCGCTCGAGTACCCGCCCGACAAGGTGAAGTCGTTCCTCGAGCCCGACATGTTCCGGCTCTACGAGCTCATCTGGAACCGCTTCGTGGCGTGCCAGATGAAGCCGGCCGTCTACGACCAGACCTCGGCGGACATCAACGCGGCCCGCGCGACCTTCCGCGCCAGCGGCTCGACCCTGAAGTTCCCCGGTTACCTGGCGGTGTACGGCGCCACGCTCACGCCCGAGGAGGAGGCCGAGCGCGAGAAGGCGAAGAAGGAAGGCCAGGAAGTCGACGAGGACGCGCCGTGGGAGCTGCCGCCGCTCACCGAAGGCGAGAAGCTCAAGCTCCTGAAGCTCAACCCCGAGCAGCACTTCACCCAGCCGCCGCCCCGCTTCTCGGAGGCGACCTTGGTCAAGGAGCTGGAGGACAAGGGGATCGGCCGGCCGTCGACCTACGCGTCGATCCTCTCGGTCATTCAGGACAAGAAGTACGTCGACAAGCTCGAGGGCCGCTTTCACCCGACCGACCTGGGGCAGATCACCACCGAAGAGCTGGTGAAGGCGTTCCCCAAGGAGATGGACGTGCAGTTCACCGCCGGGATGGAGGAGCAGCTCGACCGCATCTCCGAGGGCGAGGTGAAGTGGAAGCAGGTGCTGCAGGACTTCTACACGCCGTTTCAAGAGACGCTGAAGCGCGCCGAAGTCGAGATGCGCGACGTGAAGCGCGAAGAGATCCCCACCGACGTGAAGTGCGAGAAGTGCGGCAGCGCCATGGTGATCAAGTGGGGCAAGATGGGCCGCTTCCTCGCGTGCAGCGGCTACAACGACCCCGACATCAACTGTAAGAACACGAAGGACTTCAAAGAGGTCGACGGCAAGGTCGTGGTGGTGGAGGAGGAGACCACCAACGAGGTCTGCGACAAGTGCGGCAAGCCGATGGTCATCAAGCGCGGCCGCTTCGGGCGCTTCATGGCCTGCTCCGGCTACCCGGACTGCAAGAGCTCGAAGCCGCTGTCGATTGGGGTCAACTGCTTCGAGTGCAAGGTGGGCTACCTGACCGAGCGCCGCAGCCGCCGCGGGAAGATCTTCTTCGGCTGCAACCGGTACCCCGAATGCAAGTTCGCGGCGTGGGACCGGCCGCTGCCCGAGGCCTGCCCGAGTTGCCAGTCACCGTACCTGCTGCAGAAGTACTCGAAACGTGACGGCGCCTACATCGCGTGCCCCAACAAAGAGTGCGATTATCGCCGGGACATCGAGAGCGCGCCGCCGCCAGCGACCGGCCCGGCGAGCCCTACGCCCCAAGCCTGAAACCTTGAATTATTCTCGTAAGATACCGAGAACGAATGATTGACAGGTTCGAGCGCTGGGAACTAAAACTGCGCTCGATTCCCAACAAGGAAAACGAGAGCGAATGAGCGCCAGCACCTGGGTGACCCACTTCGGTGATGTCCTCGATGTGGTGTTGAACAACGCGCCCGCCAATGCCGGGGGGGGCAGTTTCTTCGAATCCGTCGTGCGGTTCTTCCAGCAGGGCGGGTTCTTCATGTACCTGAACCTGTTCTGGCTCGCCTGCGCGATCGCCGTGATCATCGAGCGCATCGTGACGCTGATGTTCCGGTACAACCTGAACGCCGCGCCGTTCATGGAGCAGATCGTCAAGCTCATCAAGAGCGGCAACCGCGACCGGGCGCTCAAGCTGTGCGGCGCGGCGCCGAACTCGCCGCTCGCCAAGGTGGTCCGCGCCGGGCTGGCGCGGGCGGACAAGGGCGAGCTGGAGATCGCCAAGGCGGTCGAAGAGGCGGTGCTCGATCACGGGCCGGCGGTGACCACGCGGATTCAGTGGCTCTGGTCGCTCGCCAACATCGCCACGCTGGTCGGTCTGGTCGGTACCATCTTCGGCCTCATCCGCACCTTCCAGTCGCTCGGCAACATCCCCGCGGATCAGAAGCAGATGGTGCTCTCGGAAGGCATCGCCGAGGCGCTCAACAACACCGCGTTCGGTCTGTCGATCGCCGTGACCTGCATCATCTTCCACTTGTTCTTGTCGGCGTACTCCAAGCGCATGCTCGAGGTGATCGAGCTGTCGGCGCTGAAGCTCGAGAACGAGCTGTCGCGCCGTGGTGAGGAAGTCGCCGACCAGAGCGCGGCGTAACTTGGCGTAAGGCGGGCCCGACCGGCATGGCCTTCTACTACTCGCGGCGGAAGCTGAGGCCCAGCGAAGAGGAAACGCACGGTGAGCTGAACATCGTGCCCTACCTCGACGTGCTGATGAACCTCATCATCTTCATGCTTCTGTCGATGACGGGGCTCGCCAGCTTCGGCGTGTTGAACGTGAGCGCGCCCAGCTACGGGGCCGGCGCGGCGGCGGGCGACACGGGGGAGGCGCCGAAGCTGCTCTTGTCGGTCAGCATCTCGAAGAAGGGCTTCTACATCGCGGGCGCCGGCGCGGTGCTCGGGCAGACCGAGGACGGGCAGGACGCGGTGGCGGGGCAGGGTGAGCCGACGGTGCCGCTGCTCGCGAGCCAGGAGTACGACTACGCGGGCTTGAACGCGCGCATCCGGCAGATCAAGGCGGCGTTCCCGAGCGAGACGAAGATCATCGTGGCGGCGGAGAGCGCGGTGCCCTACGAGGCGCTGGTCGCCACGATGGACGCGTGCCGCGAGTCGATGGGATCGGACCGGGGGCTCTTGTTTCCGGACGTGACGTTGGGGGCGTTCTAGCCATGGCGAACGTCGCGGAGCCCACCCGAGATCAGATTCAGCGGATGCGCTTTCGACGCGCGCTCGCGCGCAAGAAGCGCAAGGACCGGGATTCGGCCGAGGAGATCAAGGAGCTGAACATCGTCGCGATGATGGACATGATGACCATCATCCTCGTGTTCTTGCTCAAGTCGTACTCGGCGAGCACGGTCTCGGTGACGTCGTCGGAGGACGTGCGGCCGCCGATCTCGACCACCCGGCTGACGCCGAAGGACACGGTGGCGGTGACCATCACCCCGCGCGCGGTGATGGT